>CAIVVS010000307.1 GCA_903909415.1 uncultured Pseudomonadota bacterium | reverse complement strand
CCGATCGCGACGTAGACGCAGTAGAGGCCCTTGCCCTTCTGGTTGATGATCGAGTCGACGGCGACCGCGGTCTTGCCGGTCTGGCGGTCGCCGATGATCAGCTCGCGCTGGCCGCGGCCGACGGGCACCATCGCGTCGATGGACTTCAGGCCGGTCTGCACCGGCTGCGACACGGACTTGCGCGCGATCACGCCCGGGGCGACCTTCTCGATCACGTCGGTCAGCTTGGCGTTGATCGGGCCCTTGCCGTCGATCGGCTGGCCGAGCGAGTTGACCACGCGGCCGAGCAGTTCCGGGCCGACCGGCACTTCCAGGATGCGGCCGGTGCACTTGACCGGGTCGCCCTCGGAGATGTGCTCGTACTCGCCCAGGATCACCGAGCCGACCGAGTCGCGCTCGAGGTTCAGCGCCAGGCCGAAGGTGTTGTTGGGAAACTCGAGCATCTCGCCCTGCATCACGTCCGACAGGCCGTGCACGCGGCAGATGCCGTCGGTCACCGACACGACGGTGCCCTGGGTGCGCACGTCCGCGGAGAGCGACATGCCCGCGATCTTGGAGCGGAGCAGGTCGCTGATTTCGGAGGGTTTCAGCTGTTGCATGACGGTTCCGATTCGATTGTGGAGTTCAGTTCGGGGCGCGCCGCGTCCTGGCCGCGGTCCCTCAGGATTTGACCAGCTCGACGGCCAGCGACGCGAGCCTGCCGCGCACGCTTCCGTCGATCACCTGGTCGCCCGCGGTGACGCGCACGCCACCGATCAGGGCCGGGTCGACCACGACCCGGGCGCGCACCTTGCGGCCGAGCTTCTTCTCGAGGTCGGCCACCAGCGAGGCCTGCTGGGCGGCGTCCAGGTCGAACGCCGATTCCAGCACCGCGTCGACGGTGGACTCGCGCTCGGCCTTGAGCAGCTCGAACTGCTCGTGGACCGCCGGCAGCGCCTCGACGCGCTTGTTGTCCACCATGGCCTGGACCAGGTTGCGCGCCTCGGGCGAGGTCTCGCCGGCGGTGCCGAGCAGCAGCTCGGTGAACGCGCCGGCCGTGAGGCGGGGATCACCCATCAGCACGGCCACCTGCGGGTCGGCGGCAACCGCCGCCAGGCGCGCGAGCGACTCGGACCAGCGGGGAAGCGTGCCGGCCTTGTCGGCCAGCGCGAACACCGCTTCGGCGTAGGGACGGGCGATGGTGGCGATTTCGGCCATGGCGCTAGCGCAGGTCCTGCTTGAGTTGGGACAGCAGTTCCGCGTGCGCCTGGGCGTTGATCTCCCGGCGCAGCACCTTCTCGGCGCCGGCCACGACCAGCGACGCGATCTGCTCCTTGAGCTGCTCGCGGGCACGCGACACTTCCTGGTCGATCTCCGCGCGGGCGGCGGCCTTCTCGCGGCCGCCCTCGTCGCGGGCGGCCGTCTTGGCCTCCTCGACCAGCTGGGCGGCGCGCTTCTCGGCCTGCGCGAGGATCTCGGCGGCGCGCGCGCGCGCCGCTGCGATCTCCTGGTCGGCCTGCTTGGAGGACAGCTCCAGGGACTGCTTGCCCTTTTCGGCGGCGGCCAGGCCGTCGGCGATCTGCTTCTGGCGGGTTTCGATCGCGACAAGCAGCGGCGGCCACACGAACTTCACCGTGAACCAGATGAAGAGTGCGAACGCCACCGCCTGGGCGATGAGCGTGAAGTTGATGTTCATGTCGGCTCCCCGGCGGGGCGCAGCGGCGCGGGGCCGGCGCTCAGCTCAGAACGGCCAGCAGCGGGTTGCCGGTGGCGAACCACAGCGCCAGGCCGACGCCGATGATGAACGAAGCGTCGATCAGGCCCAGCAGCAGGAACACCTTGGCCTGCAGCTGCGGGATCAGTTCCGGCTGGCGCGCGGCGCTCTCGAGGAAGCGGCTGCACATCATGCCCACGCCGAGGCAGGCGCCGAGGGCGCCCAGGCCGATGATCAGGCCGATGCCGATGATGGTGTAGGCCTGGACCATTGCCAGAAGCTGGAGCTTTTCCATGGTGTTTCCCTTTCTAGATAAAACGAGTGCGAAGAATCAGGTTGGTAGGAAGATTCGGAATTGCGGAGGAGATCAGTGGCTCTCGTGCGCCATCGACAGGTACACGATGGTCAGCATCATGAACACGTAGGCCTGCAGCGCGACGATCAGGATGTGGAAGATCGCCCAGCCCAGGCCCAGCACGACGCCGGCGCCCGCGCCCAGCAGGCTGGTCGAGGCCAGCATCCACAGCAGCAGGAAGATGATCTCGCCTGCGTACATGTTCCCGTAGAGACGCAGGGAATGCGACAGCGGCTTGGACACGTATTCCACCAGGTTGAAGGCGAGGTTCGCCGGGAACCAGGCACCGCCGAACGGGGCGCAGAACAGCTCGTGCATCCAGCCGCCGAAGCCCTTGACCGCGATCGAGAACCAGATCATCAGCAGCCAGACCGTCAGGGCCAGCGCGAAGGTGGTGTTGATGTCGGCGGTCGGGACGATGCGAAAGCCGTGCTCGGAAATGGAGTGGGTGCCCAGCGCGACGATGTCCACCGGCAGGAAGTCCATCGAGTTCATCAGCAGCACCCAGACGAACACCGTGAGCGCGCAGGGGGCGACGAACTTGTGGCGGTCGCCGTGGAAGGTGCCCTTGGCCTGCTCGTCGATGAATTCGAACAGCAGTTCCACCAGCGCCTGGCGCTTGGTGGGCACGCCCGAGGTCGCGCCGCGCGCGATCCACCAGATGAAGCCGATGCCGACCAGGCCGAGCAGCACGGCCACGACCAGCGAATCGACGTTCAGCGTCCAGAAGCCGCCGTCGCCGATCGGCTTCATGAAGTGCGTCAGGTGGTGCTGGATGTACGAGGTGGGAGTGAGTTCTTCGGCAGCCATGCCAGGAAACCTGTCAGTTGTTTCTGTATCCAGCGATCACGACAATAAACAAGCACTGTTGCAGCGGCGCTACTTGACTGCCACTTGACTGCGACCTGCCACTTCCGACCTACTCGCGGACCATGATGGCCAGCGGGAACAGCAGCACGGTCACGGCGAACGCCGCGAACAGGCCCGGCATCACCACGTCACCGTAGAACGCCACCACCAGCCCGAGGAGGACGACCATCACGGCGATCCTCGCCGCTTCAGCGGACAGCGCGGAAACCAGCACCTCTTCCGCGGTCTTCTGCGCCCTTCCCGAACCCATGCTTCCTGCGGCGATCAGCGCGAACACCAGGCCCGCGCAGACGCTGACTGCCCCTCCGAGCGCTGCGGAAGCCGCCCCGTGGACACCCGCCAGGGCGCCCGACAGGGCCGACACCACCACGGTCGCGGCCAGCTGGCTGGCCAGCACCACCCGCATCGGCCGGCCCACCGCTTTCAACGGCGGCCCTCCCGGCCCGGAAACGTGCGATCCAGCGGACTTGCAGGCATCGGAGAATTCGCCCCGCACGTGCGGCACCTGACAAAAACCACGGCGCCATCCGCACTAAGCAAAGTCTTGGATTTTAAGCGAATCACGGCCCTAGCGTCAATGTTGGCGGCGTGCGGCTGTCAGGAATGCGCCCGGGGACTTGCGCCGGCGCGTGTTTCGCACCACAGTCGATCCATGGATGCCGCAGGCTTGGCGTGGGATTTTTCGTGGCTGGACGGGCAGAGCCTGGGGCGGTTGCCGGAATTCATGACCGCGCTGGCCATCGGCCTGATGATGGGCCTGGAGCGCGAGCGCAACCCCAGCGCCCGCGCCGGCCTGCGCACCTTCGCGCTGGTCGCGCTGTTCGGCGCGGTCTGCGCGGTGCTGGCAGACAGCCTGCGTTCCCCTGCGCTGGTGGCCACCGGCCTGGCCGCGCTGGCACTCATGATGGTGGGCACCTACTTGCGGCCTTCGCCGCCCGGCAGCGAGGGCAGCGACGACCCGGGCACCACCACCATGGTCGCGGTGCTCGCCTGCTTCGTGCTGGCGGTCATGGCGCTTTCCGGCCAGACCCGCCTGGCGGTGATGCTGGCCATCGTGGCCACCGCGCTGATGTACTTCAAGGCCGAGCTGCGCGGCATGGCGCAACACCTGACGCAGCGCGACCTGCTGTCCATGCTGCAGTTCGCGGTGGTCACCTTCATCGTGCTGCCGGTGCTCCCGGACGCGGACTTCGGCCCGTACGATGCCTTGAACCTGCGACAGATCTGGTGGATGGTGGTGCTCATCAGCGGCGTGTCGCTCGCGGGCTACGTGGCGCTGCGGGTGGTCGGTCAGGCGCACGGCGCGGTGCTGCTGGGCCTGCTCGGCGGCCTGGTCTCGTCCACCGCCACGACCCTGGCCTACTCCCGACACACGCACAACGATGCCGCGATGCTGCCGCTGGCGGCGCGCGTGATCCTGATGGCCAACATGGTGCTGCTCGCGCGCCTGGCGGTGCTGACCTCGGTGGTCGCGCAGGACGCGCTGCGCGGCGTGCTGCCGGTGCTCGGGTGCGGCTTCGCGCTCGGCGCGGCTGCTTTCGCCATCGACGGGTTGCGCGGCCGCGGCAGGACGCAGCGCACCCTGGGCCTGCCGCAGGTCAACAACCCGGCCGAGCTGCGCGCGGCGCTGGGCTTCGCCGGCCTGTACGCGCTGGTGCTGCTGCTCTCCGCCTGGCTGGGGGACGCTGCCGGCTCGCTGGGCGTGTACGCGGTCGCGGTCGCCTCCGGGCTGACCGACGTGGACGCGATCACCCTGTCCAGCCTGCGCCTGTTCGACACCGGCTCGCTGACCCTGGGCCAGGTGTCCACCGCCATCGCGCTGGCCGTCAGCGCCAACGTCGCCTTCAAGCTCGCGCTGGTGGGCTTCGTCGCCGGTCGCGCCCTGCTGGCGGCCTGCCTGCCGGCCATGCTTGCGGTGGCGGCGGGCGTGCTGGCCGCAGCCTGGCTGCTGGGCTGACGCCGGGCCGGGTCCGGGCCGGGGGCACCGCCGCCGAACCTGCTGCTGCTGTTGCGGCGGCGGCGACGGTAATGAGAATGCATCACGTCCCCTGCCACGCCGGTTGCGCGCAGCGCGGCCCGCGGCTGTGATAGTTTCTAAGGACGCTGACCCAAGGAGGGGAACCATGAAGATGAACATGCTGCGCGGCGCCGCCGCGCTCGGCATCGCCGCACTCGGACTCGCAGCCGGGCAGGCCGCCGCGCAGGACAAGCTCGAGATGAAGCTCGCCTACTACGTCGGCGACCAGCACGCCATGTCGCAGTGGCTGGTGCGCTGGAGCGAGGCGCTGGAGAAACGCAGCGCCGGGCGCATCAGCGTCAAGCGCTTCCCCGGCGCCACCATGGGCCCGACGCCGGGCCACTACGACTTCGCGCGCACCGGCCAGGCCGACGTGTCCTGGTTCCTCCACGGCGGCACGCCCGGGCGCTTCCCGCTGACCGAGATCGTCAACCTGCCCTTCCTGGTCGGCAGCGCCGAGATCGGCGCCAAGGTGCTGAACGACGCCGAACTGCGCGCCAAGTGGCTGGACGCCGAGCACAAGGGCACCAAGGTGCTGATGCTGTTCACCCACCAGCCCGGCGGCCCGCACATGACCAAGAAGCCGATCCGCACGCTGGACGACTTCAAGGGCCAGCGCATCCGCTTCGCCTCGCCGACGGTGCGCGAGTTCATCTCCGCCCTCGGGGCCACTCCGGTGGGCGTGTCGCCGACGGAGATCGCCGAGCAGATGCAGAAGGGAACGCTGGACGGCGCCTTCATGGACTACGGCGGCGTGGGCATCGCGTTCAAGCTGGGCGGCATCGTCAAGTACTCCACCGACATGTACTCCTACGTCACCAGCTTCGGCCTGGTGATGAACGAGGACTTCTGGAAGAAGCTCGGCCCGGAAGGCCAGCGCCTGGTGATGGAAACCACCACCGGCAAGGAGAAGGAGATCGGCGAGGCCTGGGACGGCCTGGACGCGCCGGGCAAGAAGGCCGTGCTCGACGGCGGCGGCCAGGCGATCAGGCCCGCGCCCGAGGAAATGGCCAAGTTCCGCAAGATCGCGGCCGACCTGTCCGAGGCCCACGTGAAGCAGCTCGAGGCCAAGGGCCTGCCGGCGCGCCAGGTGTTCACCACCATGAAGGCGCTGGCCGAGAAGCACGCCAAGACCTCCAGGAACTTCCTGAACTGAGCGCCCGCGGGCCGGCGGCATGATGCAACGCGCGCGGGACATCGTCGCCACCGGCTGCGGCTGGCTGTCGGCGGTGTTCCTCGCCGCGATGATGCTGCTGACCGTCTCGGACGTCCTGCTGCGCGCGGTGGCGAACCATCCGATACGGGGCAGCTTCGAGCTGGTGGAGCTGCTGCTGGCGTGCACCTTCTTTTTCGCGCTGCCCGCCGCGTTCCTGCGCCGCGAGCACATCGTCGTGGACATGGTGGATGCCATCTGGCCGGCCGCGGTCCCGGTGCTGGAGCGCGTCTCGGCTTTGCTGGCTGTGGTGATCATGTCCGTGATGGCCTGGCAGGGCGCCATCCTCGCCAACGACATGCTCACCTTCGGCGACGTCACCTCGGACCTGTCGCTGCCCAAGATCCTCTACTGGATCCCGGTGCTCGCCGGCATCGCCGGTTCGGCGCTCGCGGCGCTCGCGATGCTGTTCGCCGCGCGCGTGCGGTCCGCGGACCGGGATTGATGGCCGCCGGCGCGATGGCGGGCACGTCGTGAGCTCGCTGCTGGCGGGCCTGCTGGGCGTGGTGGCGCTGCTCGCGGCGATCATCGCGCGCGTGCCCATCGGACTGGCCCTGGCCGGCGTGGGGCTGGCGGGCTACGCCGCGCTGGACGGCTGGCCCAAGGCGCTGCGCATGTTCGGCACGGTGCCCTTCGACCTGGCCAGCGCCTATTCGCTGTCGGTCGTGCCGCTGTTCATCCTGATGGGCGCGGTCGCCTCGCGCGCCACCATGTCGCGCGAGCTGTTCGATGCGGCCAACGCGGTGTTCTCCGGCCTGCGCGGCGCGCTCGCCAACGCCACCATCGGCGCATGCGCCGCCTTCGGCGCGATCTGCGGCTCGTCCATCGCCACCGCGGCGACCTTCTCCAAGGTGTCCATCCCCGAGATGCGCCGCCATGGCTACGACGCGGGCTTCGCCGCCGGCGCGGTGGCCGCCGCGGGAACGCTGGGCATCCTGATCCCGCCTTCGGTGATCCTCGCGGTCTATTCCATCGTCGCGGAGCAGTCGCTGCCCCGCCTGTTCGCCGCCGCCATGGTGCCCGGCCTGATCCTCGCCGCGCTCTACGTCATCACCGTGTTCATCGTCTCGCGCGTGCGTCCCGGGCTCACGCCGATGGCGCCGTCGATGCCGGTGCGCGAGCGCCTGCGCGCGGCGCTGGGCATGTGGAAGCTGGGCCTGCTGTTCACGCTGGCGGTGCTGGGCATCTACCTGGGCTGGTTCTCGCCCACCGAGGCCGCGGCGGTGTCGGCCTTCGCCGCGATCATCATCGGCTTCGCGACGCGCACGCTCGACTGGCGCGGGCTGGTCGACGCGCTGGTCGAAACCGCCCATTCGACCGCGATGCTGTTCTTCATCGTGGTCGGCGCGTTCATCTTCGCGCGCTTCATCGTGCTCACGCAGATGCCCAACGACCTGGTCAAGTGGGTGCAGTCCATGGGACTGTCGCCGGCGCTGATCATGCTCGCGGTGATGCTGCTGTACTTCCTGCTCGGCACCTTCCTCGAGGAAGTGAGCACCATCCTGATCACCGTGCCGGTGGTGCTGCCGCTGGTCCTGTCGATGGGCTACGACGGCATCTGGTTCGGCATCTTCGTCACGGTGATGGCGACCATCGGCCTGATCAGCCCGCCCACCGGCATGACCGTGTTCGTGATCCAGGCGCAGAACCCGGAAATCCCGGCCGCGCGCATCTACGCAGGCGCGCTGCCGTTCCTGGCCGCGGACTTCGTGCTGGTCGGGCTGCTGATCGCGGCCCCGGGCATCACCACCTGGCTGCCCGGGCTGCTCGGGCTCTGACGCGCGGGCCGCGAGCCGGCGCGTCGGCCGGCCGGTCCCTATACCGGATAGACCAGCGTCTCCGGGCGCATCTCGGAATCCAGGATGCAGAGCTTCTCCCGGAACGCCAGGCGCGTCCCGTTGATCTCCACGTGGTCCTGGTAGAAGCCGGAGAGGAACACCTCGGTGGCCTGCTCGGGGAAGGTGCGCGACACCTGGAAATTGGCGTTCACGCGCAGCTCGTTCTCGCCGGAGACCTGGACGCGGAAATTGCTGATGAAGTGGCGCTGCTGGTGCGGCTCGTAGTCCTCGGACTGGCTCAGCGCCACGATGCGGTCCAGCATCGCCGAGCGCGTGGTGAAGTACATGAGGTCGTCCTCGGGATCACCGCGCATGCCGCGCCGCGTCGTCAGGCGGTACTGGCAGGACTCGGTGAAGAACGACGGCCAGTTCGTCAGCCGCCCGCCATCCAGGCATTCCGCGTAGCGGAAGTAGAACTCCTGGATGTCCAGTCGCAGTTCAGGCGTCAGCATGGCGCTCCCCCAGCGGGGTGGTTCCCCGCTCAATGGCGCCAGCATAGCGCGGTTTGTGCGGGGCCCCGCGCTGTGCTAACTTCGCCCGCTCTTGCAACGTCCACTGTGATCACACTTCCACCATGCACATAGGCATCAGTTTCGACGGCTTCGCCCCCTATGGCGAGGCGCTGTCCTTCGCGCGCGAGGCGGTCGGCGCGGGCGCCAAGAGCCTGTGGATGGCCGACCACCTCGGCTACCGCGAGGCCATCGTGTCCTGCACCGGTTTCGCGGGCGCGGCCCCGGGCGTGAAGGTCGTGCCCACCGCGGTCAGCCCCTACCTGCGCCATCCCATGCCCACGGCGATGCAGATGGCCACGCTGGCCGAGGCGGCGTTCCACGGCGGGCGCGGCAACGCGGCGCTCGCGGTGGCCACCGGCAACCCGCTGTTCCTCGCGGAGTCCGGCGAGGCGATCGACAAGCCGGTGCGCGTGATCCGCGAGTACGTGGAAGCGCTGCGCGCGCTCTGGTCGGGCGAGCCGGTCACCATGGAGGCGATGCGTTTCCGCCTGGCCGGCGCGCGCATGATGTTCAAGCCGCCGGCGCCCATACCGGTGCTGCTGTGCCCGATGAAGCCGCAGATGCTCACGCTGTCGGGCAAGATCGGCGACGGCGTGGTGCTGTCGGCAGGACTGTCCACGGGCTTCGTCACCGAGTCCCTCAAACCCGTCCGCGCGGGCGCCGCCGAGGCCGGGCGCGACTACGACGCGCTCACCGTGGCCGGCTACATCTCCTTCATGGCCTCGGCCGACGGCCGCACCGCCGTCGACAAGGTGCGCGAGAAACTCGCGTTCATGTTCCGCAACCGCAACCTGGACGACAACATCGCGCATTCCGGGCTGCCGCTGGACCAGGAGGCGATCATCGCCGCCATGTCCAAGCGCGACTACGCAGCCGCGGGCAAGCTGATATCGGACGACGTGGTGGAAGCCTTCGCCGTGGCCGGCACGGTGCGCCATTGCTGCGAGCGGCTGGAACAGTACGAGCGGGCCGGCATGCAGGAAGTGGTGCTGCTGCTGGCGGGGGACGCCACCGGCCAGCGCGCGGCGCTGGACGTGATCCGCGAGTTCAAGTAAGACAGCCGGCCCGGATCCGGGCCGCTGCAACGGCAATGCCCGTCCCGGCCGGAATCCGGGCCGCGGGCAACACGACAGGAACAGCGACATGCAGAAACACACCATCGCCGTGCTCGGCGGCACCGGCGCCGAAGGCGGCGGCTTGGCGCTGCGCTGGGCGCGTGCCGGTCACCGCATCATCATCGGCTCGCGCTCGAAGGAGCGCGCGCAGGCGGCGGCAACCGAACTCAATGCGCTGCTGGCCAAGTGGGACGTCGCCCCTGTGATCGAGGGCGACGCCAACTCCGCTGCCGCGGCGGCCGCCGACATCGTGGTGCTGACCGTGCCCTGGGCCGCGCAGGTATCCACCGTGACCGAAGTGAAGGACCAGCTCGCCGGTAAGGTGCTGGTGGACGCGACCGTGCCGCTGGTGCCGCCCAAGGTCAGCGTGGTGCAGCTGCCGGCCGGCGGTTCGGCCGTGGCCGCGGTGCAGGCCCTGCTCGGCGAGGGCGTGAAGGTGGTGTCGGCGTTCCAGAGCGTATCGGCCCACCACCTGCGCGAGCTGGACCACGAGATCGACTGCGACGTGCTGGTCTGCGGCAACGACGTGCCGGCACGCGAAACGGTGGTCGCGCTGGTGGCCGACCTCGGCCTGCGCGGCATCCACGCCGGGACCATCGCCAATTCGGCCGCGACCGAAGCGCTCACTTCCGTGCTGATCGCGATCAACCGGCGCTACAAGGTGCCCAGCGCCGGGATCCGGATCACTGGCCTGCCGGCCGGCGAATAGCAGGACCGCGCCGGACCCGCGCGATGCCTGCCGCCACCGCGCGCATCAGCCTGACCGGGCTGCCCGGCCTGCCCGAGGTGCGCGCGGGCGATGCGCTCGCGCCGCTGCTCGCCAAGGCCGCCGCCGATGCCGGCATGCCGCTGGCCGACGGCGACGTGCTGGTGCTGGCGCAGAAGATCGTCTCCAAGTCCGAGGGCCGGCTGGTCGCCCTCTCCACGGTCACGCCCTCGCCGCGCGCACTGGAACTTGCCGCCATCGTGAACAAGGACGCGCGCCTGGTCGAGCTGGTGCTGCGCGAGTCCACCGAAGTGCTGCGCGCGCGCAAGGACGTGCTGGTGGTGTCGCACAAGCTCGGCTTCGTCATGGCCAATGCCGGCATCGACTTTTCCAACGTCGCCCAGCCCGGCGATGTGGATGGCCGGGGCGACGGCCGCAGTGATGCACCCCCCGACGGGCTCGCCCTGCTGCTTCCCGAGGATCCCGATGCCTCCTGCGCGCGCCTGCGCGCGGACCTGCTTGCGCTCACCGGCGCAGCGGTCGGCGTGGTGATCAACGATAGCCATGGCCGCGCCTGGCGCCTGGGCACCTCGGGCGTGGCGATCGGCGCGGCAGGCGTGCCGGCACTGTCCGACCTGCGCGGCCGGCATGACCGTTTCGGGCGCACGCTGCGCATCACCATGGTCGGCACCGCCGATGAACTAGCCGCCGCCGGCTCGCTGGTGATGGGCCAGGCCGACGAAGGCCTGCCGGCGGTGCTGGTGCGCGGGTGGCGCCCGAACGCGCCCGCTGGCCGGGCCGCCGACCTGGTCCGGCCGGTGGACCAGGATCTGTTCCGCTAAGTCGTTAATTTATTTAATTAAAACAGTCACTTATGTCATTTTTGGCACTGGCGGGCGGGGTCGGCGGGGCGCGCATGGCGGCGGGCCTCGCCGATGCGCTGGACCATCGCGGCCTGACCGTCGCGGTGAACACCGGCGATGACTTCATCCACCTCGGCCTGCAGGTCTGCCCCGACCTCGACACGGTGATGTACACCCTGGCCGGGCTGCATGACCCGCAGCAAGGCTGGGGACTGGCGGGCGAGACCTGGGCCTTCATGGCGGCGATGCAGCGGCTGGGCGGCGACACCTGGTTCCGCCTCGGCGACACC
The DNA here is from genome assembly GCA_903909415.1 of uncultured Pseudomonadota bacterium. Next base: position 62,809 of record CAIVVS010000307.1, on the reverse strand, counting down.
GACCTCGCTACCCATGTGCTGCGCACCGGCGAACTGGCCGCAGGCCGGACGCTGTCCGAGGTCACGGCGATGCTGTGCACGCGCCTGGGCGTGCGCGTGGCGGTGCTGCCGATGAGCGACGACCGCGTCGCGACCCTGGTGGACACTGACGAAGGCGAACTCGCTTTCCAGGACTACTTCGTGCGCCGGCATTGCGAGCCGGTGCTGCGCGGGCTGCGCTTCGATGGCGCGCAGCTTGCGCAACCCAGCCCCGCTCTCGCCGCAGCGCTGGCCGACCCGGCGCTGCAGGCCATCGTGATCGGCCCGTCCAATCCCTTCCTGTCGATCGCGCCCATGCTGGCGATCACCGTCCTGCGCGACGCGCTCGCCTCGCGGCGCGTGCCCTGCGTCGCGGTCTCGCCCATCATCGGCGGCGACGCGGTGAAGGGGCCCCTCGCCAAGATCCTGCGCGAGCGCGGCGAGTCGCCCTCGCCGATGGCGGTGGCGCGCGCCTATGAGGGCCTGATCGACGGCCTGGTGATCGACCACGCGGACGCGGCGCTGGCGCCGCAACTGGAGGGCATGGGCATCGCGGCCTGCATCACCGACACCCTGATGCGCGACGACGCGGTGCGCCGCAAGCTGGCCGAGACGACGCTCGCCTTCGCCACCGGGCTGCGCACCGCCCGCTAGCGAGGCGCCGCGAGCCCGGGCTCGTCAGGTCACGTTCCTCAGGTCACATACGCCGGCGCGATCCGCACTTCGACCTCGCCCTCGCACACCCGCTGGATGAAGGGCTTCAACACGTCGCCCGGCTGCACCGGCCCGACGCCCGCCGGCGTGCCGGTGAAGATCAGGTCACCCGGGTGCAGGGTGTACATGGTGGTCGCGTACTCGATCAGCTGGTTGACGTTGTAGACCAGGTACTTCGTGTTCGAGTCCTGGCGCACCTCGCCGTTCTGGAACAGCTTGAGGTCCAGCGCGTTCGGGTCCGGCACCTCGTCGGCGGTCACCACCCAGGGACCGCACACCGCGTAGGTGTCGATGGACTTGCGCCAGCACTGCAGCTGCTTGCCGCGCAGGGTCATGTCCAGCCCGATCGCGTAGCCGAACACGTAGGACAGCGCATCGGCCGCCGCCACCCTGGTCGCGGTCCGGCCGATCACCACCGCGAGCTCGCACTCGAAGTCGTTGCGGCCATCGGGAAAGCGCAGGCTCACGCCCTCGCCGAAACCCGCCAGCGCGGAGTTGGCCTTGAGGAACAGCCCCCAGTCCGAGATGTGGGTGATGCTGCGGCCCGAGGACATCAGCGTGTCCTTCTTGGCTTCCTCGACGTGGTCGCTGTAGTTGATCGGCGCGTTGATGATCTTGGTCGGGTTGGGCACCGGCGCGAGCAGCTTCACCTGCGCAAGCGGCTTCTTCGGCGCGACCGGCAGCAGCGCGGCGATGGCCGGGGCCACGCGCGACCAGTTCGCCACCAGCGGGTCGCCGGGCGCCAGCGGCCAGCGCTGCGCCGGGATTTCGTTCAGCGCGGGCGTGACGTCCAGCACCTCGGCGCCGCGCACCACGCCCAGCCTGTTGTCGTCGAAACGGCAGATACGCATGGTTGACCTTTCCGGCTCAGGCGAAGTGCGGCATGACCTTCGCGCCGAACAGGTTGAGGGTGTTGAGGGCGTGCGCGTCGGTGTTGCCGCCGAAGTTGATCTGCATCGAGGGCTCGCATTCGCCGAATGCGTCGCGGCAGGCGCGCACCTGCTCGATCACGTCGGCCGGTGTGCCGACGAAGGCGGCGTTGTTGTCGATCACCGACTGCGGCGTGGTCGCGAGGATGCTGGCCACCATCTTGTCGTATCCCGGGTACTGGTCCGAGGTCTTGCCCTGCCAGGACACCACCGCGTCGGCGAAGGTCTCGAGGTAGCGCTTCATGATGCGCTCGTAGCCTTCGCGCGCCTTGTCGCGCGACTCGTCCACGCAGCAGAACATCGACACCTGCACCTGTTCGGCGCCGGGCGCGTGGCCCGACTCGCGCCAGATCCTGCGGTAGGTCTTCACGTACTCCTGCAGCGCGCCCGGCTTGCCGGCGTAGGGCACGATCATGACGTGCATGCCGTTCTTCGCGGCGAAGGCGAAGGACTCCTCGGAGGAGATCGCCGCCACCCACATCGGCGGGACGGGCTTCTGGACGATGCGCGGCATCAGGTGCACGTCCTCGAACTGCCAGTACTTGCCCTTGTGGGTCACCACGTCCTCGGTCCACAGGCGCCGGATCACGCCCACCGCTTCCTCGAAGCGCGGGCGGCTCTCGGACATGGGCACGCCGTACACCTCGAATTCCTTGGGCAGGAAGGCGCGGCCGAAACCCGCGTCGAGGCGGCCGTTGCTCAGGTTGTCCAGCATGGACAGCTCGCCGGCGAGGTGGCAGGGATGGTGGAAGGCCGGGATCACGGCGCCGGTCATCAGCCGGATCTGCTTGGTGCGCGCGGCGATCGCCGACAGGAACACGATCGGGTTCACCGAGTGCCCGCCGTAGTCGTAGAACGAGTGCTCCACGGTCTTGACGCTGCGAAAGCCCAGTTCGTCGGCGCGCTCGGCCAGCTTGATGCACTGCTGGTAATAGGCCGCGGTGGTGGAATCCTCGGGGCGGAACGACGGAAAGAAGTTGATGCCGAATTTCATGCTGCCTCCTCGTAGGTGTACGTTGCGCGGGTCGCGGGCGCCTCGCCGGCACGCGGCCCTTGGAGCGATCCGGCCAAGCGGGCCGGCGGACCCCGGCGCCGTGCGCCCTGCCGGCGGGCGGGGGAATCCGGCAAGGCGCGGTGGCGGGTCGGAATGGTTTGCGGTGGGTAAGGATCCGGCGGCAGCCCGGATGGCGCGCCGGCTTGCTCCGGGCGATCATGTATACATATACTGCGCCACCCCGTCAAGCGAGCCGCCATGCGCACCCAGTCGGACATCGTCGCCGCCGCGCTGCGCGACGACATCCTGAACGGCGAACTCGCCGCAGGACTGCACCTAGAGGAAATCCCGCTCGCGGCGCGCTTCGGCGTGTCGCGCACGCCGGTGCGCGCGGCGCTGTCATCGCTGGCCAGCGAGGGCCTGCTGGATTACACCGCCAAGAAGGGCTATGTGGTGCGCGGCGTGGACATGGGCGGCGTGCTGCATTCCTACGAGGCGCGCGCGGCCCTAGAGTCGGTGGCCGCGCGGCGCGCCGCCGAGGGCGGCGTCACCGAGCAGGCGCGGGCGTGCCTGCTCGACTGCCTGGACGAGGGCGACCGGCTGCTGGCGCGCGCGCGCGCCGGACGCCCCGACGCGCAGGCCTGGCGCGAGATGAACCAGCGCTTCCACCTGGCGATCCTGGAAGCGGCGGGCAACCCGGTGCTGGCCGAGCTCGTGGTGCGGGTGCAGCGGCTGCCGCTAGCATCGCTGCGCCTGTTCCCGGAATGGCGCGGCGCGAGGGCAGCGGACTACTTCAGCCGCTCGCAGCTCGACCACCGCGCCATCTGCGACGCGATCCTCGCGCGCCAGGGCAGCCGCGCGGCCGCCCGCATGGAGGACCATGTGCTCTCGGCGGGGGAGATACTGCGCGCGGAATACCAACGCTCCACGCAGGGTCGCGCGCCCCGGCGCCGCAAGTCCGGCTGAAGCGCCTCCCTGGAGCGACGCACCGGGCTATCGCCAACGCCTCGCTTTGGGGCACAATCGTTTCGATGGGCGATCCAAGTATACATACGCCGGCACCCGACGCCGCCACGTTCCCCGGGCGCGTGCGCGACGCGCACATGATTCCGCTATGGGAAGTGATGCGCGGCATGCTGCCCATGGAGCCACGGCCGGCCGCCCGCGCCCACCACTGGCCGCGATCGCAATGGCACCCGGCGATGCAGGAAGCCGCCGCCATCGTCTCCGCGGAGCAGGCCGAGCGGCGCGTGCTGCTGCTGGAGAACCCGGGACTCGCGGGCGAGTCGCGCATCGCCGCCACCATGAACTGCGGCCTGCAGCTGCTGCTGCCCGGCGAGCGCGCCCACGACCACCGCCACAGCCAGACGGCGCTGCGCTTCGTGATCGAGGGCGAGGGCGCGGTCACCATCGTGGACGACCGGCCCATCCCGATGCAGCCGGGGGACTTCGTGCTCACGCCCGCCTACTGCTGGCATGCCCACGAGAACCACGGCGCGCAGCCGGTGGTCTGGCTGGACGGGCTGGACGTGCCGCTGGCGCGGTTCATGGGTGCGACCTTTTTCGAACCGGCGCGCGAGGGCAAGCCGGCGCGCCCGCCCTCCCCACCGCCGTCCCCGGTGCCGGGCGAGTCGACCGCCCAGACGCTCGCCGCGGCGCTCGCGCCGGTCAGCCACATGGGTGCGACCCAGCCCTCGCCGGTGCATGGCTATCCCTACGCGCCGTCGCTCGCCGCGCTGCGCGCCGACCAGCGCGCCGGCAAGCTGGATGCCTGGCATGGCGTCAAGCGCTACTACGCCAACCCGCAGGACGGCGGCCACGCGCTGCCGACCCTCTCCGCCTACCTGCAGCTGCTGCCCGGCGGCTTCGAGGGCCGCGCCTGGCAAAGCACCGAGGCCGTCGTCTATTGCGTGGCCGAAGGCACCGGGCGCAGCACGCTCGGGGGCAATGACGGCGCGCCCCTGGCGTTCGACTGGGGGCCGGGCGACTGTTTCGTGGTGCCGGGCTGGATCACCCAGCGGCACAGCGCGCGCGGTGACGCCGTGCTGTTCTCGTTTTCCGACGGCGCCGCGCAGCAGCGCCTGGGCATGTGGCAGGAGCGACGCCTGCCGGACTGACTGGTTCCACCGTTCGCGCCATAAGACGCAACTCCAACCCGCAGCACACCACTCGAGGGGGCATGAATGAGGTCACACGGGAAGAACGACGACGGGAAGAAGCACGGGATGTTCGCACGCAGCATGCTGGTCGCCGCGCTGGCTGCGGCATCGTTGCTCGCCGCGCCCGCCGCGCGCGCGCAGTCGGCGGAATGGTCCATGTCGGTCTGGATCGCGCCCAACGCGCCGTTCGTGCAGAACGGCATGCTGGGCTGGGCCAGGCAGGTCGAGGAAGCCACCGGCAAGCGCGTCACGGTCAAGCTGCTGCCCAAGGCAGTCGCCAGCGCGCCGGGGCACCTGGACGCGGTGCGGGACGGCCTCGCCGACGTGACCTTCATCGTGCACGGGTTCACGCCCGGGCGCTTCGTGCTCACCAAGGCCGCCGAGCTGCCCTTCTTCGGCGACAACGCGGTGCAGACCTCGGTGGCCTACAACCGCATCCACAACGCGATGCTCGCGAAGGCCGACGAGCACAAGGGCGTGAAGGTGCTGTCGGTGTTCACCCACGGCCCGGGCGCGCTGTTCTCCACCAAGCGCCCGATCGCGACGCTGGCCGACCTCCGGGGCATGAAGATGCGCACGGGCGGAGGCGTGGTCAACGACCTGGGCAACGCCTTCGGCGTGGCCGGGCTGATGAAGCCGCCGTCCGACGTGTACGAGATGCTGTCCACCGGCGTGGCCGACGGCACCTTCTTCGCGCGCGAGTCCATCCTCACCTTCAAGCTCGCGCCGCTGGTCAAGCACGCGCTGTTCGTGCAGGGCGGGGTCTACAACACCAGCTTCGCGCTGATCATGAACGAGGCGGCGTTCGCCAAGATCTCCCCGGCCGACCAGCAGGCGGTGATGCGGGTCTCGGGCGACGCGTTCGCGCGCCTGGCCGGCCTGTCCTTCGAGGACTCGGACATGAAAGGCCTGGAGTTGCTCAAGCAGGCCGGCACGCAGGTGACCAACGCCAACCCGGCCCTGACCGAGGAACTGCGCCGCGCCACCCAGCCGGTGTTTGACGCGTGGATCAAGGAAGCGTCGGCCAAGGGCGTGGACGGACGCGCCGCGCTGGAAGCACTGCGCGCGGAGGTGAAGAAGGTGCCGGCGAAGTAAGCGCGTGAACCCGGCGGCGAGGCTTGCACCGCGCCGCGCCGCCGCCTACCATCCCTGCCTTGCACGACCCATTCCGCAAACCATCACCAGGAGCACCCGCATGGCCGACATCAAGATCCTCAATCCCGACGTGCTGGGCACGCCGCTGGGCCAGTACTCGCAGCTGACGCGGGTCAAGGCCTCGGAGTACCTGTTCATCGCCGGCCAGCTGTCCTGCAACAAGGCGGGGGATTCGGTCGGCATCGGCGACTTCGACGCGCAGTGCGTGCAGGTGTTTTCCAACATCGAGACCGCCCTCAAGTCGCAGGGCGCGGGCTGGGGCAACATCGTGCAGTTCACGACCTACCTGGTGCACTCGCAGGACATCCCGAAGTTCATGACCTACCGCAAGCGCGAATTCCCGAAGTTCTTCGGCAATGCCAACTATCCGCCCAACACGCTGCTGATGGTGGACCGGCTGGTGAAGGAGGAGTTCCTGGTCGAGGTGCAGGTGGTGGCGGCGCTTTGACCCGCGCACCCGCCTTCCTTCGCCGCGCGCTTACCGCGGGCGCGGCGCTGCTGGGGCTGGCCGCCGCGACGGCGGGCGCGCAGGACTTCCCGTCCAAGCCGATCCGGCTGGTGGTTCCCTTCGCCGCCGGCGGCGGCAACGACCTGCTGGCGCGCATCATCAGCCAGGAGTTCCAGAAGAAGTGGGGCCAGCCGGCGGTGGTGGAAAACCGCCCGGGCGCCGGCGGCAACATCGGCGCGGAGTTCGTCGCCAAGAGCGCGCCCGACGGCTACACCCTGCTGCTGGGCACCAACACGCTGGCGATGGCGCCCTTCATCAGCCGCAACATGGGCTTCGACGTGCAGCGCGACCTGGCGCCGGTGGCCATGCTCACCAGCACGCCCTTCATGGTGCTGGTGAACCCCACGCTGCCGGTGAGGAACATCCGCGAACTGGTCGCGTACGCCAAGGCCAACCCGGGCAAGCTGTCCTATGCCACGCCCGGCATCGGCACGCCGCACCACCTGGGCACCGAACTGTTCAAGACCACCACCGGCACCTTCATGGTCCACATCGCCTACCGCGGCTCAGTGCCGGCGATGACCGACCTGATGACCAACCAGGTGCAGGTGATGTGGGCGACGATCAACGTCGCGCTGCCGCAGGTAGCCGCGGGCAAGCTGCGTGCGCTGGCGATCGCCGAGCCCAAGCGCCTCGCCTCGCTCAAGGATGTGCCGACGGTGGCCGAGACCCTGCCGGGCTACGAGGTGAGCGCCTGGTACGCGGTGTTCGCGCCGGGCGGGACGCCCGCGCCGCTGGTCAACCAGCTGAGCACCGAGCTGCAGCGCATCTACCAGCAGCCCGACGTGGTGCAGCGGCTGCAGCCGCTGGGCTACGAGCCGGCGATCAGCGGCCCGGCGCCGCTGGCGGCGACGCTCGCGACCGACCTGAAGAAGTGGGAAAAGGTCGTGCGCGAGGCGAACATCAAGGGCGAGTAGGTTCGCGGGGAAGGCATCGCCGCAGGGCGATGCCTCTCAGCGGCCGCGCCGCATGAACTCCAGCACCTCGCGGCCCAGCGCCTCGTCGCGGGTGTTGAACTGGTACACCATGGACAGGTGGTTGTGCCTTTCCATGCGGGTGAAGCGCGGGCAGGCGCGCTCGCGCTCGCACAGTGCAGCCAGCAGCAGCGCGCCCTGCGTGTCCAGGTCGGGGTTGTCGTACTCGGACACCACGATGTACACCGGCAAGGGCTTCGCGGACTTCACGTGGTTGATCGGCGACTGCGTCGGGTAGCGCGCCCTGTCGGCGCCGAAGTAGGCCTGGAAGTTCTTCAGGTTCGGGTCGTCGGGGCTCGGGTTGAACTGGTAGCGCCCGCTCATCAGGACCACGCCGGCCACGCCGTGGCCCTGCGCCGGCTGCAGGTCCTTCATGAACACGTGGCTCGCGACGTGCGTCGCCCCCGCCGAATGCCCGATCAGCCAGATGCGCTGCGGGTCGCCGCCGTGGGCCGCCGCATTGGCCTTCAGCCAGCGCACCATGCCGGCCACGTCCTCGGCCGCCGCCGGCCAGGTGGCCGCGGGCGCGAGCCGGTAGGTCGCGTTCACGCCCAGCATGCCCTGGCGCGCGAACCAGGACGGCACGTTGCCGTAGACCTCGGCGTTGATGTTGCGCTCGCCCGCGACGTAGGCGCCGCCGTGGATGAAGACCACTACCGGGACGCCGGTCTTGCCGGCGGGAACGAACAGGTCCAGCCGCTGGCGCGCATCAGTACCGTAGGCCACGTCGCGAACGACGTTCACCCCGTCCTTGGGCGCGGCGGCGAGCAGCGGCGTGTACACCTCCAGCATCTTGCGGATGTTGCCGCCGATGTCGCGACCCCAGCCCGGGCCGACCTCGGCCATGCGCTGCTGCACGTTCTCCGGCAGGTTGGCGACCTGAGCACCCGCGGTGCCGGCGACGAGCGCCAGTGCGGCCGTGGTGACGAAGCTGCGAACGGACCTCATTTCAGCGCCGAGAACGAGGTGGGCGCGAGGATCTCGTTCTTCAGCCACTGCGTCAGCGGCCCGTTCTTCTCGGTCTCGTTGCGCCTGGCGATCCACTCGGGATCGGCGGCGAAGGCGTTCCACTTCTGCTCGCGCTCGGCCAGGCTCTCCCAGGCGAGCAGGTAGTACAGCGTCTGGTTGGACTCGCCGATCAGCGTGGTCCAGAAGCCCACCGGGCGGATGCCGAAGCGCTCCCAGATCTTCAGCGTGATGGTGTCGAAGCGCTTGAGCAGCTCGGGCATGCGACCCGGGGTCGCGGCGTAGGTGCGCAGTTCGTAGATCACGGCAATCTCCGGTTGGCGTGGTGGCGGGCCTACTGCGGCGCCTTCATCTTCAGCAGCTTGAGCGCGTTGCCGAAGTAGATCTTGCGCTTGTCGTCCTCGGACAGGTTCAGGTCCTCGACCGAGCGCACGCCCTCGCGGATGAACATCGGGCCGCCCTCGGGGTCGAACGGGCAGTCGCTGGCGAACACCACCTTGTCAGCGCCGAAGAAGTCCAGGCCGCAGCGCAGCGCCGAGGACGAGCCGCCCAGCACCGTGTCGGCGTAGAACATCTTGAAGTACTCGATCGGCGCCTTCTTCATGTTCTTCAGCAGCTCGTCGTAGTTCTCGTCGGCGCTGCGTGCGCCCAGCTGCGCCCAGAGCGTCTCGGCGCGGCCGGCCAGGAACGGGATCATCGCGCCGCAATGGTGCGTGATAAGGCGCATGTTCGGCAGCTTCTCGAAGAAGCCGGAGAACACCATGCGCGACATCGCCACGCTGGTCTCGAACGGCCAGCCCAGCACCTGCCAGATCTCGTACTTGGACTTGGGCTCGTTGGCGTAGTCGGCGCGCGTCGCGGGACGCGCCGGGTGCATGAAGATCGGCAGGTCGTGCTTGTTGGTGACGCGCTCGAACACCGGGAAGTACTCGGGCTCGTCCAGCGCGCGGCCGTTGACGCTGGTGCAGATCTGCACGCCGCGCGCGCCGAGCTTGTCGATGGCGCGGTCCATCTCCTCCAGCGCCGCCGGGATGTTGTTCATCGGCAGCGAGGCGATGAAGGCCGGGAACACGTCGGGCCACTTCGCGACCATGGCGGCCATGTCGTCGTTGGCGATGCGCGCCAGCTCCGGCGACAGGTCGGGACCGCCGACCAGCTCGGGGGAGGGCAGGGACAGGGTCAGCACCTGGCGCACGTCGGGGAACTTGCTGCGCAGCATCTCGACGCGCGCCTCGATGTCCCAGAGCATGCGCAGCGACGACATGCGCTTCACGATGCCGGCGTCCTTCGAGTGCAGCTTCATCATCTCGAGGTAACGAACCGGCATCACATGGTTGTAGATGTCAATTTTCATCGCGTCGCCTTCACATGCCTGGTTGGAAAGGGGTGTCCCGGCTTGCTTCGCCTGGATTGCGTCGCCGCAGCTTCTGGGTTGCGCCTACTTCGCGGTGCTGTTTGCGCGGACGTAACTCCACAGGTTATCGATCTGCTCGCCGGAAAGCACGTCCTTCCACGGCGGCATCTGGTTCTTGCCGTTGCGCACCGAGTTGTCGAAGCGCTGGCGTTCGTCCGCGCGCAGCCGGCGCAAGTCGAAGGTCTGGCCGGTATTGACCAGGTTCTCGCCGTGGCAGGTGAAGCAGTAGTTGTTGTAGACGCGCTCGCCGGCGTCGATTTTCTTCTGGTCCTGTGCGGCGGCGGGGGACGCGAATCCGGCCGCAGCCAGCAGCATTGCAGTCAAGGTTGCTCGCACGTCGATTCCAGTCGGTTCGTGGGTTTGCGGGTTCGTGGGCTGGCCGGTCCGGCGCGGGTCCCAGTTCGATCACCGGTTCGGCGGGCCGGGCTCAGTCGGCCGTATTCAATGAGCCGGCGGATAGCCGCGCTTGGCGAGGTATTCGGCCGCGAAACAGCGGCAGTTGTCGATCATGGCGCGCAGCTCTGCGGGCGCGAGCTGGGTCAGCACCTTCATCGAGTCATCGCCATCGGCGACGCGCTTGCGGAAGCGTTCGCCGCGATCCTTGTCCTGGTCGAGGACGGTGTCGATCTCCTTCTTCACCGGCGCGAAGTCGCAGGACTGGGCTGAGGCATGGCCCGACGGCAGGGCGGCCGCGGCGACGGTCGCGGCAACCATCAACGCGGCAAGAACGGATTTTGGAAGGTGCATGGTGTTCCTGGCCTGATGCGAACCGGGCCCGGCGGTGGAACCGCCGGGCCCGGTGGGCGCTTGCAGAGTCGCAGCTTACTTGTCGAACAGCCCGAAGGTCCAGAGCGACGCGCCGGCGGGCACGTTCACCAGGTTCGGGTCGCCGGCACGCAGCGCGTACACGCCGCCGATGCCGCTCATGATGGTCACGTACTGCTTGCCGTCCTTCTCCCAGGTCACCGGCTGGCCGAGGATGCCCGACGGGGTCTGGAAGCTCCACAGCAGCTTGCCAGTGGCGGCATCACGCGCCTCGAACTCGCCGGTCATCACGCCGGTGAACACGATGCCGCCGGCGGTCACCAGGGTCGACGAGAAGTTCGGGCTCTTGTAGGGCACTTCCCACTTGACCTTGCCGGTCATCGGGTTGATCGCCTTGAGGAAGCCACGCACGTTCGGATTGTCGGTGACCGTGGTGCGCTTGACCGACCCCGGACCGGAGGGCTGGCCGGGCTTGTAGTTCTCCGGATCCGGCGCCTCGTAGGTCATGCCGATGTGGATGGTGTTGATGTACGCCATGCCGGCCTTGGGGTCGAAGGACATGTGCTGCCAGTTCGTGCCACCGGTGACCGATGGCCAGACCTCGACCTTCTTGCCGTCCAGCGCGCCCTGGAACACCGCGTTCACCTTCGGGCGGCCGGTGGCCAGGTCCACGCCGTCGGCCCAGTTCACCTTCTCGAATGCGTTGGCCGCCAGGACCTTGCCGTCGGCCCGGTCCAGCACGTACAGGAAGCCGTTGCGCGGCGCCTGCATCAGCACCTTGCGCGGCTTGCCGTCCACCTTGATGGTGGCCAGCACCGGCTGGGCCACGCCGTCGTAGTCGAACGGGTCGCCCGGCGTGTGCTGGTAGTACCAGACCCGCTCGCCGGTCTTGGGACGCAGCGCGATGATCGAGTTGGTGTACAGGTTGTCACCCTTGCGGCCGCGCGCGTTCCACGGCGAGGGGTTGCCCGTGCCCCAGTACACCAGGTCCAGTTCCGGGTCGTACGCGCCGGTCACCCAGGAGCTGCCGCCGCCGACCATGGCGGTGTCGCCGGGCCAGGTTTCGCCGCCCTTCTCGCCGGGCACGGCGGTGTTCCAGTGGCGCCAGAGGTGGCGGCCGGTGTTGACGTCGTAGCCCTCGATGAAGCCGCGGTGCGCGTATTCCGCGCCGGCCACGCCGACCACCACCGTGCCGTTGGCGATCAGCGGCGCGCCGGTCATGGCGTAGCCGTTGGCGGCCGTCGCGGGCGCGGGTGAGGCGGTCCGCCAGATTTCCTTGCCGGTCTTCGCGTCGAGCGCGATGACCTGGTTGTCCAGCAGCGAGCGGATGATCTTGCCTTCGTACATGGCGACGCCGCGGTTGACGATGCCGCAGCAGACCGCACGCAGTGTCTCCGGCGGGTAGTCGTGGTTCACGCGCCAGACCTGCTTGCCGGTCATGGCATCCACGGCCACGGTGGCATTGTGCGCGGTGGTGTAGATCACCCCGTCCTTGATGACCGGGAAGGCCTCGGCGCCCCGGTTGTCGGTGATCGAATACGACCACTTGGGCACCAGGCGCTTGACGTTGGCCTTGTTGATCTTGCTCAGCGTGCTGTAGCGCTGGGCCTCGTAGCCCATGCCGTAGACCAGAACGTCGCCGTTGGTCTTGTGGTCGTTCTGAAGGTCCTGGGCCGACTGGGCCAGCACCTGTGTCGCGGGCACCAATGCCGCGGCAGCGGCCACAGCGGCCGAAATGATGATGTTCTTCATGCTCCCCTCCTTGTTATTTTCCACGCGCCTGTATGGTCGCGTGCCGCCCTGACGAGCGTTCCCCGGGGAGGATGCTACTACCAAACCACGCCAGCGGGAGCCATCTGCCGGGGTGGAAACACCGCGCCGGCGCGGCAACGGCGGCCGGTGGGCGCCTGCTCAACCGCCGCGGGGTGCGTCGAAGCTGTAGCGCAACCCGACCCACAAGGCGCGCGGCGCGCCCGGCGCGAAGAACGTCGCCTGCTGCACCGGAAAGGCCGTGCCGATGGCAGGAAACGGCCGGGCGGTGAAGTTGCCGCTCGCGTCGAAGCCGGTCGGCCCAAGCTGTGCTGCAGTGCCGTAGCGCCGGTCGAACAGGTTGTCCACCTGCAGCGTGATGCGCAGCGCCGGTTCGACCCGGAACTGCGCCGACAGGTTGAGCACCGCGTAGCCCGGCGACTTGCCCGGCCCGAGGTACCTGCTGCCGTCGGGGCTGTGCAGGTTGTTCTCGTTGCCGCGCGCGTAGGAACTGCCCACCGCCACGACATTCGCGCCCAGCGACACACCCGGCGCCGCCTGCCAGTCAGCGTGCAGCTTGAGCTGTTGCAGCGGCACCAGCGGGATGCGGTCGCCCGGGCGGATGCGGATGTTGCCCTCCAGGCCGCGGCCGGAGGCGTTGGTGCTGTTGCCATTGCCGTTGACCAGCTCCTCGGTCTGGTAGGTGGCGTGGACCAGGCTGTACTGCACGCCGCCGCTGAGCGCGCGCGCCGCGGCGCGCAGGCCGAGTTCCAGTCCCTCGCGCCGCGTCATGCCGACGTTGCGGAAATAGCCGAACTGGGCGTTGTTGGGCGAGGCGACGAACAGGATGTCGTCATGGTTCTCGGCGCGGAAGGCGCTGGCATTCCACTGCAGCCCGCCGCTGGCACCACCGCGCGCGCCAACCTCCAGGGTGCGCGCGATCACCTGCTTGAGCGGCGGGTCGCCGGCCATGGAGTTGGGCAGGCGGCAGGGCTGGGCCGGATTGGCGCAGCCGAGCTCGATCGCGGTCGGCGCGCGGCTGCCCTGGTTCCAGCCGGCCCAGATGCTGGTGGCGAGGTCGGGACTGAAGTTCAGTCCGATCGCCGGATTGAAGCGCATGAAGCGGTGGTCGCCGTCCAGCGAGCGCGCCCCGCCGCCGGGGTTGATGCCGTCGCGGTTGCGCACGCTGGTGTGGTTGTAGCGCCCGGAGGCGGTCAGGTGCCAGGCTTCGGACAGCGCCATGGTGTCGGTGGCGAACACGCTCCAGGTGCGCGAGGCGGCGTCCAGGTCCACGCGCGTGTCGTAGGGCGCGCCGTCCACGTTGCCGCCGTTGACGCCGTCGCCGAAGGCATTCACCGGGGTCACGGTGCGGTCCGGGTTGAGGTAGCCGAGTTGCGTGCCCTGCGTGAAACGGGTGCGCGCCAGGTCCAGCGCCGCGCCCGCGGTCAGCTGGTGGCGCAGGCCCGCGATCCGTCCCGCGTGCGCGACTTGGCCCGAGGCGCCGTACTGCGACTGGCTGCTGCGCGTGCGGTTGATCAGGCCGCTGCACTTTTCTGCCGGCTCGTCACGGCGCAGCACGTTCGCGATGCAGCGCCAGAACGGGAACGGCGTGTTGGCGGCGCTCTCGCCCGCCGCCGGGAAGCCGGTGTAGCCCGCGGCGGTGAGCGCGGCGCGCTCGGCCGCGTTCGGCTGGTACACCGACTGGTCCAGCGCGCCCTCGTTGATGTCGGCGTTGAACGTGCGCGTGTCGATGCGCCGGTACCAGGCATTGCCCGACAGGCGCGTGTCCTCGTCGAGCGAATGGGTCAGGGAGAGCGTCAGGAAGCCGGAGCGGTTCTCGGTGGTGTCGGGCTGCGTGTAGACGCTGGCGCGGTCCAGCGCCAGCATGCGCTGCTCCTGCAGGCCGTTTCCGTTCAGCCGGCTGTCGGCGTAGGCAAAGCTCATCCAGGCCCGGGTCGGGCCGCCGCTCCAGCCGAGCTTGCCGAACCACTGCGACAGCTTGCTCGAGGACGCGGTGCGCCAGCCATCCTCGCCGAAGGCAGAACCGGTGACGTACCAGTCCAGGCCCGCCGCGTTGGCGCCGCCATGCTCGAACTCGGCGCTGCGCCGGCCGAAGGAACCGAGCTTCGCCTGCGCCGAGCTGCCGGGATGGCGCAGCCCGTCCTTGGTCTGCATCGCGATCGCGCCGCCCAGCGTGTTCAGCCCGTACATCGGGTTGGACCCGGGCAGCAGCGACACCGTGGCGATCGCCGCGCGCGGGATCAGGTCCCAGCTGACCACGTCCCCAAACGGCTGGTTCAGGCGCACGCCGTCCATGTAGAGTGACAGGCCCTGCGGCGTGCCCAGCAGCGGCGAGGCGGTGTAGCCGCGGTAATTGACGTCCGGCTGGAAAGGGTTGCCCTGCAGCTCGTTCACGAACACGCCGTTGAAGCCGCGCTGCAGGTAGTCGGCGATGCCGCGCGCGCCGCTGCGCTCGATGTCCTCGGCCGTGCCCGATTGCACCGCCGCCGGCACCTGCGAGCGCGGCACGGCGAGGCCGGGCAGCGGCGTGACGCCTATCACCTGCACCGCGGGCAGGTGGTCGGTGAACAGCCGGCTCTCGTCCTCGGCCGAACGCGCCGGGGCTTGCCCGGCCGTTTGCGCAGGGACGGGACAAGCCGCCAGCAGCGCGAGCGCCACAGCGCCGCGTGCCGCGAACATGGATGAACCCGCCTTGCGCACCTGCTCCCCCCCTCCAAGGGCGGGGACTGTAGCAAGCGGCTCGCGTGCTGCCTCGGGAGAAACTCCCGACCCGCGCGGCAGGCCGGGCTCAGCCGCCCGGCTGGCGGATCACCCCGTGGCGCAGCGCGAGGTGGATCAGCGCGGCGGTGGTGGCCACGCCCAGCTTTTCCTTGATCAGGCTCTGGTAGTTGGCCACGGTCTTCTGGCTCAGGTTGAGCGCGGTGGCAATTTCGGCCAGCGTCGTGCCCTGCGCCAGCATGCGGAACACCTCGAACTCCTTGGGCGTGAGCGCATCCGGCCCGGCCGGCAAGCCGGTGGACGAGGCGTGGCTGAGCGCCACCGGCTGCACGTCCGGGCTGAAGAAACGCCGCCCGGCATGCACCTGCCGCACCGCCTCGATCAGGGTTTCGCCCGCGCTGTTCTTGGTGATGTAGCCGCTCGCGCCCGCGGCCATGGCCTGCGACACGAACAGCGCCTCGGCATGCATGCTGAAGGCCAGCAGCCTCGCGCCCGCATCGCGCGCGACGATGCGCCGGACCAGCTGCACGCC
Organism: uncultured Pseudomonadota bacterium; assembly: GCA_903909415.1. Next base: position 47,193 of record CAIVVS010000307.1, on the reverse strand, counting down.
GCTCGCGCCAGGCATGGAGATGTCCACCACGCCGACGTCGGGCGCTTCGCGGCTCCAGGCCGCATAGCCTTCGTCGGCGCTGGAGGCCTCGGCCAGCACGCTGATGCCCTCGGCCTGCTCCAGGTAGCGGCGGTAGCCGGCGCGCACCACCGCATGGTCGTCCACCAGCAGCACGCGGATCATGGCGCCGCCCCGGACGCTGCCCCGGACGCCAATGCAGACGCCGCTCCGAGCAAGGGCAGTGACGCGCCCACACGCACGCCCCCGGTGGGCGAGGCATCCACCACCAGCGAACCGCCCAGCGCCGCGGCGCGCTCGCGCATTCCCGGCAGGCCCAGTCCCATCCCCGCACCGGCGCGCAGGCCGCGGCCGTCGTCTTCCACCGACAGCACCAGCGCACCGGCGCCGCGCGCCAGCCGCACGGTGGCGCGCGTCGCTCCGGCGTGCCTAGCGACGTTGCTCAGGCACTCCTGCACGATGCGGTAGGCAGTGATGGCAACCGCCTCCGGCAGCTCGCCCAGTTCGCCCGACGGCAGGAAGGCGCACTCCACGCCGTGGCGCTGCTCCCAGGTCTCGGCCAGGTCCTGCAGGCAGGCCGCCAGGCCGAGCTCATCCAGCCCGGCGGGACGCAGGCGCTGCAGCATGCCGCGCGCGATGGCATGCATGTGGTCGGCCGCCTTGACGATGGCCTGCGCGCTGCGGCGCGGCGCATCCGCGTCCGATGCCGGACCCAGCGCACGCCCGATGGAAATCGCATCCACCTTGATCGCGCTGAAGTACTGGCCGAGCTCGTCATGCAGTTCGCGCGCGATGCCGCGGCGCTCCTCTTCCTGCAGCGTGATCAGGCGACGCGACAGCTCGGAGGAAGCGGCCTCGGCAACGCGCAGCTCGCGCAGGCGCCGCCAGCCGAACCAGGCCAGTCCCAGCGACAGCACCAGCAGGGTAAGCGGCAGCTCGTCCAGCTGCCAGCGCTCGTGGCCGCCGGCGAAGCGGGCCACGTCCTCGGACAGTTCCAGCGTGACCGCCAGCCCGAAGAAGGCTGGCGTCAGCACCGCCAGCAGCAGGGCATCGCGGCGCGCGGCGCGGCTGGACGGCATGGCGTCGCGCGCGCGGCGGCTAGCGGATCACCACGCCCCAGGGCAGCTCGCCGACCGGGATGTCGCGCAGCTTGCGGCTGGCCTGCGCGTCGATCACCGACACCGTGCCCGAGCGCCCGTTGGCGACATAGAGCTTCTTCCCATCGGGCGTGAGCGCCATGTTCCAGGGGCGCTGGCCGACCGCGATGGTGTCGATGATGCGCGCCTCGCGGGTGTCGATCACCGACACCGAGGCGGCGCGGCCGTTGGACACGAATACGCGCTCGCCGTCCGGGCGCATTGCCACGCCGTTGGCGAACTCGCCGCCCTTGAACGAGGCGACCACGCGGTGCTCGGGCACGGCGATGGAAAACACCATGCTGTCCATCTCGCAGGCCACCCAGGCGCGCTTGCCGTCCGGGCTGAAGGCGATGCCGCGCGGCCGGCGCGCGACCTTGACCTCGGCCACCTGCTCGCGTTTTGCCATGTCGATCACGTCCACGGTGTCCGAGTCCTCGGCGCTGACGTACAGCCACTTGCCGTCCGGGCTGAACACCGCGTGCTCCGGGTTCTTGCCGCGGGTCTTGATGGTGGCGACCTTGGCATTGGTCGCGGCATCGATGATGGACACGCCGTTGGACACCTCGCTCGCGGCCGCCACCCAGCGCCCGTCGGCCGAGATGCCCACGCCCTCGGGCGACTCGCCCAGTTCCACGCGGCTGCTGACGGCGCGTGCGGCGATGTCCACAACCAGCAACGCGTTGGTGGACTGGTCGCTCACGTACAGGCGCTTGCCGTCGGCGCTGACCACGATGCCGCGCGGCTTGCCGCCGGTGCGGATCTCGCCCACCACCGCATCGGTGTCGGTGTCGATCAGCGACAGCGTGCCGGAATGCTCGTTGGGCACATAGGCGATCGGGCCGGCGAAGCTGACCGCACTGACGGCAAAGCCGGCGAAAAATGCCGCAAAATACGATAACGGACTGATTATATTCATATTTTATCCACTCCCGGGACGGCGCGGGCAGGCAGCATGCGGCGGAACACACCGTCGCCCGCGAACAGGTGCTTGAGGGCCGCGGCCATGTGGATGGCCACCAGCAGCATGAACAGGCACACGGTCACGTAGTGCACGTTGCTGCACAGGTCCTTGAGCGCGGGCGAGGGATCGAGCAGCCTCGGCAGTGTCATGCCCCAGAACTTGATCGGGTACTTGGTGAAGGACGAACCGAGGAAGCCGGATATCGGCATCACCAGCATGCAGGCATAGAGCAGGAAGTGGCTGGTGCGCGCCGCGCGCCGCTGCCACAGGGCCACGCTGCCGGGCAGCTCGGGCGCGGGATGGGTGAGGCGCCACGCCACGCGCAGCACCACGAACAGGCCCAGCGTGATGCCGATGGACTTGTGCACGTTGTACCAGTAGGCCTGGTAGCCCGGCGGCGTGTTCGGCAGGCCGATCATCCACCAGCCGAGCGCGAACTGCGCGAACACGCCCAGCGCGACGATCCAGTGCAGCGCCACCGCGACGCCGCCGTAGCGGCCCACGCCAGATTGATTCTGCTCACCCACCGTGCCTCCCCTTGCCCCCGTGGTCGCGCCCGGTCCGGCGCGCAGTGCGGCGCGCATTGTCTCAGATCAGGCGGTCCGCCTGTCCGGGTGCCGGATCATGGCCCGCGAAGCCCGATCAGAAACTGAGCGTCGCCTGCACGCCCGCCATCAGGCTGCGCCCGGGGGCCGGCTCGAAGAAACGCAGGTTGGCGTCGTTGACGATCACCGAGCCGACATAGCGCGTGCCGGCGAGGTTGTCGGCGCGCAGGAACTCGCTCACGCTCCAGCCGCGCCCGCGCTGGGTCAGGCCGAGGCTCAGGTTGGCCACGGTGTAGCCGGCGGCGAAGTCACTGTTGTCGTCGCTGACCATGACCTTTTCCTTGCGCTGCATTTCCAGCGTGGCGGAGAAGCCGCTGGGCGCATGCCGCCAGCGCAGCTCGGCATACAGGTTGGCGCGCGCGATGCCCGGGATGCGGTTGCCCGCACCCACCGTCACCGGCACCGCCGGCGTGCCGCGCACCGTGGAAAAGGCCTCGCGGAAACGCGCATCCACCCAGGTCCAGGCGAGGTAGGCGTCCAGGTCCTTCGCCAGCGCGGCGTTCAGCGAGAACTCCGCGCCACGCCGCGAGGTGCGTCCCGCGTTCTTGAAGGTGGCGCGCCCGCCTGCGCTGCTCTCGGTGACGATCTCGTCGCGGCTGGCGATGTCGAACAGCGCCGCGTTCACCCGCACGCCCTCGGCAAGGCGCGCCTTCACGCCGGCCTCGGTCTGGTTGCTGCGCGCCGGCATGAGCGCGAAGTTCAGGCCGGTGCCGCCCAGCCGGTAGGCGAGTTCGGTGAAGGTCGGGGTCTCGAACGAGCGCCCGGTGTTCGCGTACACGCTCACGTCCGGCGTGGCTCGGTACAGCAGGCCGGCGGTGGGCGTGAACGCGGAGAACACGCGCCGGCCGCTGTCGTCGCCATTGCCCGCGGCCACGTAGTAGTCGCTGGACTTGAACTGCACCCGGCTCATGCGCCCGCCGGCGGTGGCGATCCACTTCGGCGCGAGCTGCACTTCCACCTGCCCGTAGCCGCCGAGCGATCCGACCGCGTCGTCCTCGTTGCGCTTCAACGCGCCCTGCACGCCGTTGTTGTTGACATAGCCGGTGCGGCGTTCCTTCTGCGTCTCGTACTCCAGGCCCGCGGTGAGCGTGGAGTCCCTGCCGAACACGGACATCGGCTGCGACAGGCGCAGGCCCGCGCCGCCGAATTCGCGGCCCAGGTCCACCACGCCGCCGGAATGCGTGGCGCCGAGCTGCGTGGCCACCGGGATGCCGAGGTACTGGCGCACGTTGCGCACCCCGCCATGGGCCGAGGCCACCACGGTGCCGCCGCCGGACAGGGCATGGGTGAGCGACAGGCCGGCCTGGTCCTGGCCCAGGCTCTTGCGGGTGTTGAAGGTATTGGCGCTCGGGTCCACGCCGCGCGGGTTGGCGTCCAGCTGGGCCCGCGACAGGCCGAGCGCGTCCTGGGTCTCGGGCTGGTTCACCGAATTCAGCAGCAGCGTCGCCGAGGTGCCCTCGGCGAGCGCGTAGCGCAGCTTCGCGTTGAACTGCTGGCGCCGCGCCGAGCTGTGCTCGCGCCAGCCCTTGGTGATGAAGTCCCCACCGCTGGCGGTGACGTTAAGCGGGCCGGACTCGCCGCCCACCTTCAGCAGCGTGCGGCGCGTGCCGAAGCTGCCGGCCCAGAAGTCCGCGCGCGCCTCGGGCACGGCCGCGCCGTCCTCCGTGATCACGTTGATCACGCCGCCGGCGCTGTTGCCGTAAAGCGCCGCGGGCGCGCCGCGCAGCACCTCGATGCGCTGCGCCGAACCCAGGTCGAAGCTGGAGGCCTGGCCCTGGCCGTCCGGCATGCTGGCCGGGATGCCGTCCTGGTACAGGCGCAGGCCGCGTATGCCGAAGGTCGAGCGCGAACCGAAGCCGCGCGAATGCACCTGCAGGTCCTGCGCGTAGTTCTGGCGGTTCTGCACCACGATGCCGGGCACGCGGCCGATGGACTCCGACAGGTTCACCTGCGGGCGGCCGAAGCGGATCTCCTCGCCGAACAGCCGGTCCACCCCGGCGGGCAGCAGCAGGCTGGGCTGGTCCCGCCGCGTCGCGGTCACCACCACGGTGTCGTCGCCGGGTTTGGGCGCGGCGGCCTGGGGCGCGGGTTGCGCTGCCGGTGGCGACGCTGTCTGCGCGCGGGCGTCGCCCACCCCCGCGGCCAGGCCCGCGACCAGCGCGAGCGACAGGGGTACTGCAGATGCATGCGTGCGACGTGACACCGATGAACTCCTCCCGGCACGCATTCTACTGGCGCACCCGCCTACAATTACCTTCCCTTCGCATCACATGGTCATTGCAACATGGACGGCAACAGGACTGGCGTGTTGATCGCGGGCGGCGGCGTCGCCGGCCTGATCGTGGCGATGGAACTCGGACGGCGCGGCGTGCCCTGCATCCTGCTGGAGGACGATCCGGACTCGCCCGACTTCCCCAAGGCCAACGCCACCACCTCGCGCACCATGGAGCACTACCGGCGCCTCGGGTTCGCGCCGGAGGTCCGCGCGCTGGGCATGACCGAGGACCACCCGCAGGACATCGCCTACTTCACCCGCTACGGCGCGCACGAGATGGCGCGCGTGGCCTGGCCGTCGCGGCGCGAGGTCGAGCGCACCCGCCAGCAGCCGAACGCGCGCTGGCCCACGCCCGAGCCGCTGCACCGTACCCAGCAGATGTACATCGAGGGCGTGCTGCGCCGCCATGCGGAAAAGTGGCCCTCGGTGGATTCGCGCTTCGGCTGGAAGCTGCTGTCCTACACGGTGCATGCGAGCGGCGTCACCGCCGAGGCCGAGCATGTGGCCAGCGGCCGGCGCGAGACGCTGGAGGCGTCCTACCTGGTCGGCGCCGACGGGCCGCGCTCGCTGGTGAGGACGCAGCTGGGCATCCGCTACGGCGGCGAGTCCGGCGCGCAGCGCGAGTTCATGGGCGGCAAGATGCTCGCGGTGTATTACCGCTCGAAAGAGTGGGCGCAGGCCTGCCCCGCGCCGCGCGCCTGGCAGTACTGGGCGGTGAACCGCAGCGACCGCGGCCTGATCTGCTCCATCGACGGAGAAGGCCTGTTCGTGTTCCATACCCAGCTGCCGCACGGCCAGACCGGCGGCACGGCCGAGGCCGACCGCATCGGGCGCGAGGCGCTGATGCGCGCCACCGGCCGGGAGTTCGGCATCGAGCTGTTCGGCACCGCCGAATGGACCGCCGGCTTCGCGCTGGTGGCGGAGCGCTATGGGGACGACGCGCAGCGCGTGTTCATCCTCGGCGACGCGGCCCACCTGTTCACGCCCACCGGCGGCCAGGGCTACAACACCGCGGTGGATGACGCGGCCAACCTCGGCTGGAAGCTCGCCGCAGCCTGCCAGGGCTGGGGCGGGCGGACCCTGCTCGCCAGCTTCGAGGCCGAGAGGAAGCCCATCGGCCACCGCAACACCGCGTTCGCGCGCGCCATGGCGGACTCGATCGGCCTGATGCCGGTGACCGAGGACCTGGAAGCCGACACGCCCTCGGGCGCGGCCGCACGCGCGCAACTGGGCGAGAAGCTGCGCGCCCACTGCCACACCGAGTTCGACATCCCCGGCATCCACCTGGGCGTGAGCTATGCCGGATCACCGGTGGTGATGGGCGACGGCACGCCGCCGCCGCCGGACGAATGGAGCCGCTACGTGCCCAACGGCGTGCCGGGCTCGCGCGCGCCGCATTGCTGGGTGGGCGACGACGTCTCCATCCACGACCGCTTCGGACGCGACTTCACGCTGCTGCGCCTGGGCGGCAGCAGCGCCCCGACGGCCGCGCTGGAAGCCGCGGCGACCGCGCGCGGCATGCCGCTCGCCGTGCTGGACCTGCCGGGCGCGGAGCCGCGCGAACTCTATGGCCGCGACCTGGTGCTGGTGCGGCCGGACCACCACATCGCGTGGCGTGGCGATGCGCTGCCGGTGGACGCCGCCGGATTGGTGGACCGGGTGCTGGGTTTCCCCTGAGCCGGGAGAGGCCGGGCGCCCGAGAGAGATTGCCTATCGGCCGCCGGGCAGCGATGCTAAGGTTCGATCAACTCACCCTAGCCTCATCGACCCGCCGCCATGACCCTGACCGAACTCAAGTACATCGTCGCCGTCGCCCGCGAGCGGCATTTCGCGCGCGCCGCGGCCGCCTGCTTCGTGTCCCAGCCGACGCTGTCGGTGGGCGTGAAAAAGCTGGAAGAAGAACTCGGCCTGCTGATCTTCGAGCGCGGCGGCAGCGAGATCAGCCTCACACCCATAGGCGAGCGCATCGTCGCGCAGGCGCAACGCGTGCTCGAACAGGCCGACCTGGTGCGCGACCTGGCGCGCCAAGGCAAGGACCCACTGGCCGGCCCGCTGCGCGTGGGCGTGATCTACACCATCGGGCCCTACCTGCTGCCCACACTCGTTCCCATCCTCCACAAGCGCGCGCCGCGCATGCCGCTGGTGATCGAGGAGAACTACACCGTGCGCCTGGCCGAGATGCTGCGCCAGGGCGACATCGACTGCGCCATCCTGGCCCTGCCCTTCGAGGCGCAGGCGGTCGAGGTGGCCCCGCTGTACGACGAGGGCTTCGTGGTCGCGCTGCCCGCCGGCCACGCCTGGGAGAAGCGCCGCAGCATCCCGGTGGACGACCTGCAGAAGGAGCAGATGCTGCTGCTGGGCGCGGGCCATTGCTTCCGCGACCAGGTGCTGCAGTTCTGCCCGGACCTGTCGCGCTTCGGCTCGGGGTCCGAGGGCATCCAGCGCACCTTCGAGGGCAGCTCGCTGGAGACCATCCGCCAGATGGTGGCCTCGGGCCTGGGCCTGACGGTGATGCCGGCCAGCTCCGTGCCGAAGGAAGTGAACAGGAAGTCCCTGCTCGCCTACCGGCCCTTCGAGAAGCCGCAGCCGACACGGCGCGTGGCCCTGGTCTGGCGCCGCTCCTTCACCCGAACGCCGGCGATCGACCTGCTGCGCGATGCGGTGATCGACTGCAAGCTGACGGGCACCCGGCCGGTTTGATGCCGCCCGGCTGCCCAGCTTGATTGGGCGATCAAGCTTGAAGCCCCGCGCCGGCGTGCCTACACTGCCGGACTCCCGCGACCCGCGCGGCCGCTGAATCAGCACCGACCCACCCACCGGACCCATGGACAAACTGTCTCTAGGCATCGTCTCGCGCACCTTCTTCTTCGTGCCGGTGTGGTGCGCCGTCGAGCAGGGCCTGTTCGTGCGCGAGGGCCTGGACGTGGCGATCGACCTGTTCGGCAACGCGCCCCAGGCCGAGCCGCTGCTGGACGGGCGCTACCACGTGTCGATCTGCAACCCGGAGAGCGTGCTGCACAACGCCGCGAGCGGCGGGCCGCTGCGCATGGCGGGCGGCAACTGCGGGCTGATCCATTTCATGATCACGCAGCCCGAACTCAAGACCTTCGCGTCACTGCGCGGCAAGACCATCGGCATCCTGAACCAGGGCGAGGGCACCTTCCACGTGCTCAAGCAATTGATGGCGAAGCACGGCCTGCAGTTTCCCGGCGACTACCAGGTGCGCGAGACCGGCGGCGTACCGGCGCGGCACAAGGCGCTGCAGGCGCGCGAGATCGACGCCGGCCTGCAGTCCATCCCGCTGAACTTCGCCGCCGAGGAACTGGGCTACAACAATCTGGGTGACATCAACGACACCGTGCCGGACTGGCAGTTCACCTCGGTGAACGTGAACCGCGACTGGGCGCTGGCCCACGAGGACATGATGGTGCGCTTCCTGCGGGCCCTGCTGGCCGGCACGCGCTGGATGTACGAGAACCGCGACGGCGCGATCACCGTGGCCGAACGCGAGATGCAGATCTCGCGCGACTACGCGGCGCGCGGCTGGGCCTACCTCACCGGCAGCGGCCTGATCGCTCGCGACCTGCGGCTGAACCACACCGCGCTGTCCAACATGATCGCCACGCTGTCGGCGGCGGGGCTGCTGCCCGCAGGCATGGACACCGACCCGGCGCCGTTCATCGACTACCGCTGGCTGGACCGCGCCACGTCCTGATCGATGCGCCGGCCCGGCCGCATGACATAAACTCCCGTTTTCCCACTGAACATTTCCACGCTCCAAAGGAATCCGCCATGAATGCCAAGGACAAGCCCCTGACCGGGATCGTGCACGACACGCCCACGCCCTCGCCGCAACAGACCGAGGTCTGGGGCTCGGACGTGATGGCCGCGACGCTGCGCTCGCTGGACATCCCCTACATCGCGCTGAACCCGGGCGCGAGCTACCGGGGCTTCCACGACAGCATCGTGAACTACCTGGGCAACACCACGCCGCAGATGATGCTGACGGTGCATGACGAGACGGCGGTCGCCATCGCGCACGGCTACTACAAGGTGAGCGAGAAGATGATGGCCGCGGCGCTGCACTCCAACGTCGGGCTGATGCACGCCACCATGGCGATATTCAACGCCTGGTGCGACCGCGCGCCGGTGCTGATCTTCGGCGCCACCGGCCCCTGGGACGCCGACAAGCGCCGTCCGTGGATCGACTGGATCCACACCACTTCGGACATGGGCGCGATCATCCGCGACTACACCAAGTGGGACAACCAGCCCGGCTCGCCCAAGGCGGCGATCGAGGCGGTGCTGCGCGGCGCGCAGATCGCCGAGACCGCGCCGCGCGGCCCGGTCTACATCGCGCTGGACGCCGGCATCCAGGAAGCCAAGGTCGGCCCCATGCCCGCCCTGCCCGATGCCGCGCGCTACCGCGCGCCGGCCCCGGTGCACGCCTCGGCCGAGCTCATCAAGGAAGCCGCCAAGCTGCTGTCCGGCGCCAAGAACCCGGTGATCCTCGCCGGCCGCGTCGGCCGCAGCGTCGCCGCCTGGAAAGCGCGCGTCGAGCTGGCCGAGAAGCTCAACTGCGCGGTGTTCACCAACTTCAAGTCCGCCGCTGCCTTCCCGACCGACCACCGCCTGCACGCCGCGCCGCCGGCCATGTTCCTCGGCCCGGATTCGCTCAAGCTGCTGGCAGAGGCCGACGTGATCCTGTCGCTCGACTGGCTGGACCTGGGCGGCACGCTCAAGCAGGCTTTCAGCGGCAAGGCGCCCAGCGCCAAGATCATCCAGGTGTCGCTGGACCAGCACAACCACCGCGGCTGGAGCGCCGACTACCAGGGCCTGCCGGCGATGGACCTGTACCTGATGTGCGAGCCCGACGCCGCCGTGCCCGACCTGCTGGCCGCCTGCACCGCGCGTCCCGGCAAGGCCACGCTCAACCCGATGCAGGCGCTGCCGCCCGCGCCCACCGACGTGGTGTCCATCCTCGGCGTGGCGCATGCGCTGCAGGAACTGACCAAGGACATCGAGGTCTGCTACACCCGCTTCCCGCTGGGCTGGAACGGCGCCTACGGCCACTTCCGCCATCCGCTGGATTACGTCGGCACCGACGGCGGCGGCGGCGTGGGCTCGGGCCTGGGCAATGCGGTCGGTTCCGCGCTGGCGCTCAAGGACAGCGGCCGCCTGCCGATCGCCTTCATCGGCGACGGCGACTTCCTGATGGGCAACACCGCCATCTGGACCGCGGCGCACTACAAGATCCCGATGCTGGTGATCGTCGGCAACAACCGCTCCTTCTTCAACGACGAGTTGCACCAGGAGCGCGTCGCCATCGAGCGCGGCCGCCCTACCGAGAACCGCTGGATCGGCCAGCGCATCGACGATCCGGACATCGACCTGGCGGCCATGGCGCGCGCCCAGGGCGTGGAAGGCATCGGCCCGGTCACCGATCCGGCGAAGATCAAGGAATCCATCAAGAAGGGCCTGGACATCGTCAAGGCCGGCGGCATCTGCGTGATCGACATGCGCGTGAAGCCGGGCTACGACTCCAACATGAGCGGCGCACCCGCGGCGGCGCACAAGCGCTGAACGTGCGGCGCTGAACAAGCCGCAGCGGCAGTCCCGCGGCCCGGACGCCCGACAGGGTGTCCGGGCCGTTGCTTTTTGACTGAACCGTTCTAATTATCAATGAAAACAGTCACTTAACCTGTTTTCGGACGATTTCCTTCGTATCCTGATCGGGAATCGAGTTGCCGTCCGTACCCTGATCGTAGTACGATCCGTGCCTATGGACACCCCCGCTTCCCCGCCCATTGATGACGGCCAGCGCCTGTCCGAAGCCATCGGCCGACAAGTGCGTGAGGCACGCGAGCGCCAAGGCCTGTCCATCCGCGCCGCAGCCCAGCAATTGCGCTGCTCGCCACGCTTCGTGCATGAATTCGAGCACGGCAAGCCGACCGCGCGCCTGGACAAGGTACTGCATGCCATCGCCGGTCTGGGACTGGAGTTCTCGGTGCGGGCGCCGGGCGGCAGTACCACACCCGAATTGCTGGAGCGCGCCAGCGCGCGCGCGCAGCAAGCAATTCGCGAACAGAAGCTGGCGCGTGCACACGAGCGGATCGCCGCGATGCTGGCGCTGGACGAACTCGGCGAGCAAGACCTTGATCGCGCTCGCGCACAAGTGGCTAAATGGTCCGAGCACCAGTTGTGCAGCCAGTGGTACGTCGCACAGTGGACCGGGATCCTCGACGGCGCGCCGCGCGACGTGGCCGCGCGCCTGATACGGCTGGCTCCGGGCGATGCGAAGGCGCTGTTCCAGAACACGCCGTTCGGCTTCCTGGTCCGGAACCTGATGCACGCCGCCGAGCGGGCCGGCGACGGCAAGGCCACGGCATGAACCTGCAACAACTCGACACCCTGTTCGCCCAGGTCGCGAGCAAGCACCCAGTGCGCGCCTTCGTCGTCATCGGCAGCCTCTCGGTGCTGGCGCTGATCGGCAAGCGTCCCATTCCGGATGCGATGACCGTCTCGGTGGAAGTGGACGCCTACCCCGAATCCGACCCTGACCGCGCTTTCGAAATCGCAGATGACTTCGGCCTGGGCAGCGAGTTCGAGCAGGAGCACGGCTACTACTACGACGCGGTGTCGCCCAGCCTGCCAACCCTGCCGCGCGGCTGGCAGCAACGGCTGATCGACCACGCGCTGCCCTCGGGCACGCTGCTACGCTTCATCGAGCCACACGATGCGGCGATATCCAAGTACTCGCGTGGCGAAGCCAAGGACCTGCAGTGGATACGCGCGGGCATAGACGCCGGCATCCTTTCGGTCCCTACGCTGGAATACCGCTGCCGGGAAACCGTGTTCGACAGCGCGGCGGAAGCAGAGCGCGTCCGCGCAGCCATCGACCACGAAGCGGCCAAACTCGGCTTGGACCAGACCGCACGGGCTGGCAAAACCCGGGCAAGGAAATAGGAATGGCCTCCGTACTCGCTTTCCGCGACTACCGGCTGCTGCTGGCCGGCTCGCTGTTCTCGTACTCCAGCCAGTGGGTGCAGCAGGCGGCCCTGGGCTGGGTGGTGTACGAGATCACCGGCTCCGGCGCGCTGCTCGGGCTGATCCTGGGCGTGCGCGCCATCCCGATGCTGATGTTCGTGCCGATCTCGGGCGTGATGGCCGACCGCATGGACAGGAAGAAGCTGCTGATGTTCAGCCAGGGCCTGGCGATGCTCGCGGCGTTGGCCTTCGGCGCGGCGCTGGCGCTGAAACTCACCTCCACCTGGATGCTGTTCGCGTTCACGCTGCTGATGGGCGTGTCCAACGTGTTCGACCGGCCGGCCCGGCTGACGACCATCTTCGAGCTGGTGCCGCGCGACCTCGCGATGCGCGCCGTGGCGCTGAACAGCATGGGCTTTTCCATGACCCGCATCCTGGGCCCGGCCTGCGCCGGCTACCTGATCGCCTGGTTCGGCGCGGCCGGCACCTTCTTCGTGCAAGGCACGCTCTACCTGATCGCGGTCGGACTGGCGGCCATGGTGGTGTTCCCGCCGCGCAAGGCACCCAAGCCCGATGTCTCGGCCTGGCAGGACCTGCGCGAGGGCCTGCGCTACATCACCACCGACCGCACCACCCGGGCGATCGTCGTGATGGGCGTGTTCCCGTTCTTCATGCTGGTGCCGGTGTGGGGCACCATGCTGCCCATCATGGCCAAGGACGTGTACGACGCCGGCCCGCAGGGCCTGGGCATCATGCTCACCGGCGTGGGCCTGGGCGGCACCGTGGGCGGACTGATCTCGCACCGCCTGGGCCGCTACGAGCACCAGGGCCGGGTGCAGTTCATCGCCGCGTTCACGCTGTGCGCCGCCATCGCCGGCCTGGCGCTCGCGCCCAACTTCACCATGGCGGTGGTGTTCGCCGCGATCGGCGGCGGCGCGGAGATGGTGCACACCACCAGCAACATGAGCATGCTGCAGATGTCCGCGCCCGAGCACCTGCGCGGCCGGGTGTCGAGCATGATCCAGCTCTACCCCACCTTCATCTCGCTCGGCACCCTGATGGCGGGCGTGCTGGCCGAGTTCCTCGGCGTGCGCTGGGCGCTCGGCACGCTGGCCGTCACCGCCACCATCGTGGGCCTGGCGATGCTCTACGCCTCGCCGCGCCTGCGCCGGCTTCGGCTGTCGCAGTTCAGGAACGAGCGCTAGCAGAGCGGTCGCCGGGCATGATCCATCGTGGCCGGCGCGCGCCTGCTTGCCGCCAGCCACGCCACAAAGCGGAGGATGTATTCAAATGGGTGCACGAAGGTTTCGCGAACAGAAATGGTTGTTGGACACGGTCATCTCCACCGTCGGCCTGGACTGGGACCAACTGCGCTCCGCAGTGACGATCGCCCCGTCGGGCATGGAAGGGGCCGGCGACTGGGCGGTCATCGCCAAGTCGGCGCACCGGTTCGACGAGATCAGCCCGGCCTTCAAAGCTGGCGCCGAGCGAAGGGAGGTTCGGGCCCGCGCCGCGGTGCAGGCTGGCGACGACATCACCGCACGTGAGTCGTTCCTGATCGCCTCGATCTACTACGGCAATGCCCAGTGGCCGCTTGACGAGGTGTCGGAGCGCAACCTCGCCCTGGATGCAAAAAAGGTGGAGTGCTATGGGGAATTCGCCAAGCGTGCTTCCCACAGAATCGAACGTGTCGAGATACCGATGGGCACCCATCGGATACCCGGCTGGCTGCATCTGCCACCGGGACCGGGTCCGCATCCGGTCGTGATCATGCTTCCGGGGATGGACACGTTCAAGGAAAAGCTGGTCTGGGCCTACGGCGACAAGATCCTCGAACGCGGACTGGCCGCGCTCGCCATTGACGGTCCTGGGCAGTATGAGGCGAGACTGCGCGGCATCGTCCTTACCCCCGACAACTTCGCCGATGCGGGCCGCGCATGCATCGAGTGGATCGACACGCGGGGCGATCTCGACCATGACCGAATCGGGCTGTTCGGCCGCAGCTTCGGCTCCTACGCGGGAACGGTGATGGCGAACGCCATCGCCGGACGCCTGCGTGGCGCGGCGGTCGGCTTTCCCTGCCACGAGCCGGGATTGCGAACCCTGCTCGAGGAGGCATCCCCAACGTTCAAGAATCGTTTCATGTTCCTTACCGGGTACACCGATGAGGCGTTGTTTGACGGGTTTGTGCCGGGATTCGACCTGCGCGCCAAGGTGTCCGCGCTCGACTGCCCCTACCTCGTTGTGGCGGGTGAACTCGACGAACTGTCGCCGATTCGCCATACCTACGATCTGGTACGGCGCATCCCCGGCCCGGTGGAACTGGTCGCCTACGAGAATGAACGCCATGCGCCGGGCCGGGCGCCCTCCGCACAATTCGGGCCGCACTGGTACGCGCTCATGGCTGACTGGCTCGCCGCGCGGGTGCGGGACCGCCGGCCTTCGGAGGGACCACGGTTCACCTTCGTCAAGTCCTCGGGGCATACTGAGGACCGCCCATTTCCGTGAGGGTTCCGCCATGCCTTACCGATTGACACGCATTGCCGTCTTCACCCTCGCCGGGTTGTCGGGTCTGATGACGGCCCCTGCAATCGCCCAGGGCTACCCTGAGCGGCCCATAAGGGTGATCGTCCCCGTTGGCCCGGGCGGCGGATTCGACATGCTCGGGCGCACTGTGGCCCCCGGCCTGGCGGAGCGGCTTGGCCAGCCGGTGGTCGTGGAGAATCGGCCCGGCGCCGGTTCGCTGGTCGGCACCGAGGCGGTTGCCAAGGCGCCCCACGATGGTTACACCCTGCTGGTCGGCGGCGTCAGCAATCTCGCCATCAACGCTGGCCTCTACAAGTCCCTTCCTTACGATCCGGTCGCCGACTTCCGGGCATTGTCCGTTTCGATCAGCAATTCGCTTTGTCTCGCCGCACGCAAGGACCTGCCGCAGTCCACGTTCAAGGAATTGATGGACTTCGCCCGGGCCAACCCGGACAAGGTGAACTACGGGTCGGCGGGGGTGGGCACGGCACAGCATCTGGTCGGCGCCCTGCTCGCGCGCGCCGCCGGAGCCACGCTCGTTCACATCCCGTTCAAGGGTGCGGGACCGGCCCAGCAGGAGTTGTTGGGCGGCCGCCTCGACATGCTCTGGAACACCTGCAGCGCACTGAAGCCGGCCATCGATGCCGGCCAGGTAAAAGGCCTGGCGACATCCGGCCGCGAGCGAACCCCCGGCCTCACCGCGCTGCCCACGATCATCGAATCGGGTGTCGCCCGCTTCGAATTCGACAGCTGGGTTGGCTTCTTTGCCGGCATCCGCACGCCGCAGCCAATCGTGGAGCGCTTGCGCAGGGAAATCACGGCAGTGATCACCACTCCCGAGTACGTCGCACGCATGGAACGGGATGGCGGGCGCGTCTGGCGGCTGACCGGCCCGGAGACCGACGCCTTTGTTCGCGCCGAGGCCGAGCGTTGGAAGGCCCAAGTCACGCAGGCCGGCATCACTGCTGAATGAAGCGGGCGAACGCTGCGACTCAGTACCAGCGCAGCAGGTTAAAATTTCCAAACCAAATCCAACACAGCACCGGGAGACAGACATGGGCAGCATGATCGAACTCGTATCGAAGGACGGCTTCAAGTTCAGCGCATGGAAATCCGAGCCCGCCGGCAAGCCGCGCGGCGCCGTGGTGGTGGTGCAGGAGATCTTCGGCGTGAACAGCCACATCAAGCAGGTCGCCGACGGCTACGCGGCCGATGGCTACCTGGCGATCGCCCCGGCCTTCTTCGACCGCTACCAGCCCGGCTTCGACGTGGGCTACACGCCCGCCGAGATCGAGACCGCGCGCGGCCTGATGGGCAAGGTGAACTGGGACTGGACCATGGCCGACCTGGCCGCCGGCATTGCCGCGGTGAAGTCCGCCGGCAAGGTCGGCGTGGTGGGTTACTGCTGGGGCGGCACGGTGGCCTGGAAGGCCGCGTGCGAGAACGCTGACGTGGCCTGCGCCGCGCCGCACTACGGCGGCGGCATCGTCGGCATGATGGCGCTCCAACCGAAGGTGCCGGTGATGTGCCACTGGGGCGAGACCGACCACGCGATCCCGATGGAAGGCGTGCGCAAGTTCGAGGCGGCGCATCCCGGCGTGCAGTCCTTCGTCTACGCGGCCGGCCACGGCTTCAACTGCGACCAGCGCGGCTCCTACGATGCTGCGAGCGCCAAGCTGGCACGCGAGCGCACCATCGAGTTCCTGAAGAAGCACGTCGGCTGAGCGGGCCACAGACATGGCTACCCGCAAAGCAAAACCTGCCGCCAAGCCGGCGGCGAAGTCCGCCACCAGGCCCGGCGCCAAGCAGAAACTGAACGCCAGCGCGGCGCAGATCGAGGACCTGGTCGCGGGATCACGCATCCTCGCGCGCTACGGCGTGCTCGATTCCTTCGGCCACGTGAGCGCGCGCTGCGACCAGCGGCCCGACCACTTCATCATCTCCCGGTCGCTGGCGCCCGCGCTGGTGACCGCAGCCGACCTGATGGAGCTGGACGCGGACTCCGAGCAGCTGCCCGGCGACACGCGCAAGCCCTTCGTCGAGCGCTACATCCACGGCGAGATCTACCGCGCGCGGCCGGACGTGGTGGCGGTGGTGCACAGCCACGCGGCCTCGGTGATTCCCTTCGGCCTGACCGGCAAGCAGCTGCGGCCGGTGTACCACATGGGCGGTTTCCTCGGCCTGGGCGTGGCGAACTTCGAGATCCGCAAGCACGCCGGCGACACCAACCTGCTGGTGAAGGACAACTACCTCGGCAAGGCGCTGGCCAGGACCCTGGGCAAGAAGTGCGGCTGCGTGCTGATGCGCGGCCACGGCATGTGCACCGTGGGCGGCACCATCGCCGAGGCGGTCTACCGCGCGATCTACGCGGCCAACAACGCCGCGATCCAGACGCAGGCCATGGCCATGGGCGGCAAGGTGACCTACCTCACCCCCGGCGAGGCCCAGCTGGCGATGGAAGCCAACGTCGCGGCCATCGGCCGTCCGTGGGAACACTGGAAGCGGGAAGTCCTCTGAGCCGGGCATTGCCCGGGGCGCGCGCGGCCGTCCAGGCCCTGCGCGCCTCGCCGATCCGCGAGGTCGCCAATGCGGGCATGGGCGACCCCGAGGTGCTGGCGTTCTGGTTCGGCGAGCCCGACGAGGTCACGCCGGCCTTCATCCGCGACGCGGGCATCGCCTCGCTGAACGCAGGCGAGACCTTCTACACGCAGAACCTCGGCATCCCCGAGTTGCGCGAGGCGATCGCGGCCTACCAGTCGCGGTTGCACCGGCAAGGGCCGCTCGATCCGTCGCGCATCGCCGTCACCAATTCCGGCATGTCGGCGCTGATGGTCGCGGTGCAGGCCCTGCTCGATCCGGGCGACCGCGCGGTGGTGGTGACGCCGCTGTGGCCCAACCTGGTCGAGATCCCCAAGATCCTGTCGGCGCGGGTGCATACCCATGCGCTGCGCTTTTCGGAGGCGGGCTGGCGCCTGGACCTGGACGCGCTGATCGCCGACCTCACGCCCGATACGCGCGTGCTGCTGGTCAACTCGCCGAACAACCCGACCGGCTGGGCGATGAGCGCGGCAGAACGCGACGCCATCTTCGCGCACTGCCGCAAGCACGGCATCTGGATCGTGTCCGACGACGCCTACGAGCGGCTGTACTACGTCGATGGCCACCCGGCATCGCCCGGCTTCCTCGACATCGCCGACGAGCGCGACCGGCTGCTGGCGGTGAACACCTTCTCCAAGTCCTGGCTGATGACCGGCTGGCGCCTGGGCTGGATCAGCGCCCCGCCCGGCATGGAAGCGGACTTCGGCAAGCTGCTGGAATACAACACCTCGTGCGCGCCCAAGTTCGTGCAGCGCGCCGGCGTGGCAGCGGTCACGCAGGGCGAAGCGGTGGTGGCGGCGACGCGCACGCGCTTTCGAGCCGCGCGCGATTTCCTCGCCGGCGAGCTGAATGCCCTGCCGGGCGTGACCGCCATCCCGGCGCCGGGGGCGATGTACCTGTTCTTCCGCGTCGAGGGCATGAAGGACTCGCTGGCCTTCTGCAAGCGCCTGGTCGCCGACCACAAGCTGGGCCTCGCGCCCGGCATCGCCTTCGGCCCCGAAGGCGAGGGCTTCATCCGCTGGTGCTACGCCGGCTCGACCGAACGCCTGACCGAGGGCGTGAAGCGGCTTCGCCGCGCGCTCTGAGCACGGCCCACCAGCCTGACCCGTTCCTGCCAGCGCCGGAATGACGGAGAATCGGCCTAACCCCGCGTCAGGAGCCGCCATGTCTGTGCACAGCATCAAGAAGTCCGGATCGGTCAGGAATTCCGTCTCGCCCGAGGAATGGAAAGCGCGGGTGGAACTCGCCGCCTGCTACCGGCTGATGTCGCACTTCGGCGTCAACGACCTGACCTACAACCACCTGTCGGTGCGCGTGCCGGGCGAGCCCGGCCGGCTGCTGCTCAAGCCGCGCACCGAGATGTTCGACGAGGTCACCGCCTCCAGCCTGGAGAAGTTCGAGTTCGACGGCACGCCCTGCCAGGACGGCCCGCGCAACTTCGGCGGCGGGCTGGTAATCCATGCCGGCATCCTCGAAGCGCGGCCCGACCTGAACGTGGTGTTCCACACCCACACCGCCGCCAACATGGGCGTGTCCTCGCAGAAGCACGGTCTGCTGATGATCAACCAGCACGCGGTGGTGTTCTACAAGCGCATGGCCTACCACGACTTCGGCGGCTTCGAGTTCAACCTCGAGCAGCGCGCGCCGCTGCTGCGCAGCCTGGGCAGCGGCACCGTGGCCTTGCTGCGCAACCACGGCTCGCTGGTGTGCGCCGGCACGCTGCAGGCCGCCTTCATCGAGCACCACTACCTCGAGACCGCCTGCCGCGGGCAGGTCGCGGCGCTGGCCGGCGGCGTGGAAGTCACGCTGATCCCGGACGCGGTGTGCGAGATCGCGGTGAAGCAGTACGACCCGTCCAAGTCCGGCGACAAGGACTGGCCGGCCTGCCTCCGCCTGGCCAACCGGCTGGATCCGTCCTACGCGGAGTAGGTGCAGGACATGGCCAAGCGCATCGACATCACGTCCACCGACGGCCACCGCTTCAGCGCCTGGCGCGCCGACCCGGCCGGCACGGCGCGCGGCGGCATCGTCATCCTGCACGCGGTGTACGGGCTGACCGACCACATGGGCGAGGTCTGCGACGGCTATGCGGCGCGCGGCTATGCCGCCATCGCGCCGGCGCTGTACGACCGGCTGCAGCCCGACATGGTGCACGCCTACACCGCCGCCGGCGTCACGGCCGGCAGCGCCGCCTACGCCGCGCTGACCCGGGAACAGATCCTCGCCGACGTGGCCGCCTGCGCCAATGCGCTGCGCGGCCCGGGCGCTGCGCCGCGCAAGGTCGCGATCTCCGGTTTCTGCACCGGCGGAACCTGGGCGTGGATCGCCGCAGCCGAACTGCCGTTCGATGCGCAGGTGAATTTCTACGGCAGCCAGGTGCCCGCGCACCTGGACCGGTTGCCGCGATGCCCGACGCTCATGCACTATGGCGACTCGGACCATGTGGTGCCCGTCGAGCGTGTCGGGCGCATCCGCGCGGCGGTGCCCGATGCCGAGCTGCATGTGTATCCCGGCGGGCAGCATGCCTTTTTCAATCCGCAGCAGGCCTCCCATGACGCGGGCCATGCGGCCCTCGCCATGGAGCGGACCATCGCCTTCCTGGACCGGCGGCTCGGCGCCTGAGCGCGGGGCCGCGCCGGCGAAGGCACGACAGTTTTCCAATGGACCGCGGTGCGCGGTCCCCACAATAGGACGGGCGCAATGGCAATACGTTTGGCAACAGCGCGTTTGGCTACAGCAGCACTCACCGCGGTGCTGGCCTGCGCGGCACCGCTTGCGGCGGCACAGGCCTTCCCGGCGACCACCGTGCGCTTCGTGGTGCCGTTCGCACCGGGCGGCGGCGCCGACGCGGTCGGGCGCATGGTGTCGCAGAAGCTCGCCGAGCGCTGGGGCCAGCCGGTGGTGGTCGAGAACCGGCCGGGCGGCGCCACCGGCATCGCGGCTGAGTTCGTCGCCAAGTCGGCGCCGGATGGCCACACGCTGCTGATGGCGGCCAACGAGACCATGGCGATCAACCCCAGCCTGTTCCGCAAGCTGGCCTACGACCCGGCGCGGGACTTCACGCCGGTCAGCGGCCTGGTCGCGGGCCGCCACGTGCTGCTGGTGCACCCGTCGGTGCCGGCGAAGAACGTGGCCGAGCTGGTGGCGCACCTCAAGGCCAACCCGGGGCGCCTGTCCTACGGCTCGCCCGGCAACGGCTCGACCTCGCACCTGAACATGGAAGCCTTCAAGTCCATGGCCGGGGTGGACATGCAGCACGTCCCGTACAAGGGCGCGGCGCCGGCGATGACCGACCTGCTGGGCGGGCGCATCCAGGCCATCCTCATCAACCTGGCACTGGCCATGCCCCACCATGCCGGCGGCAAGCTCAACATCCTCGCGGTGGCCAGCGAGACGCGCTCGCCGGTCATGCCGCAGATGCCGACGGTGGCGGAGGCGGGCTACAAGGGCTTCGAGTCGCTGTTCTGGTTCGGGCTGGTGGCGCCGGCCGCGACGCCCAAGGCGGTGGTGGACAAGATCAGCGCCGATGCGCAGTGGGCAGTCAACCTGCCCGAGATCCGCGACCAGAAGCTCGCACAACAGGGCATCGAGGCCTGGGCGCAGGGGCCCGAGCCGTTCGCGGCGCAGATCCGGCGCGAGACCGAGCGCTTCTCGCAGCTGATCAAGCGCCTGGCGGTCACCGCGGACTGAGGCAGGTACCGAGGTGCGGGCCTCGGGCCGGCCCGGCCTGGCGCCCGCTTCAGCTTCGGCGCGAGGATGTAGCGCTCAGAGCGGCGTCGCCAGCAGCGTCGGCACCGAGAACGTGTCCACCAGCACCACCCGCGCCGCCAGGCGGGCACGCCCGTCCACGAACACGATCCGGTCCTCGTAGCAGCCGGCGCAGAACAGGCGCGACTCGCCGGTCTTGGTGGTCTGCACCACCATGAAGTTGGTCTCGGCCTCCACCGTGTCGTCCTCGACCGAGACGATGCGCGTGCCACCCAGGATGTGGCGGTCGTAGTGCGGGTTGAACTTGTTGGCATGGCGCAGGCAGACCACGCGGTCGCGGATCTGGTCCTTGCTCGCGCAGTGGATGATGCCCACTGGCAGGCCGAGCGCGCGGTTCTCGCGCGGCATGACCACGTAGGTCGCCGCTTCCTCGAAGCAGTCCATCCAGGCGTCCAGCTCGTCGCGGTCGATCGCCATCGCGCTGTCCAGCACCAGCGCATCGACCAGCGCCTTGACTTCAGGACGGGCGATCATCGCTCGGCTCCCGCAGGCTCGATGTCCATCAGCTGCGCGTAATAGGCCCAGAAGCCGCGCACCGGCATTTCGTTGACGCGGGAGTCGAGGTTGCGGATCGGCCCGGTGCCGCCCATCTCCACCACGCCGCTGCGTCCCGGGCTGGGCAGGGTGGCGCGCTGCACGAGTTCAAGCGCCTCGCCGTCCTCCATGGAGATCAGCCCGGCCGGGCCGACCATGTTGCTCTGGTTGATGCGGTGGTGCGTCATCGCCTCGTCATCGTCCTCGTAGCCGAACTGGATGAATTCGATCTCCAGCTCGCCCACGCCGCGGGTGCGCACCCGGCGTATGCCCAGGCAGTTGGCGATCTGGTGCACCACGCCGTTGGGGAACAGCGAAATGATGCGGGTGCTGACGCCGGTCTTGTTCTCGGGGATGTTCTCCACCAGCGAACCGTCGTGCAGGGTCATGTACTCGGTGCGCTGCACGCGGTCGTCGCTGTAGGCCTTGCGCGCCTCGTTGTCGGAATCCGATCCCTTGAACTGGAACAGCATGCCGTGGCGGTGGCGCGCATCCATGTAGCCGCCCGAGGTCTGGGTGAGCCGGCTCAGGCCGAAGGTGCGGTTGAATTCGTGCAGCAGGCTGGCGTGGTAGGCGTCGCGCACGTTCTCCAGGTACATCTTCCAGTTGGCGTAGATGCGCTGGCGCTGGTAGCCCAGCACCTTCACCGGACGCGAGAAGATCTCGCCGACGTTCTCCACCATCAGCTCGCCGAGGTAGTCCTCCAGCGGCTCGGTGTCCGCGTGGAACGTGCCGAACACCAGGCCCTTCCAGACCTCGACGCGCAGCACTTCCAGCCCGTGCTCGGCCGTATCGAACTCCGGCGGCATGCCACCCACGCCCTTGACGCCCTTGATGAAGGGCACGCCCATCAGCTTGCCCTGCAGGCTGTAGCTCCAAGAGTGGTAGATGCAGGTGAAGTCGGCCACGTTGCCGTAAGGCTCGCGCACGATCTCCGCGCCGCGGTGCGCGCAGCGGTTGACCATGGCATTGACCCGGCCCTCGGCGTCGCGGCTCATGATCACCGGCGTGTCGCCGACGTAGACCACGCGGAAGTCACCCGGCTTGGGCACCTCGGCGGCCAGGCCGAGCAGGTTCCAGCACCTGCCGCGGAACACGCTCGCCTGCTCGCGCAGGTAGAGCTCGGCATCGTGGTACAGCGCGAAGGGCACGCGCGAGTAATCGCTTCGGGGCCATGTTGCGGTTGCGTCCACCAACACCCTCCTGAGCCAATGGTTGTTTGCCTGAAATTTCCATGGTACAGGACTTGCTGTTTGCAACGCCACGGTCTGGGAAGTCGCAGGCAACGTCCCGCCGGACCGGCAGGACGCCTCAACCAAGTGCACCACCGCACCTTTTCGGGAGATGACCATGCTGTTCGGAAACGTACTGCCAGCGCTGAAGAAGCCCCTCAGCCTCATGGCCGTGATTGCCATCGCCATGCCCTGCGCGGCGATCGCGCAGACCTGGCCGGACAAGCCGCTGCGCATGATCGTGCCCTTCTCCCCGGGCGGGTCGGTGGACCTGGTGGCGCGCGTGGTGGCCGAGCGCCTGGGGCCGGCGCTGGGCCAGACGGTGGTGATCGACAACCGCCTCGGCGCCGGCGGCGTGATCGGCACCGAGGCGGTCGCCAAGTCCCCGCCCGACGGCTACACCCTGCTGCAGGGAACGGGCAGCACGCACGGCGCCAACTCCATCGTCTACAAGAAACTGTCCTACGACCCGATCAAGGATTTCGCACCCATCTCCATGTCGGTACGCTCGCCCTTCATCCTGGTGGTGCATCCCTCGGTGCAGGCGAAGTCGGTGGCGGAACTGGTGGCCTTCGCCAAGGCGAACCCCGGCAAGCTGAACTACGCGTCCTTCGGTACCGGCAGCTCGGCGCACCTGGCGATGGAGCTGTTCAAGGCGCTCACCAGCGCGGACCTGGTGCACATCCCCTACAAGGGCTCGGCGACGGCGGTCGCGGGCACGGTAGCGGGCGAGGCGCAGGTGCTGTTCGACGTGATCGGCACCTCGGGTGGCCACATCAAGGCCGGCCGCATGCGCGTGCTGGGCGTGGGCAGCGCCAAGCGCACCCCCCTGCTGCCCGACACGCCCACGCTGGCCGAGGCCGGCGTGAACGGCTTCGAGGCGAGCGTGTTCTTCGGCTTCTTCGCGCCCGCCGGCACGCCGCGTCCCATCATCGACCGGCTGAACCGCGAGGTGCGCGCCGCGCTCGCCGTGCCCGAAGTGAAGGACAAGCTGGTCGGCCTGGGCAACGAGGTGGTCGGCAGCTCGCCCGAGGAACTGGGCGAGACGGTCGCGGCCGAAGTCGCGAAGTGGCGCAAGCTGGTCGCGGCCAAGGACATCAAGTTCGAGTGAGGTCCTTGCGGTACTGGCGTCCGGCCCTCGGTTGGACCGAGGTCGGACTCAGGTCGGACTCAGGTCGGACTCAGGTCGGATACAGCCAGGGCCGCTGCTGCCGGTCGGCGCGCTGGAACGCGGCGATCTTCGCGTCCAGCTTGAGGGTCATGCCGATCTCGTCGGCGCCTTCGATCAGCATCTGCTTGCGGCGCGGCTCGATGTCGAAGGCGTAGGACCCGCCGCCGGCCGTGTTCACCACCTGCGCCGGCAGGTCCACCGTGAGCTCGGCCGAGCCGGCGCTGGCGACTTCCGCCGCGATGTCCTCGACGATGGATTCGCCCAAGCGGATGGGCAGCACGCCGTTCTGGAAGCAGTTCGAGAAGAAGATGTCGCCGAAGGACGGCGCGATCACCACCCGCACGCCGTAGCCGGCGATGGCCCAGACCGCGTCCTCGCGCGAGGAGCCGCAGCCGAAGTTCTGGCCCGCGACCAGGATCTTCGCGCCGCGCCACGGATCGCGGTTGAGGATGCAATCCGGGTTCTCGCTGCCGTCGGCGCGAAAGCGCATCTGCTCCAGCATGTAGGGGCCGAGCTTGTCGCGCGCGACGCCCGCCACGCGCTCGATGCGGATGATGCGGTCGGTGTCGATGTTCGGCTGCATCAAGGGCGCAGCGACCGCGCGAACTATGCTCAGGGGTTCCATTTATTTAATTTAATCAGGCACTTATGCTGTTTTAGGCAAGAATTGCCTGGGATCGGTGACCACGCCCGCGAGCGCCGAGGCGGCGGCCATCGATGGGCTGGCGAGGTGGGTACGGGCCTGCGGACCCTGGCGGCCGGGGAAGTTGCGGTTGGAGGTGGACACCACCCGCTCCTTCGGTCCGGCGAACTCGCCGTTCGCACCCACGCACATGGAGCAGCCCGGCTCGCGCCATTCGAAACCTGCGGCAAGGAACACCTTGTCCAGTCCTTCGGCCTCGGCCGCGCGCTTCACGGTCTTCGATCCCGGCACCACCCAGGCCTGCACGTGCGCGGCCACGCGCCCGCCGCTGGCGCGCACCACGTCGGCGGCGCGGCGCAGGTCGGTGAGCCGGCTGTTGGTGCAGGAGCCGATGAACACTCGGTCGATGCGCGTGCCGGCGATCTTCTGCCCGGCCACCAGGCCGGTGTAGTCCAGCGCCGCCTGCATCGCCGCGCGCCGGTCCGCGTCCGGTGCGGAGGCCGGGTCGGGCACCACGCCGTCCACGCCGACCACGTCCATCGGGCTGGTACCCCAGGTGATCTGCGGCACGATGCGCGCAACGTCTATGGTCTCTTCACGGTCGAACACCGCGTCCGCGTCGGTCTTGAGCGTGCGCCAGTACGCACTGGCCTGCTCCCAGTGCGCCTCGGTGGGCGCATGCGGCCGGCCTCGCAGCCATGCGATGGTCTTCTCGTCCGGCGCGACCATGCCGGTCTTGGCGCCCATTTCGATCGACAGGTTGCACAGCGTCATGCGGCCTTCGATGTCGAGGTCGGTGATCGCCTCGCCGGTGTACTCCACGGCGTAGCCCGTGCCGCCCGCGGTGCCGAGCTGGCCGATGGCCGCGAGGATCAGGTCCTTGGCTTCCACGCCCGGGGCCGCCTTGCCCTTGAAGGTCAGGCGCATGCGTTTCGGCTTGCGCTGCACGATGGTCTGCGTCGCCAGCACGTGCATCACTTCGGATGCGCCTATGCCCCAGCTGAGCGCCCCCAGCGCGCCATGGGTGCTGGTGTGGCTGTCGCCGCAGAGCAGCAGCACGCCGGGCTGGGTGAGGCCGAGCTCCGGGCCCACCACGTGCGCGATGCCCTGGCCCGGGTCGTTCACGTCGTGCAGCTGGATGTGGAAGCGCTTGGCGCCCTCGCGCAGCCGCGTCAGGTGGCCCTCGCTCCACTCGGCCTTGCCGCCGGTGCGTCCCGGCTCGCTGGACACCACGTGGTCGGCGACCGCGGTGGTGAGTTCCGGGTTGCGCACCGTGAGCCCGCGGTCGGCCATGCGCACCATGCCGTGGCTGTGCAGGTCGATGAAGATGTGGCGGTCCACGTGCAGGAGCGCGGCGCCGTCACCGAGGGTGTCGATGACATGCGCGTCCCAGAGCTTGTCGAACAGCGTGCGTGCGGCCATGCGGGATTCCGGTTGGTGGATCGTGCCGGGCCGCGCCCGCCCCTGGGGCAACACTGCGGCCTATTTCCGTGCCGCGTCTAGCCGGGCCGCATCTAGCCTGGCACAGCGGGCCGCGAAGTGCGCCTGCACTTCCGGGTTCTTGCAGTACTGCGGCAACTGGCCGCCGAGTATGCGCGAAATGTTCTCCTCCGCGGCGGGGCCGAAGGCGGCGAACACGTCCTTGGTGTGGCCCACCATGTGCGGGGTGAGGAACACGTTGTCCATTTTTCGCAGCGGGCTGTCGGCCGGCAGCGGCTCGACCTCGAAGGTGTCCAGCGCCGCGCCGGCGATGCGCCGCTCGGCCAGCGCCCGGGTCAGCGCCGCCTCGTTGATCGCCTGGCCGCGGCCGGTGTTGACGAGGAAGGCCTCGCGCTTCATCAGGCCGAGCTCGCGCTCGCCGATCATGCCGACGTTGTCCGGCGTCACCGCCACCAGCACCACCACCACGTCGGACTCGCGCAGCAGCTTGTCCAGCGAAGCGAGGCTCACGCCCTCGGGCACGCTCGCCGGGCTGACGTAGGGATCGTGCGCCAGGATGCGCGCCTGCCAGCCCTGCAGCCGCTCGGCCACGCCACGGCCGATGCGCCCGAAGCCGACCAGGCCGATGGTGCGGTGCCTCACCATGCGCGCCCACATGTCTGCCACCGTGGGGCGCGGGCGCTCGCGCCGGCCGTGCGCCACCTCGCTGGTGGCCACCGGGTTGTACATCTGCATCAGGATCAGCATCACGGTGGCCTCGGCCATCGCGAGGAAGTTCTCCGGCACCGCGCCGTGGCCGACCGCCAGGCCCAGCTCGCCGGCGGCGGCGAGGTCCACCGTCTCCAGGCCGATGGTCGGGTTGACGATGCCGCGCAGCCGCGGCGCGGCCTGCATCACCTCGCGCGTGCCGAGGTTGCGGCTGGAGAACATCGCCACTTCCGCCTGCCCGAACCATTCGGCCCAGCGCTCGCGCGGGTACTCGACCTTCTTGCCCGGGAGCGACTCCGGCCCGCGCAGCACGGTCGCACCGCGCCGTTCAAGGCGCGCCGCGACGTCATCCAGCACTTCGGTGAGCATGAAATCGCGGCAGATGAATACCGTCCGTCCGCGCAGGTCAGTTGCGAGGTCCTTCACATCGTTCATTCCGGCTTGATCCCCGCTGACTTGACCACCTTGCCCCAGCGCTCGTACTCGACCTGCATGAGCTTGCGCATCTCCGCCGAGGTCGTGGGCGTAGGCACGAAGCCCACGCCGGCCAGGCGCTCGCGCACGTCGGGCGAATTGACGATGGCGCGCTGCTCGTCCGACAGCCTGTTCAGCAGCGCCTCGGGCGTGGTGCCGGGCGCGGACAGGCCGAACCAGAAGGTCACCTCGTAGCCCGGGATGGTCTCGTTGACGGTGGGCACGTTGAGGATGGGGTTGCGCTTGGCCTCGGCCAGCGCCAGCGCGCGGATCTTGCCGGCCTGGATGTGCGCCATGGCCGAGTTCAGCGCGCCGAACATCACGTGCACCTGCCCCGCGATCAGGTCGGTGAGCATGCCGGCCGCGCCCTTGTACGGCACCTGGACCATCTTCGTCCCGGTCAGGTCCATGAACCATTCCATCGACAGGTGGTGCGGCGTGCCCACGCCCGGGGTGGCATAGGACAGCTTGCCCGGGTTTGCCCTGGCATACGCCACCAGCTCGGGGATGCTGTTGATCGGCATGGAGTTGGCGACCACCGCCACCATGGGCAGCGAGACGCCTATGCCGATGGGCGCCAGGTCCTTGTTCACGTCGAAGGGCAGCGACTTGGACAGCCAGGGCACCATGGTCAGGCCGTTCTGCGCCACCAGCATGGTGTAACCGTCGCCCGCGCTCTTGGCGACGAACTCGGCGCCGATGTTGCCGCCCGCGCCGGGCTTGTTCTCCACGACGACAGGCTGGCCGAGGCGCTCCTGCATCTTCTGCGCGATGGCGCGGCCGAAAACATCATTGCCGCCGCCGGGCGTGAACGGCACGACGATGCGCATCGGGCGGTTGGGAAAGGCCCCGCCGGCGGATGGGGCCGGCTGCGACTGGGCATGGACAAGTCCGGCCGACAGGCCGGTAACGGCCGCGAGCGCGGCCAGCACGTGGATCTTCATCGAAACCTCCTCCGGGAGTGGAACGCACGCCTGCGGTCATTGCCGCCGGTTCGGTCTGCGCCTGAATGCATGTTGAGACTTGGTTTGCCGCCCTGACTGCTTCCGAAAAGCTTCCTTGCCCGACCCGACGCCGCTAGATGCAGTACACGTCGAGCATCGACGGCAGGTAGTCGTTGTTGATGACGGTCTTCTTGCGCGCGATCAGCCAGCCCGAGGGCTTGAGCACGAACAGGTACTCGGCCCGGCCGAACAGCACATGGGACTTGCCGTCGTGCGGGTCGAACACGTGGCAGGTCCAGCTGGAGCGCGCGGAGAAGTTCTCCATGCCCGTCGCCGTCACCATCACGTTGCCGACCTGGTGCGTCGTCCGGCGCAGCGGCGTGGACGCCGGTGACTTGCCGGTGCGGATGCGCGCGATGCGGTCCTCCAGCCCCGCGCGGCTGGCGTAGTAGATGTGCGACAGCTCCTTCTCCGGGTCGGACGCGAGCTCGTCCTCGGACTTCCAGGTGGGGACCCAGAACTCGCAGTCCTCGGTCCACATCGCCAGCCACTCGTCCCACCGGCGTTCGTCCAGCATCACCGCCTCGCGCAACAGGACGTCGCGCGCGGTTTCGGTCAGCGCCTTGGGGTTGATCAGGTTACTCATAAGCCTTTTTTCCAGACATGCCGGCCTCTATCATCCGGGCCCATTCGCGGTAAACCGGGTGGAACACCGCCTCCGACTGCAGATCGAAACCGCCTTTCACCGTGGCCAGGGGCTCCATGCCCAGCTCCCTCGCCTCGGCGTTGGCCCCGGGGCGCACCGCCTGGATGCCGCGCCCGTAGCCCTGCAGCCAGCCCAGCTCGCGCGCGGCGAAGCCCGACTGGCAGCTCTCATACGTGATGGTGTCGTCGGGCGTGGCCATGCCGCTGACGTTGAAGAAGTCCTCGAACTGGCGCAGCCGCCAGGCGCGCTCGGGCGCGCCCTCGCCCTTGGGACCCATGCACCAGTAGCGCATCTCGGTGCGCCCGACCGACAGCGGCCGGAAGGTGCGCACCAGCAGCGAGGTGGAGTCCGCGATCTGCATGTTCGGGAATACCGACATGTTGCGCAGCTTCAGCATCCATTCGGCGCGCTTCTCGCCCACGCGCGCGCGGATCGATTCCATCGCAGGGTAGATCGGCCGCTTGGTGACCTCGGGCTGGTTGAGCCAGATCGCGGTGTGGCCGTTTTTGAAGTGGAAGTCGCCGCCTTCCTGCGAAAAACGCTTTTGCCAGTCGAACTGGCGCGCCTGCTGGTTGCCCTCGCCCGAGCGGCGCTTGGACATGATGTCCAGGAAGCTGGTGTGGGTGGAGGTCAGGTGGTAGGGGTCGGTGCCGTTGTCCAGCTGCAGCTTCCAGTTGGCGTCGTAGGCATAGGCGATGCGCCCCGGGATGAACTCCATGCCGTCCTGGCCCTGGTCCATCGCCAGGTCGATGACCTGGCGGATCTCGCCCAGGAACTCCGCCAGTTCCGGCACGTCCGGCGACAGGCTGCCGAACACCAGGCCCTTGTAGCTGTCCAGCCGGCCCAATGGGATCAGGCCATGGTCATCGGCGTTGAATGCATCGCTGTAGCCGCCGGCCTTGCTGTCCTTCACGTCCACGCTGCGCCCGTCGGCGCCGTAAGCCCAGCCGTGGTAGCTGCACACGTGGT
Organism: uncultured Pseudomonadota bacterium; assembly: GCA_903909415.1. The sequence goes on along the minus strand of CAIVVS010000307.1, from coordinate 17,495 downwards.
ACTTGCGGTTGCCCGACTCGGTGCGGGTGAGCTTGGCGCCCTTGTGGCGGCAGGCGTTGAGGAAGGCGCGCACCGCGCCCTTGGCGTCGCGCGTCACCAGCACCGGCACGCGGCCGATGTGCGTGGCGAAGTAGTCGTTCGGCCTGGGGATCAGCGACTCGTGCAGCAGGAAGGACCAGGTGCGCTCGAAGATGTACTTCATCTCCATCTCGAACAGCTCGGGGTCCGAGTACACGTCGCGGTGCACGCGGAACACGCCCTCGGCGGGGCGGTCGTCGATGTAGCGGTGGATGTCCTTCATGTCCATGGCGCGCTCCCTCAGCCGACGATGTCGGGTTGCTCGGCCAGCACCTTGTCCATCAGCGGCTGCAGGCTGTACCAGCCGGAGCGGTGCGCGCCGACCTGGCGCGAGGCCAGGGTCGCGGTGGCGTCGTCGATCTCCACCGGACGCAGGCCGGTGGAATAGGCCATCAGCGCCTGCTCGCAGGCGCGTTCCATGCGGATGAACCAGAACACCGCCTCCTCGACCGAGTGGCCGACGGTGAACAGGCCGTGGTTGCGGCAGATCACCGCCTTCTTGTCGCCCAGGGCGCGGCCGATCATCTCGCCCTCGGACACCTCGCCCGCGACGCCGCCGTAGCCGTCATACAGGCCGTGGTCCTTGTAGAACGAGGTGGCTTCCTGCGTGAGCGGCGGGATCAGCTTCGCGAACGACGACCAAGTCGAGCCGAACTTGGCGTGCGAGTGCGCCGCGCCGACCACGTCGGGACGCGCGCGGTGGATGCTGGAGTGGATGGCGTAGGCCGCCGCGTTGATCGCATGGCGGCCCTGCTTCACGTTGCCCGCGTGGTCCACCAGCACCAGGTCGCTCGCCTTGATGCGGCTGAAGTGCACGCCCAGCGGGTTGACCCAGAAGTGGTCGGTGAGGATGGGGTCGCGCACCGTGATGTGTCCGCCGATGCCGGAATCGAAGCCATGCATGGCGAAGATGCGGAAGGATGCCGCCAGCCGCTGCTTGCGGTGGGTGCGCTCCTCTTCCTTGCTCGCGAACACCGGCATCTCCGGCCACTTGAGGCCGTCGGCCTGCACCGTGAGCATCAGTCCGGGTGTCCCTGCGGCCGCTTGCGGTTCCATCTTGCCCATGTTTGCTCCTCCATCCCTGTTTGTCGCCCTGCTGCGGTCGCCCAGTGTAGGAAGGCGCCCGTCCCGCATCAATCTTGATTGGTCAATCTACCCGCGCTGCAGCAAGCGCGCTGCCCGGCCCCATGCCGGCGGCGGCGCCGGTGAAGCGCGCGCGCGGCCGGATCATGAATCCGGCCAGCCGCTGCTCCATGACATGCGCCACCCAGCCGGCGCTGCGGCCCAGCGCGAACAGGCCGCCGGCGCACTGGTCCGGCATCCCCAGCGCGCGCGACACGAACACCAGCGAGCACTCCACGCTGGGATGCAGGCCGAGTTCCTGTTCGATCAGTTCCAGCGCCTCCAGCATGTGGCGCACGCCGATGTTGGCGCCGCCCTCGCGCCGCGCCAGCTCGATCAGCGCGCGCGCGCGCGGGTCGCCCTGCGGGTAGAGGTGGTGGTTGAAGCCCGGCACGCTGCGCGCGGTGTCCAGCGCCTCGCGCGCGCGCTGCACCATGTCCGAGGGACGCGAGGGCAGCGCGAACACCTGCTCCAGCCGGTCGCAGGCGCGCCCGATCAGCGTGCCCTGGTGGGTGTTGAGCGCGGCGCCGATGCAGCAATGCAGGTCGGCGCTGCCGGAGGCCGCGATGCGCGCCGAAAAGGTCGCGGGATTGAGCTCATGGTCGGCCACCATGACCAGGGCGGCGTCCAGCAGCGCGACCTGGTCGCGGCCCGCCGGCAGGCCGAGCGCGCGCAACAGGCCGCGCGCCACCGGCTCGCGGTCGCGCAGGTCGACGAAGGCGCGCTCCGGGCCGAGGAAACCGAAGCTCCCGGCCAGCGTGCGGATCAGGCGGCGCGCCGCCATCACCGGCGTGGCGCCGGACTGGATGCGCTCGCGCCGGCTGCCTTCGGCCACGCCCAGCGACGTGGTCGCGAGCGTCAGCAGCTGCAGCAAATGCGGCTTGGGATGCAGCGCGAGGCTGGCGTTCAGCGTGCGCGCCAGCGCCGCCGGCGGCACCGATCGGCGCCATTCGACCGGGTCTTCGGCCAGCACGCCGCCCCACAGGAACTCGGCCACCGTCTCGAAGCCGTGGCGCGACTGGGCCAGTTCCACCACGCCCCGGTGGCGGTAGCGCGGGCCCTCGGGCGTGATCTCGGTGATGCTGGTGCCGACCACCGGCTCGCCCCAGCGCATCGCTGCGGCGGCGGCCGGGCCGTGGCCGGAGCGCGCCACGCTGCGCGTCCTGACCCGCTCCACGTCCTCGCGCCGGTAGTAACTGGAGCGCCCGTCGGGCTGGGGCACGCTGCGGATGTAGCCGCGGCTGACGTAGCAGTACAGGGTCTGCGGCTTGATGCCGAGCACCTCCAGCGCCTGGTCGCGCGTCAGGTAATCGCCGCGGCGCACGACTTCGTCGGGCAGGCCGGGGATGGAGCGGGGACGCGCGCGGGGCATGGGGGTACTCGGGAACCTCGGAGCGGGACGCAGCGCAAGGAAGGCGCCGCTAACGCGCTGGCAGGGCCGTCAATGTATGCCGAAATCCATGTTGCATCAACGTTGATCGGGCCGGGGTGATCAGGACACGGGCAAGCCGGCGATGCGCGCCGGGTTGATGCGGCAGGTTCGGTCGATGGCTGCGGCGTCTAGCCCGAAGGCCGCCATGTAGCCGCTGACCAGGCGCATGCATTCCACCGTGTTCGGGAACAGCGGCTCGCCGGCGTCCGAGGACAGGGTCACGTGCTCCACGCCGACGGCCCGTACCGCCTCGGCCATGCGCGCCGGGTCCACGCCCAGCAGCGGCGACAGCTCGTCGAAGGTGAAGTTCAGGGTCACGCCGGCGGCGGCGTGCTGCTTCATCTGGGCGATCGACAGGTCGATGAAGGGGCTGAACGGATGGTCGATCACCGCGCGCCTGAAGCCCGCCTTGTCGACGAACTCGGTCAGGGCCTCGAACTCGGGATGGGTGCCGTGGCCGTAGAACAGCGCGACGTCGGCGTCGAACACCATGCGCAGCATGTCCTGCACCAGGGGCTTGAGGCGGCCGCGCTCGTCCAGCAGGTAGTAACCGTGGCGCAGCGCCTCGTCCCAGGGCAGCGGCGCGGAATGCGCGGCGGGATCGGCGTCCTTGTCCCACCAGATGAACTTGCCGCCCACCTTGTGCAGCGTGAGCGCGTGGTTGAACACATGCAGCCAGACGCCGGCCACGCCGTCGTCCAGCGCCTGGCGCAGGCGCGGCAGCGTGGGCGGCCGGTTGTCCATGGTCACGCCGTAACCGGCCAGGCAATCTATCGGCGCGATGCCGGTCTGGTCGCTCCAGCGCGCGAGTTCCTGCCGCACCGCGGCCACGTCGCGCGCTGGCCGGTACTCGCCGCTGATCGCGCCTATGGTCTTGTAGAGGATGGCGCGCATGCCCGCTTCCGAGGCGAACTTGGCCAGCGACAGCGCGTCCTGCTGGCCCTCGTGCGCGTGGCAATGGATGTCCACCATGCCCTGCACGCCCGGCGCCTGCGGCGGATGCACCACGCCCGGCCGGAACGCGCGCCGCGCCGGGTAGGACGTGACGCAGCGCTCGGCAGTCGGCGTCGCGGGGTCGAGGGATTCGCCCATGGAATCAGTCCACCTTGACCTCAGTCAACCTTCACATTCGCCTCGCGCACCAGCTTGCCGTACTTGGCCATGTCGGTGCGGATCAGTTCGGTGGTCTGCTCGGGGCCCGCGGCCACCACCTCGATGCCGGCGGCGTTGAGCTTCTGCGCGAGGTCCTGGTTCTGCAGCGTGCGAGCCAGTTCCTGGTGCAGGCGGGCGATCGCGTCGCGCGGCGTGCCGGTGGGCGCGAGCCAGGTGATGGACACGGCGAGGTCCAGCGCAGGGCCACCCGCCTCGGCCACGGTCGGCGCCTCCGGCATGAGGGATGACCGCTTGCCGGTGCTCACCGCCAGCACGCGCAGCTTGCCCGAGGTGACGTGCGCCTTGACCGAGGTGATACCGACGAACAGCATGGCCACATCGCCCGACAGGATGCCGGGCACCGACTGCGCCACGCCCTTGTAGGGCACATGGGTCAGCTGCACGCCGGCAGCCTGTTTGAGCATCTCCATGAACAGCTGGTGCGGGCTGCCGTTGCCCGAGGAACCGAACGGGATGCCGGGCTTGGCCCTGGCGGCGGCGATCATCTCCGCGACGTTGTTTACCGGCAGGGTGGTCGGGTTGGCCACCAGGATCAGCGGCGTGGACACCGCGGTCGCCACCGGCGTGAAGTCGCGCAGCGGGTCGTAGGGCAGCTTGGGATAGAGGGCCGGGTTGATCGCGAAGTGGCCGGTGTCGGCCACGAACAGCGCGTAGCCGTCGGCGGGCGACTTGGCCACCAGTTCGGCCGCGATGATGCCGCCGGCGCCGGGCTTGTTGTCGATCACCACCTGCTGCCCCAGCGTCTCGGACATCTTCTGCCCGATCATCCGGGAGGACACGTCCGGCGCCCCGCCCGCGCCATAGGGCACGACCAGCCTGACCGGCTTGTTGGGGAATGCCTGGGCGGATACGTGGCCCGCGCACAGCGCGAGTGATGCGATGCCTGCGGCCAGGGCCGCGATGCCGTTCTTCATTGCTCCTCCTCCTCGTGGTTCGGCGCGGCGGGCGTCCCTCCAGACGCGTCCCGCCGCCTCCATGCAAGCTTTGCCTGCCTTGACCTCACTGTACCTTCAGTCCCATCAGGCCGGCGATCAGGTTGCGCTGCATCTGCGAGGTGCCGGCGCCGATGGTGGCGCTGCGCGCGTCGCGGAAATGCCGCTGCATGTCGAATTCCATGTTGTAGCCGTAGGCGCCCATCACCTGCATGCCGTTGTTGGCCATGCGCGCATAGGCCTCCGAGCCGAACAGCTTGGCCATGGAGATCTCGCGCAGCGCGTCCTTGCCTTCGGACAGCATCCACGCCGCGCGGTACACCAGCAGGCGCGCCGCCTCCAGGTCGGTCTGCATGTCCGCCAGCATGTGGCCGATCGCCTGGAAGCTGCCGATGGGGCGGCCGAACTGCTTGCGCTCGGTGGCGTAGCTGCGCGCCAGGTCGAACACCGCCTGCATGCCGCCGACGTAGCCGGCGCTGGAGGTGACGCGCTCGGCCTGCAGGCCGGACATCACGCAGTCCCAGCCGCGGTTCTCGCCACCGACCAGGCGCGAGGCCGGCACGCGCACCTCGTTGAAGAACAGCTCGTAGGTACCCACGCAGCGCCGGCCCAGCATGTCCAGCTTGCGCAGCTCCAGCCCCGGCGCGTCGTTGTCCACCAGGAACAGCGACATGCCCTGGCGGTAGTGCGCCTTGGGGTCGGTCTTGACGTAGACGTTGATTACGTTGCCCTTGGCGCCGGCGCCGGTGGCCCAGACCTTCTGGCCGCTGATAATCCAGTCGTCGCCGTCGCGCCGCGCGCTGGTGCGCATCGAGCCGATGTCGGATCCGGCGTCCGGCTCGGACATGGAGATCGACATCTTGATCTCGCCCGACAGCAGCCGCGGCAGCCATTCCTTCTTCTGCTCCTCGCTGCCCTTCCTGAGGATGTTCAGCGCGCAGAACACGCTGCCGCCGTAGGCGGTGAAGAAGTCGAAGCTCTTCCTCGACAGCTCCTCGGCGATGATCACCAGGTCGGTCACGTTGCCGTCCAGGCCGCCGTAGGCCTCGGGGAAGGGCATGCGGAACAGGCCCATCTCCGCCCAGGCGTCGTACAGCTCGTAGGGATAGGCCTGCTCGCGGTCCAGCCGCCGGATCAGCTCCGGCGTGGCGAGCTTGTCCATCATGCGGCGCACCGACTCGCGCAGCATGTCCTGTTCCTCGGTGAAGCGGAAGTCCATGGCTTGCCCGTGGTCCTGCGCTTACTTCTTCACCGACTCGTTGCCCTGCAGGCCGGGCTTGTACTTGCCGTCGACGAAGTCGCCGATGCCGTGCTCGATCCAGCCGCCCTTCTGCGCCAGCAGCACCTCGTTCTCCTTGGCCATCGTGTAGTTCACCGAGGCCTCCCAGCTCATCTCCAGCGAGAAGCGGTAGCCGTCCTTGCAGGCACGCAGCGCCGCCGGGTCCTTGCCGGCGATCTCGTGCGCGAGCTTCATGGTCTCGGCCTCCAGCGACGCCCTGGGCACGGAGAAGTTCACGAACTTCATCTCGGCCGCCTTCTTCCCGTCGAAGGTACGGCCCGACATCGCGTACAGCAGCGCATCGCGCGAATGCACCATGTTGGCCAGCGACTTGGACACCACGCCGCCGGGGAACATGCGGAAGTTGATCTCCGACAGGCCGAAGGTCGCGTCATCGGCCGCCACCGCCAGGTCGCAGCCCTCGACGATGGAGAACGCGCCGCCGAAGCAGAAGCCGTTGACCATCGCGATGGTGGGCTTGGGGTAGTAGCGCAGCGTGCGCCCGCGCCAGTCGGTGGCCATGCGGTAGACGCGGTCGTACTCGGCCGGGTCCTTGGTCTTGAGCTGGTGGAAGAACTCCTTCAGGTCCATGCCGGCGCAGAAGGAGTTGCCCGCGCCGGTGATCACCAGCACGCGCGCGCGGTCGTCGTAGCGCAGCAGCTCCAGCACCTCGGTGATGTCCTTGTGCAGCTGCGGGCTCATCGCGTTCTTCTTGTCGGGGCGGTTGAGCAGCACCGTCGCCACGCCGTCCTTGAAGTCCACGCGCACCGTGTCGCGCACGATCTCGTTGCCTGCCGCCATGTCGTTCTCCTGCACCGGGTTCGAAAGCGGATGATTCTAGGCGCGGGTCCGGCGCGAAAGCGTCTGTGTTGATTGCCGAATCAATGCACACTCGACAAGTCGCCCGGCGCGATGCAACACTGCGCGCCTTTCCGCGCGCCGGCGGTGCCGGTGCGAGTGCAAACCCTCCTCCTCTATAGGTGCGCCGCAACATGAGACAGAACAAGCCGATCCGCTCCGACATGGGCTGGAGCACGCCCGACCGCATCGTGGTCAAGGGCCGCGACCTGGTGAACGACATCATCGGCAAGGTATCGCTGGGCGACATGGGCTGGCTGGAGATCACCGGCGAGCTGCCCACGCCGCAGCAGTCGGTGCTGTTCAACGCGCTGATGGTGACCCTGGCCGAGCACGGCATGACGCCGGTGGCGATCGCCACGCGCATGGTCTACCTGGGCGCGCCCGAATCGATGAACGCGGCGGTGGCCGCGGGCCTGTGCGGCATGGGCACGGTGTTCGTCGGCACCACCGAGGACTCGGCGCGCGTGATGCAGAAGGCGATCAAGGGCGTGGACAAGCCCGACCTGAAGCAGGCGGCCACCGACATCGTCGCCGAGTTCCGCGCGCGCAAGCAGGCCATCCCCGGCATCGGCCACCCGATACACAAGCCGATCGACCCGCGCACGCCGCGCCTGTTCCAGCTGGCGAAAGAGAACGGCTACTACGGCCATTACTGCGAGCTGATGCAGATGATCGCCGCCGAGGCCGAGCGCGTCACCGGGCGCGTGCTGCCGGTGAACGCCACCGGCGCGATCGGCGCGATCGCCAGCGAGCTGGGGCTGGACTGGCGCATCTGCCGCGGCATCGCGGTGATGGGCCGCGCGGTCGGCCTGGTCGGCCATATCGCCGAGGAGATCCGCAACCCGATAGCGGGCGAAGTCTGGGCGCGCCTGGACGACGAGGCGGGCAGCGACCTGCGGCCCAAGGGCTGAGGACCTGCGATGAAGATGCTCGCAGGCATCCGGGTGCTGGACCTGGGCCAGTTCATCACCGCGCCCTTCGCCGCCATGCTGCTGGCCGAGATGGGCGCGGACGTGGTCAAGGTGGAACGCCCCGGCGCGGGCGACCCGTTCCGCTCCTTCAACGGCGGCGGCTACAGCCCGCACTTCCAGGCGCACAACCGCAACAAGCGCTCCCTCGCGCTGGACATCACGCGGCCCGAGGGCTTGGCCGCGTTCAAGCGCCTGGTGAAGGTGTCGGACGTGGTGATCATGAACAGCCGGCCCGGCGTGGCCGAGAAGCTGGGCATAGGCTGGGACGCGCTGTCGGCGGTAAACCCGCGCCTGGTCTATTGCGCGATCACCGGCTTCGGTCCGGACGGCCCCTATGCCGAGCGGCCTGCCTTCGACCATGTCGGCCAGGCGCTGTCGGGCTGGATGAGCCGCCACCGCGCCACCGACGACCCGCGCGTGGTCGGGCCGGCGATCACCGACCCGGCGACCAGCTACTACGCGGCGCTGGGCGTGATGGGCGCGCTGTTCGAGCGCGAGCGCTCGGGCAAGGGCCACAAGGTGGAAGTGAACATGCTGGAAGCCGCGATGGGACTGGGCGTGGAGCCGATCGCCTGGATGCTGGCGCTGGACAAGCCCATGCCCATCCACCAGCGCGGCGCGAACTCGCAGGCCTATGCGCTGCTGTGCCGCGACGGCAAGCGCATCGGCGTGCACCTGTCCTCGGTGGACAAGTTCTGGGAGTCCTTCTGCGACGCGGTGGAGCGGCCGGGCTGGAAGGCCGCCTACCCGACACGCATGGACCGGGTGCGCGCCTACGACCAGCTGGCCATCGAACTGACCGCGATCTTCGCCACCCGCGACCGCGCCGACTGGTGCGCGCGGCTGGAAGCCGCCGACGTGCCGTTCGCGCCTGAGAACGAACTGGCCGACCTGCCGGACGACCCGCAGGTGAAGCACCTGGGCACGTTCTACGAGCTGCAGCACCCGAAGTTCGGCACCGTGCGCAGCCAGCACCGCCCGGTGCGGGTGGACGGCAACCGCGACATCGACTTCCGCGTGCCGCCCGACCTGGGCGAGCACGACAAGGCGGTGCTTGCCGAAGCCGGACTCAGCGGCGCGGAGATCGAGGCGCTCCGGGCCAGCGGCGCCTTGGGCTGAGGTGCTTGGTCCGCGGGCGCGATCCGGTCGTGCCAGCGCGCGCCGCTTGCTAGCGCTGCATTGCCCAGGGCTGCGGCTCGCCGCCGTTGGAACGGACCGTGCCGGTGATGCGCGCACCCTGCACCTCGCCGACGTAGTCGCGCCGCTCGCTGCCGTCCAGCGTCGTGAACTCGATGCGGCCGGCACGCAGCGCCGGGAACAGCATCGGCAGCGTACGGCCGCCGGCGCGCACGCTGCCCTCGACCTTCTGGAAGCGCTGGCGGATGCTCATGGAGAGGTCCAGAACCTGCGCCGCGCCCGGGGCCGACCGCCACTCGCCGCCGGCCTGCGCCGGCACGATCCACATCCAGCCGCGCACCTCGTCGGCGAACACGCCCTCGTCGGGCTCCCAGTCGCCCAGGCCGAAGTTGTGCGCCACCACCCGCGTGCCCGGCGCCATCGCGAGGATCTTCGGGCGCAGGCGCAGGTTCATGTGCGGCAGCAGGTAGAGCGCGATCACCGTGGCGCGCGAGAAGTCGTACTCGAACACGTCGCCCCGCACGAAGCTCGCCTTGTCCGACACGCCCTGGCGGGCGGCCTCGGCCTTCGAGTACTCGACCAGGTTGGCCTCGTACTCCACGCCGATGGCTTGCGCGCCGAACAGCCTGGCCGCCGCGATCGGGATGCGTCCGTCTCCCGAACCCAGGTCGATCACCAGGTCCTTTGCGGTGACGCCCGCGGCGGCGAGCATCTTCTCGATCAGCGCCGGGGGCGTGGGCACCCAGCCCACGTCCTTGCCGGTCTGTCCGAACACCGGCACGTATTCGGTGGCCGGCCGCGCGCCGCCGGCGCCGGGGATCTGCGCGACGGCGCGCAGCGCCGTGGTGCCGAACAAGCCGGCGGCCAGGCCGCCGATGAACCTGCGACGCGGCAGGGAGCCCATCAGGCACCTCCCCGGTGCGCGGTCCATTTCAGCAGCTGGCCGCCGGAGGTCTTGACCGTGCCTTCCATGTTCGGCCCGTCGACGCGGCCGCTGAAGTCGCGCCGGCTGGCGCCGACCACGATGGAGAAATCGATCTGGTCGCCGCGCATCTTCGCCTCGAACATCTTGGAGGCCTGCCGGTCGATGCGGAACTCGCCCTGCAGTTTCTGGTGGTCCTGGCGGAGGTTCACGTCGTAGTCGTTGCTGCCCAGCGTCGTTTCGATGCGCAGCTTCCAGCGCCCCGAGGCCTTGGCCGGCACGATCCACAGCATGCCGCGCCGCTCGTCGATGACGATGGTTTCGTCCGGGTCCCAGTCGCCCATGCTGAACTGGTGCGACAGGATGCGCGTGCCGGGTTTCATCGCCAGCAGCATCGGGCGCAGCCGCAGGTTCAGGCTGGGCAGCAGGTACATGGTCACCACCGTGGCCTGCGTGAAATCGGTCTCGAAGATGTCGCCGCGCACGAAGCGCACGCGCTCGGACACGCCCTGCTTCGCGGCGTCGCGGGTGGACAGCGCCACCATGTCGGGGTTGAACTCCACGCCCATGGCGCGCGCGCCGAACTGCTTCGCCGCGGCGATGGCGATGCGCCCGTCGCCCGAGCCCAGGTCGACCACGAAGTCCCCCGGTCCCACCTTCGCCGCCTGCAGCATTTTCTCGATGAGGATGTCCGGCGTCGGCACCCAGATCACGTCCTTGCCCGACTGGCCGACGCGCGGCGCGAATTCACCGGTGCCGGCGCCGTCCGTGGCCTGGGCCAGCGCCATGGGTGCCTGCGCCAGCGCAGCGGGTGCCTGCGCCAACGCAACGGATCCCTGCGCCAGCGCGGCGGGTGCGTGCCCGCCCAGCGCCAGGGCGAGCGTTGCCGAAGCCGCGGCCATCGCCGCCCGTATCCCGTTCCTGCACAGGGTATTGCGCATCAGTCTCCCGCCCGTTTCGCCGTCCGTTTCGCCATCCGTTTCGCCGTCCGTTTCGCCGTCCGTTTCGCCGTCCGTTTCGCCGTCCGGTTGCCTGCCGCCGGACTGCCTTCCATGGTCCTGCCCCACGCCTGCCCCACGCAACTACGCCCCGGTCCGTTTCGCCGTCCAGTTGCCGCCGGCGCCGCTGCCCGAGATGGTGTCGCCCTCGACGCGGCCGGTGAAGCGCCTCGCCACGCCCTTGGGCCCGGGCAGCTCGAAACTGACCTGCGCCCCGCGCAGTGCCGTGCCGGTCAGGCGCTGCTCGCCCTCACCGCGCCGCGCGACGCCGCCGAAGGCCTGGAAATTCTGGGACAGCACCAGGTCCATCTTCTCGTTGCCCTGCACCAGCTGCCAGGTTCCCGCGACCTTGGCGGGCACGATCCACAGGTAGGCTGGGCGGCCGTCGTAGCTCACCGTCTGGTCGGGCTCCCATTCGCCCATGCGGAACTGGTGCGCCACCAGGCGCGTGCCCGGCTTCATGTCCAGCAGCTTGGGGCGCAGCCTGAGGTTCAGGTCGGTGAGCAGGTACATGGTCACCACCGTGGACTTGCTGAAGTCGTACTCGAAGATGTCGGCCTTCATGAAGGTCGTGCGGTCGGACACCCCGGCGGCGGCGGCGTTCTTCTTAGACAGCTCGACCATGTCGGGGTTGTACTCGATGCCCTGGGCGCGCGCGCCGAACTTCTTCGCCGCGGCGATCACGGTGCGCCCGTCGCCCGAGCCCAGGTCGGTGACGAAGTCGGCGGAGGACACCCCGGCCATGCGCAGCATGCGGTCCACCAGGCCGTCGGGGGTGGGCACCCAGATCACGTCCTTGCCTTCCTGGCCGACCTGCGGCTCGAACGGCTTGTTCTGCGCGGTGGCGAGCGCGGCCACCGAGGCCAGGGCAAGGGCGAGCACGGTCTTGCGCAGCGCGTGCTGCGGCGCGCGGGAGGAAACGGGGTTGTGTGCGGCGGTCATGGTGGCTCCGGCGAGTCAGGGGCGGTGGAATGGAAACGGGCCCGCGTTGCGGGCCCGTCGAGTGTATTACGGCCGTGCCGGTTTGCTAGGCCGCCCGGGCGGGCAGCAGGCCGGCGCGCTCGAGCACCGCGTCCAGGCGCTTTTCCAGCTCGGGCGTGGCGCTCACCATCGGCAGGCGGTGCTCGTTGCGATCGATGATCCCCAGGCGCTTCATCATGTACTTCATCGGGATCGGGTTGGTGTCGTAGAAGATCGCCTCCATCACCTCGAACATCTCGTAATGGATGGCGCGCGCCGCGGCCATGTCGCCGGCCAGCGCGTGGTTGCATAGCTGTGCGACCTTGGCCGGGGCCAGGTTGGCCGCCGCGTTCATGGTGCCCTGCGCGCCGATCGCCATCATGGAGAAGGTGAACTCCTCCAGGCCGACGAAGATGCGGAACTCCGGACCGAAGCGCGCGACCATGCGCGACACCAGGTTGTGGTCGTCGAAGGCGTGCTTGATGCCCACGAAGTGCGGTACGCGCTCCATGATCTTCGCCAGCGTGTCCAGCTCGACCTTGAACGAGGAGCGCCCGGGGATGTGGTACATCATCATCGGCAGGTCGGTGCGACGGCCCAGCTCCGCGTAGTACTCCACCACGCCGCGCTGTGGCGGGCGGATGAAGTACGGCGTGAGGATCAGCAGCGCGTCCGCGCCGGCCGCGGTGGCCGACTCGGTCAGCTCGATGGACTCGGCCAGCGTGGTCGCGCCGGTCTGGGCCACCACCGGGATGCGCTTGTCGACCGCCTTGACCGCGAACTTCACCAGTTCCATGCGCTCGGGCACGGTGAGCGTGGTCGGCTCGCCGGTGGTGCCGTTGACCAGGATGCCGTGCGTGCCGTTCTTGATCTGGAACTCGATCAGCCGGCCGTAGGTGTCGAAGTCCACCTTGCCGTCGCGCAGCGGCGTGATGAGGGGCGGGATGGAACCGGTCAGGAAACCGGGCTTGAGCTTGATCATGGTGCTGTCCCCGTGGCGCTCAGGCGGCCTGCTTGCCGTCGCGGTTGGTGTCGAAGCCGCTCTCGGTACCGAGCACGGCGGCGGGCTTCTTCAGGTCCTCCTGCCACAGCAGGGATTCCATGTAGATGTTCAGCGGCTGGTCCTGGATGGTCAGCTCGTAGACGTGGTCGTCGTAGGAGGCGTGGTTGTGCACCGCCCAGCCCGGCGCCGACAGCATCAGGTCGCCGGCCTTCCACTCGTAGCGGTTGCCCGCGACCGAGGAGTAGCCCGATCCATGGAAGTAGTAGTTGATCGCGGCCGAGGTGTGGCGGTGCGGGCGGTCCACGATCTTCGGCGGGCGGATGGTCATGGTCGCGAAGAAGCTGGGCGTGATGCCGTTGTAGCGCGTGGTGACCGGGTTGTAGTACATGTACAGGCGCCGGCCGACGTATTCCTTGCCCAGCGCCTCGAGCTTGTCCAGCTCCTGCTTGACCTGCAGCCAGGGGAAGTACAGCGGCTTGGATTCCGCCGCCTTGGGGTTGATCAGGATCTCGTAGGGCATCAGCATGCCGCCGTCCTTGCCGATCGGGAACATGCCGAACGGGCTCTTCCTGCGCGGGTCGGCGAGCGCGGCCTGCTCCTCGGCGTCCAGCGCGTGCAGCTGCGGCGAGGGCTCTTCCTCGGGCACGTAGATCTGCATGTGCTGCAACAGGGGCACGTTGGAATAGGTCAGGCGGACCTGCAGGTCCTTGCCCTCGTTGGCGTGCGAATGGATCGCGTAGGACGGATGGTTCCACACGTCGTACTGGCTGAAGTCGATGCGCCTGCCCGCGACCATGGTGTGGCCGGCGCCGCGGATGCAGAAGTTCACTTCGGTGGCGTTGTGGCGGAACGGGTTGGTCTTCTCGCCGGGCTTGAGCACCGAGAGCTTCACCTGGATGCCGGGGGTCAGGCCCGGGGCGTTGGCCTCGGCCATGGGGTGCACGATCAGCGACTCGCGCCGGCCGTTGGACGGCAGCGGCAGCGAAGCCAGGCGCTCGACCTCGGCGTCGATCTCCTCCCTGGAGATGATGATCGGGTCCCAGTAGCTGTTCTTGTCGACCAGCGGCTGGCCGGTGCGGTCGAGGAACTTGCCGTGCTTGGTGCTGAAGTCCTTGCGGAACTCGTTCATGCTTGCCTCCAGGGGGAAGGGTGAGGTTGTTCGTTCAGGGAGCGGGGCGCGCTGCGGGTTTCGACGAGACCACGCGCGGCTTGACCTTCTTGGGCTGGGGCATCACGCGCCCGACGCCGCGCTCGCGCGCGCGGCGCAGCACCTCGGTACCCAGCGCGAGGTCGGAGATGCCCATGCCCATGGCCTTGAACAGCGTCAGGTCGTCGCCCGGCTGGCGGCGCCGGCCCGAGGCGATCAGGCCGGACAGCAGCTGCACGCCGTCCCAGCCCTTCGCTCCGTACCAGGTCATGAATTCGCGCGACAGCTGCTGCACGCCGGCGAGGTTGTCCACCGCGACGGCGGACACGCGCGGGAACACGTCCTGCGCGAACTCCTCGCGGTCCGGCGCGATCGCGCCCACCGCGTTGAGGAAGGTGCCTTTTTCCAGCATCGAGGCATCGACGAAGGGCTTGCCGGCGCGGGTGACCAGGGTCACGATCTGCGCCCCCTTCGTGGCCTTGGCCATGCTATCGCAGTCCACCACCTCGATGCCGAAGGTCTCGGCGGCGAGCTTCACGAAGGCGGCGCGCTTCTCCGCCGTGGGCGAGTAGGCGTTCAGGCGCCGGATCGGGCGCACCGCGAGCATGGTGCCGACCTGCGACAGCGCCTGCTTGCCGGCGCCGGCGATCGCCATCACCGAGGCGTCGGGCGCGGCCATCCAGTCGGCAGCCACCCCGGAGATGCCGCCGGTGCGCATGTTGCCCATCGCGAAGGCTTCGATCACGCCCGCCAGCGAGCCGTCGTTCGCATCCCACAGCAGAACGATGGGGCTGGTGCCGCCCTGGGTGTGCGCCCAGGTCTTGGTGCCGACGTAGTCGCCCAGCTTGGCGCCTATCGCATGCAAATTGTTGCTGGCATGGCCGGGGGACCCCTTCCCTTCCCCCGCCGCATACTGCAGCAGCGTCTTGCTCATGTTGGCCGCCTGGCCGGCGGCCTCGAGCTTGAGAGCGGACTCCAGCGCGCCGATGGCCTCCTTCAGGTCCATCAGCGACACGACGTCGGCTTCGGTGATCCAGATCGGTTCCAGCATGGCGGCTGTCGTTCTTTCCGGGTGGTTCAGTGGAAGGCCTTGCCGCCGTCCACGTTGAGGGTCTGGCCGGTGATGAAGGACGCGGCATCCGACAGCAGGAACAGCACGCTGCCCACCAGGTCGTCCGGCGCCTGCGGCCGCGGAATGGAACGGCCTTCCGAGGTGCGCGCGAGGTAGGCCGCATCGGACGACCGCAGCTGCGTGTCCGACAGCGTCAGGCCGGGGGTGACGCAGTTCACGCGCACGCCCTCGGGCCCGAGCTCGCGCGCCAGCGCCCGGGTGAAGCCGATCACGCCGGCCTTGGAGGTGGTGTAGTGCAACCGGTTGGGCGTGCCCTCGAACACCCGCGAGGACGAAATGTTGACGATGGCCCCCGCACCCTGCGACTTCATCGCCGGATAGACCGCGCGGCAGCACAGGAACAGCCCACGCAGGTTCACGTCCATCACCCGGTCCCATTCGTCCACCGGGATCTCGTGCCAGGGCCGGCGCGGCAGCGTGCTCATCAGGCCGGCGTTGTTCACCAGGCCGTCGATGCGCCCGAAGGCCGACAGCGCCACCTCGGCCATGCGCCGCGTCGCGGCTTCGTCCGCGATGTCCACGCCCACCGCCACCGCCTCGCCGCCGGCATCACGCAGCGCCTGCGCGGCGGCTTCGGCGTCCTCCGGCTTCAGGTCGGCCAGCACCACCCGCGCGCGCGCCTCGGCCAGGCGCTGCGCGTACACGCGGCCGATGCCGGCGCCGGCGCCGGTGACGATCACCGAGCGCCCGCGCAGGTCGAAGCCGTGGCCGGCGGCGGCTGGCCCGGACATCACTCCGCCTTGACGCCCACGTCGCGGCTGACCTTGCCGTACTTGGCGATGTCGGCGCGGATCACCTCGCCGAAGCGCTCCGGCGTGCCGCCCACCGGCTCGTACTGGCCGGCGGCCAGCTTCTCGCGCATGTCGGGCGCGGCCAGGGCCTTGTTCACCTCGGCGTTCAACCGGCTGATGATCGCCGGCGGCAGCTTGGCCGAACCCACCATGCCGAACCACACGTCCACGTCATAGCCGGGATAGCCGGACTCGGCCACGGTCGGGAACTCGGGCGCGAGTTGCGTGCGCTTGGCGCCGGTGACGACGAAGCCGCGCAGCTTGCCCGCCTTGATCTGCGGCGCGAAGTGCGCGTAGGTGCTGATGAACACCGGCACGGTGCCCGAGAGCACGCCCGCGATCGCGTCGCCGCAGCCCTTGTAGGGCACGTGCGCCCACTTGAAGCCGGCCATGGAGGCCAGCATCTCGCCGCCCAGGTGCTGGGGCGAGGCCGGGCCGCAGGTGGTGAAGTTCACCTTGCCGTCGTTGGCCTTGGCATAGGCCACCAGCTCGGCGAGGCTCCTGGCCGGCACGCCGGGGTGCACGCCTATCATCACCGGCGTGGTGGAGACCAGCGCGATCGGCGCGACGTCCCTGACCGTGTCGTAGGGCACCTTGGCGAACACGCCGGGGATGATGGACAGGTTGTTGGGCATCATCGCCACGGTGTGGCCGTCCGGGTCGGACTTGAGCATGAGGTCCATGCCGATGATGCCGCCGGCGCCGGGGCGGTTCTCCACCACGCAGGGCTGGCCCATGGACTGCGGGAATTTCTCGCACATGTAGCGGCCCATCAGGTCGGCCGCGCCGCCCGCCGCGTAGGGGGCGATGATGCGTATCGGCTTGCTAGGGTAGGCCTGCGCGAAGGCCGCGCCCGTGGCCATGCCCAGCGTCAGGGCCATCAGCGCGCGTGCAGCGCCGGCATTGGGTCGTGCTTGTTTCATGTCCATCCTCCTGGATAGTCGAACGTCCCTACACCTTGAAGCTGGCGAGGACCTGTTTCGGGAACAGCTCTTCTGGCGAGAGCCTCTTGTGGCAAACCCCCTGCTCGTGTGCGTACTGCAGGAATGCGTCCAGCGTGGTGTGGTTCTTCTCCAGCCCGTAGGGGAAGTAATCCTCGCCGAACAGGCTTTTCATCTTGCCGGTGTAGTCCGACAGCCAGGCCAGCGGCGCGCCCGACGCGGCGATGTCGCCCAGGCGCTCGTAGGAACGGCGCTTGGCTTCCTCGAACGCGAGGAAGAAGTTCTTGGCGATCCACGGGTATTGCTTGAGCACCTCGGTGCGGATCGCGGCCACGTGCATGATCGGGTAGATGCCGGTCTCGCGGTAATAGGCTTCCTCGACCGGCTGGTAGTCCTCGAATAGGCGCACCGCGCCCTTGCGGTAGGCGTCCGGCGCGCGCGCCGAGAGGATGGCGTCGATCTCGCCGTCCAGCAGCATGGCCGACAGGGTCTTGTCCTTGACCCGCTGCAGGCGGATGTCGGCCGGCAGCTTGAGTTCCACCTTCTCCACGCGGCCGGCCATGTTCACGCCGCCCTGCACCCATTCCACCGAGGACAGCGGCACGCCGCACTGGTG
>CAIVVS010000306.1 GCA_903909415.1 uncultured Pseudomonadota bacterium | reverse complement strand
TTCGTAAAGCGGCTTGTCGGTCGGTGTCTCCGCCAGCGGGTCCCAGGCGCCGGTGATCAGGGCGCTCTTCCCCTTGCGGTAGAACTCGCGCCAGTCCTCGACCGCATCGGCGTAGAACTCCACCATGTTGCCGTCCGGGTCATGGAGGTAGATGCTGCGGGCGACGCAGTGGTCGGAGGTGGCGGACATCTTCACGCCTGCGGCCACGGCGCGTTTGTAGGCCTCGACCAGTTCGCGCTGGGACTCCAGCTCGAATCCGAGGTGGTTCAGGCTGGGGGCGGCGCCGCGGCCGGTGGAGGGCTGCACGTAGCCGTCACGCCCGATGCGCGGCTTGTTCATCGCCTGCATCAGGCCGAGGTCGTGGTTCGACCGGCCGTTGGTCATGAAGCCCATCTGTATGTCGGTCTCGAAATAGACCTGTTCGACTCCGCACACCGAGGCGTAGAAACGGCAGGCCTGCTGCACGTCGCCCACGAAGATGTTGACGTGGCCGAGGCGGCGCGGCTTGAAGACCGGGGTGGCATGCATGTTGTCGGCTCGCAGTGGTGGGGTGGGATGTCGGATGTGGGGAATTCTAGAACGGGCGGGGCGGTCGCGCAGGCGGCGCGTGACAAAGGGCGCCTGCGTACCTTAATGTATGCATCTGCGGCGTACTGCGCGCAACCGGAAATGCATGGAACAAGGGGACGGGATGAAGCCGGATGACGCCGGACTGGGCGGGATCGAGAACCTGGTACTGGATGACCGCGTCCACGGCCGCTGCTACACCGACCCGGCCTTGTTCGAGCTGGAACTGGAGCGCGTCTGGGGCACGGCCTGGGTGTACGCCGCCCATGAGAGCCAGATCCCGGCCGCCGGGGACTTCGTGACCACCTTCATCGGCCGCGAGCCGGTGATCATCACGCGCGACGAGCGCGGCCGCATCCACGGCCTGTTCAACCGGTGCCCGCACCGCGGCTCGCTGGTGACCAACGAACTGCAGGGCAACACGCGTCGCTTCGCCTGTCCGTACCACGGCTGGGCCTTCCGCATGGACGGCAGCCTCGCCGGCGTGCCCTACATGGGCGGCTTCGACGACGCGCTGATCCGCGGCATGCGCCTTGCCCCGGTCGCGCGGCTGGAGTCCTACCGTGGCTGGATCTTCGTCAGCCTGGCGGCCGACGGTCCGGACTTCGCGCGCTTCATCGCGCCGATGAAGCCCGGCATCGACAACCTGCTCGACCGCTCGCCGACCGGCGAGGTCGAGATCGTCTCGGGCGTGCACCGCTACGAGTACCGTGGCAACTGGAAGATGCAGCTCGAGAATGGCGTGGACGAGTACCACCCGCCGTTCTCGCACGCCTCCTCGGTACGCAAGGACGGCGGGCAGATGCAGCGCGCCTACGCGGCGGAGTCCTGGCGGGTCATGGCCAAGGGGGATTCGCCCGCCGAGGCCCTGGGGGAGGAGGTCGCGCTGGTCGGCAGCACCTCGCACTACGACAACGGCCAGGTGCACGGCTTCGGCTTCGGCCACAGCTACCTCACCATGGCCGACGACAGCCGCAAGAACGAACTGCGCGTGCCGGCTTACCGTGATGCGCTGGACCGGCGCCATGGCGCGCAGCGCGCCGGGGAGATCATCGATGCCACCAAGTTCACCAACCTGATCATCTATCCCAACGTGATCAGCCGCATCACCGGGAACCTGCACATCCGCGTGATCCGCCCGATCGACGTGGACCGCACCGAGGTCTGGGTCTGGCCGATGCGCATCAAGGGCGCGCCGGACGACTGGAACACCGGCATCGTGAAGTTCTCCAACCTGCACGCCAGCGTGAGTTCCTTCGTCCAGACCGACGACCTGGAGGTGTTCGAGCGCGTGTTCCAGGGCCTGCGCGCGCGTGCGCCGGAGTGGGTGCAGTTCGGGCGCGGTTACGGCCGCGACAAGCCGGGCGAGCTGCCCGGCGAACTGTGGGGCCCGGCGACCTGGGAGACCGGCATGCGCGCGCAGTGGCGCTACTGGAAGCAGCTGATGACGGGCAACGGGCGCCTGGACGGGGTGGACCGGTGAGCGCCGCGCATGGCGCCGCGGTGCCCGCGGCAGCGGCGATACGGCCAGCAGCCCCGCACGATGTCTGCACCTTCCTGTTCCATGAAGCGCAGCTGCTGAACGAAGGGCGTTACGAGGACTGGCTGCAGCTGCTCACCGAGGACGTCTTCTACTGGGTGCCGGCGCGCCATGGCCAGCACGACGCGGAGAACGAGATTTCCCTGTTCGCCGACACCGCCGCGATCCTGCGCAACCGGGTCGAGCGCCTGCGCCACCCCAAGCTGTTCTCGCAGCAGCCTGCCGCGTCCACGCTGCGGGTAATCGGCAACGTCCAAGCCGGTCCCGCACCCGAGGGCGGTGGCGAGCTGGTGGTGCATTCCACCTTCACCATGCTCGAGCACCGGCGCACCCACCCGCAGCGCACCTTCGGCGGCACGATGGAGCACCTGCTGCGCGGCAGCCCGGGCTCGTGGAAGATCGCCCGCAAGAC
>CAIVVS010000305.1 GCA_903909415.1 uncultured Pseudomonadota bacterium | reverse complement strand
CTCGGCCTCAAGGCCTTCGCCGCCGCGGTGCTGGGCGGCATCGGCAACCTCGGCGGCGCGGTGGCGGGGGGGCTGCTGCTGGGACTGATCGAGTCGCTGGGCGCGGGCTACATCGGCGACCTCACCGACCTGTGCACCTACACCTCCACCGCCGCGATGCTGGGCGAGCGCTGCGCCGACGGACAGGACTTCGTGCTGTTCGGTTCCAACTACCAGAATGTGTTCGCTTTCCTGGTGCTGATCGCGGTGCTGGTGTTCCGGCCCTCAGGCCTGTTGGGCGAGCGCGTGGGGGACAGGGCATGAACGCCTTGCTGGCCACGCTCGCCCGGGTGCGCGGGCAGCCTGTGTTCAAGTGGGTCGGCGTGGCTCTGATCGCAATCGCGCTGATCGGGCTGCCGTTCGCGCTCGCGGCCGCCGGCACCGCCTGGGTGCGCATCACCAACCTCGCCATCCTGTTCATCCTGCTGTCGCTGGGCCTGAACATCGTGGTCGGTTTCGCCGGCCTGCTCGACCTCGGTTACATCGCCTTCTATGCCGTGGGCGCCTACCTGTACGCGCTGCTGGCCTCGCCGCACTTCGGGCTGCACCTGCCATTCTGGGTGATCCTCCCGATCGGGGCCGCCGTCGCCTGCCTGTTCGGCGTGCTGCTGGGCGCGCCCACGCTCAAGCTGCGCGGCGATTACCTCGCCATCGTCACGCTGGGCTTCGGCGAGATCGTGCGCATCTTCATGAACAACCTGTCGGCGCCGGTGAACCTCACCGGCGGACCGCAGGGCCTGTCGCGCATCGACCCGTTCACCATCGGCAGTTTCAGCTTCTCGAAGACCGAGACCTTCCTCGGCCTGACCTTCAGCGGGCCGATCAAGTACTACTACCTGCTGCTGGTCGTGATGCTGGTGGTGATCCTGATCAACCTGCGGCTGCAGGACTCGCGCATCGGCCGGGCGTGGGAGGCGATCCGCGAGGACGAGGTGGCGGCGCGCGCCATGGGTATCGACACCGTGAAGCTCAAGCTGCTCGCCTTCGCGATGGGCGCATCCTTCGGCGGGGTGGCCGGCGGCATGTTCGCGGCGATACAGGGCTTCATCAGCCCGGAGAGCTTCATCCTGGTGGAATCGGTGATGGTGCTGTCCATGGTCGTGCTGGGCGGCATGGGCAATGTCTGGGGCGTGGTGCTGGGCGCGGTGCTGCTGTCCTTCGTGCCCGAGCTGCTGCGCTACACGGTGGAGCCGGCGCAGAAGGCGCTGTTCGGCCGCAGCCTGATCGAGCCCGAGGTGATACGCATGCTGCTGTTCGGCCTGGCGCTGGTGGGCATGATGCTGTTCCGCCCCGCGGGCCTGCTGCCCTCGGCGGTGCGGCGGCGCGAGCTCGGTGGCAAGGATGGGGACGGGGAAGCGCGATGAGCCTGCTCGAAGCCCGCGGCCTGACCAAGCGCTTCGGCGGCGTGCGCGCGCTGGACGGCGTGGACCTGGACATCGCCGAGGGCGAGATCTTCGGCCTGATCGGGCCCAACGGCGCCGGAAAGACCACGCTGTTCAACACGCTGACCGGGCTGTACCGCATCGACACCGGCAGCATCCTGTTCCGTGGCCAGTCCGTTGCCGCGCTGCCGCCGGACCGCATCGCCGCGGCCGGCATCGCGCGCACCTTCCAGAACATCCGGCTGTTCGCCAACCTGTCGGCGCTGGAGAACGTGATGGTCGGCCGCCATGTGCGCACCCGCGCCGGGGTGTGGGGCGCGATCTCCCGCAACCGCGCCACCCGCATGGAAGAAGCGGCAATCGAGCGGCGCGCGGCCGAGCTGCTGGCCTACGTCGGCATCGCCGGGCGCGCCAACGACATCGCGCGCAACCTGCCCTACGGCGACCAGCGCCGGCTGGAGATCGCGCGCGCGCTGGCCACCGACCCGGCGCTGCTGGCGCTGGACGAGCCGGCCGCTGGCATGAACCCGACCGAGTCGCGCGCGCTGCGCACGCTGCTCGCGCGCATACGTGATGACGGCACCACGCTGCTGCTGATCGAGCACGACATGAAGCTGGTCATGGACCTGTGCGACCGGGTCATGGTGCTGGACTACGGCAAGGTGATCGCGTCTGGCGTGCCGCGCGAGGTGCAGCGCGATCCGAGGGTGGTCGAGGCCTACCTCGGTGGCGCGCCGGTGATCGCGGGCGATGCTGCGACCGGAGCAACTGCATGAGTGCCGTTGTCCCGCTGCTGGAGCTGCGCGGCCTGGAAGTTGCCTACGGCGGCATACGCGCGGTGCGCGGCGTGGACATGGTCATTGCCCCCGGCGAGATGGTGGCGCTGATCGGCGCCAATGGCGCCGGCAAGTCCAGCACCCTGCGCGCGATCAGCGGCGTGCATCGCGTTGCTGCCGCCTCGGTGCGCTACCGCGGCGAGGCCATCGGCGGCCTGCCCTCGCACCAGCTGGTGCGGCGCGGCCTGGTGATGGTGCCCGAGGGACGCGGCGTGTTCCCGCAGCTCTCCGTCGAGGAGAACCTCGCGATGGGCGCCTACATCCGCGACGATGCAGCGGCGGTACGCGCCGACCGCGACCGGGTGTATGCGCTGTTCCCGCGCCTGGCCGAGCGCCGCGCGCAGACCGGCGGCACGCTGTCCGGCGGCGAGCAGCAGATGCTGGCGATCGGCCGCGCGCTGATGTCGCGCCCGACGCTGCTGCTGCTGGACGAGCCGAGCATGGGCCTCGCGCCCATCGTGGTGCAGAAGATCTTCGAGATCATCGCCTCGGTCGCCGCCGAGGGCGTGACCGTGCTGCTGGTGGAGCAGAACGCCCATGCCGCGCTGACTATCGCGCAGCGCGCCTACGTCATGGAGTCCGGCGAGATCGTGCTCTCGGGCGACACCAAAACGCTGGCGGCCGACCCGCGAGTGCGGGCCGCCTACCTGGGCGAAGCCGCGGCCTGAGGCCGCGGCCGCATTTCAGTCCCGGTCCAGGCCGGGCCAAGCCCGCGGTCAGACCGCGAGCAGTTCCACTTCGAACACCAGCGTGGCGTTCGGGGGAATCACGCCGCCGGCGCCGCGCGCGCCGTAGCCGAGTTCCGGCGGGATGGTCAGCTTGCGCTTGCCGCCGACCTGCATGCCCTGCACGCCCTCGTCCCAGCCGCGGATCACCTGCCCCTGGCCCAGGCCGAACTCGAACGGGTCGTTGCGGTCCTTGCTGGAGTCGAACTTGGTGCCGTTGGTCAGCCAGCCGGTGTAGTGCACGGTGACGTGCTGGCCGGCCGCCGCGGTGGCGCCGGTGCCGACGACCAGTTCTTCGATGATCAGGCCGCTGGGGGTGGTGGTGGACATGGTTGCCTTTGCAATCGGTGGTGTGGAAGGAAAACTCAGCCGGCCTTGTCGGCGGCGGTGGTGAAGGAGTCGGCGTAGAACTCGGCCTCGGGCAGCTTGCACTGGGCGATGAAGTCGCGCTGCGCCGAATCCACCATGATGGGCACGCCGCAGGCATACACCTGGTGGCCCGACAGGTCGGGGAAGTCGGCGATCACCGCCTTGTGCACGAAGCCGGTGCGCCCGGCCCAGGCGTCCTCGGGGAGCGCATCGGAGATCACCGGCACGTAGGTGATGTGCGCATGCTCGGCGGCCCATTTCGCGGCCAGCTCGTGCATGTACAGGTCCTTGGGGCGGCGCCCGCCCCAGTACAGGCTCATCGGCCGCGTGATGCCGCGCTTGATCGAGTGCTCGATGATCGCCTTGATCGGCGCGAAGCCGGTGCCGCTGGCGACGAACACGATGGGCTTGTCGCTGTCCTCGCGCAGGAAGAAGGAGCCGTGCGGCGCCTCGAAGCGCATGATGTCGCGCTCCTTCATCTTGCCGAACACGTTGTCGGTGAACGAGCCGCCGGGCACGTGGCGCACGTGCAGCTGCACGAACTCGTCGTCGTGCGGCGCATTGCCCATGGAGAAGCTGCGCCGCGTGCCGTCGCGCAGCAGGATGTCCAGGTACTGGCCGGCGAGGAACATCAGCCGCTCGGAGGCCGGCAGCTTCAGGTAGAGCACGATCACGTCGTCGGTGAGCTTCTCCAGCTTGTGCACGCGGGCCGGCAGGGTGCGCAGCTGGATGTCGCCTGCCTTGCGCACCTCGCGCGCCTCGATCACCACGTCGGTCAGGCACCTGGCCTGGCAGAACAGGATCGCGCCCTCGGCGCGCTCCGCCTCGGGCAGCGCCTTCTCGGTGTAGGTGCCGTAGTCGACCTTGCCCTCGACCAGCTTGCCCTTGCAGGAGCCGCAGGCGCCGTCGCGGCAGCCGTAGGGCAGGACCAGGCCGGCGTTGAGCGCGGCGGCGAGGATGGATTCGTCGGCCTGGGCGTCGAACGTGTGGCCGGTGTTGCGGATGCTGACCTGGGACATGGTGGCTGCCGGTGGGTGGGTAGGGTGGTGATCGGCGTCGATCGGGAACGCGCGCGACCGCAACGGTCGGCGACGAAGCCCGCAATTCTACCAGCGGCGCAGGGCGGCCCTCGGGACGGCGGGGGGCCGCGCGCGGGCGATGGTTACAATGCCCGGGCCATGCATGACTTCACCAAGCCGAACCTGGACCCGATGTGCACTGCTTGCATGCCGCCGCGGCAACGCGCGCCCCGTCCGACATGGCGCGCCTGCTGATCGCCGGCTTCGGCGACGTCGCGCGCCGCGCCCTGCCGGCGCTGGTGGCGCGCCATGAAGTGACGGCGATGCTGCGCCGCGCCGATGGGCGCGAAGTGGTGCTGGGTGCTGCTGGCGCGCACAGGCTCGACGCCGACCTGGACAACCCCGCCAGTCTCGCGGGGTGTGGCGGCTTCGGCCTGGTCGCGCACCTCGCGCCGCCGCCTGGCGAGGGGGCCGAAGACACGCGCAGCCGCAATCTGCTCGCGGCGCTGGACTTCGCGCCACCGAAGCGCCTGGTGTATGTCAGCACCTCGGGCGTGTACGGCGATTGCCAGGGCGCGCTGGTGGACGAGACCCGCCCGGTGAATCCGGACAGCGACCGCGCGCGACGGCGCGTCGACGCCGAGCGCCTGTGGCTGGAGTGGGGCGCGCGGCGCGGCGTGCGCATCGTGGTGCTGCGCGCG
>CAIVVS010000304.1 GCA_903909415.1 uncultured Pseudomonadota bacterium | reverse complement strand
ACCGCCTCCTGCCACGCGGCCACCGCCTCGGTGGACACGCCCATGTCCTTGAATGCCATGCCCAGCAGGTAGCGCGGGATGGGCGAGTTCGAGTCGATCGAGATCGCATGGGTCAGGATGCGGGCGGCCACCTGGGGCCTGCCCGAAAGCCGGTAGGACTCGGCCAGCAGCCCCCAGTTGTCGTTGTCCTCGGGGCTGCGCTCGGTGGCGGTGGTCAGTGTCTGGATGGCGCGCGGATAATCGCCGCGCCGGAAGAACGAGTAGCCGAGCACGAAGTTCCACTCGCCGACGGTCGGGTCGCGCTTGAGCTTTTCCTCCGCCATGGCCTGCATCGCCGGCCAGTCCTGGGTGGCGTCGAGGCCGGCGAGCTTCTTGCGTTCCTCGAAATTGTCGCCGCGCGTGGCGACGATGCTGGAGATGATCGGGCTCCAGGGCACCAGCGCCAGCGGTCCCGCCGCGGCACAGCCGCCCAGCACGATCGCGGTGGCCAGCGCGGCGAGCAGCCCGCGCATCGGGCCGGCCGGGATGGTCCGGTCCCCAGCCCGATTCGCAGCCCGCTTCTCAGCCTTTGGTTTGATAGACGTAGCCCTGTTGGGGGACGTTCGATTCATCGGCGCGGCGCTGGGTGTCGGCGTCGAGCTTCTTGTCCCACCACAGCGCGCGGCCCTTCTTCTGTTCCTCGACGATCTGCGGCTTCTGCGCGAGCAGCTCACGCATCATGCGCGTGAGGTCGGATTCGTAGGGCTTGGCCATGTGCTTGCGTCCTTGCTGGCGATGCGGCGGTGAGGTGCGGTGATTATAGCAACCGCCCCTGCCGGTCCTCGCCGGATTCGTCATCGGCCTGCCCTGCCGCAGCCTTTTTCTTCTTCGGTACGGCCGCCACCGGCTCGGGCGCGCCGACCTGCACGATGCACTGCGCGTCATCCACCCGCCCGCTGCTCATGCGCCGGTCCACGCGGTGGAAGCCGATGCGCCCCACCGGCATCGCGCGCAGCAAGGGCGCGGCCTGCTCGGCGCTGCCCTCCAGCCAGAGCGAGAACTGCGACGGGTCTACCACCACCGGCATGCGGTCGTGCACCTGGGCGGCGTCGGCGTTCGGCTCGGTGGTGATCAGCGAATAGGTCTCCAGCATGCCGCCGTCGGGCGCGTGCCACTGCTCCCAGATGCCGGCCAGCGCCGCGGGCCTGCCATCCAGTGGGTGCAGGTACCAGGGCTGGCGCTTGCCGCCCTCCTCGTTCCATTCATACCAGCCGTCGGCCGGCACCAGGCAGCGGCGCTTGCGCCAGGCGCTGCGGAACGAGGGCTTCTCCGCCACCGTCTCGGCGCGCGCATTGATCATCTTCGCGCCCATGCTCACGTCCTTGGCCCAGGCCGGCACCAGTCCCCAGCGCGCCACCACCAGTTCGCGGCCGCGCTCCGGGTCGAAGCGCACGATGGGCGCGTCCTGGGTCGGCGCGATGTTGTAGCGCGGCACCATCGCCGCCAGCGCGGCAGCCGGCAGCACGCCCAGGCCGAACTGCAGGGCGACCACGTCAGGATGGGAATGCAGGGCATAGCGGCCACACATGCCGGCATTCTAGCGCCTTGGAAAGGGCGTCTAAATAATTAATTAAAACAGCGGCTTATACCTAAAACCGGCAGTGACTTGCCAAGCGCGGGTTAACTGTATATAAATACAGCACTGTGCAGGCATACAGCCAGCCTGACCGAACCTACGGAATCGAACCCGCGACAGCTTGGGAGCGCGCCATGGACGAACTGACCGACAAGCAGCAGAAGATCCTCGACTTCATCCGCCGCAACATCGAATCCGAGGGCATGCCGCCCACGCGCGCGGAGATCCAGGCCGCCTTCGGCTTCAGCTCCCCCAACGCTGCGCAGGAACACCTGCGCAACCTCGCCAAGCGCGGCGCGATCGAGCTGGTCGAGGGCGCCTCGCGCGGCATCCGGCTGGCCGGCCAGCGCATCGGCCACACCGCCGAGGACGCGAGCGAGCGCATCGCCGAGGCCATCGGCCTGCCGCTGATCGGCCGCGTCGCCGCCGGCTCGCCCATCCTCGCCGAGGAACACATCGAACGCCACGTGCCCATGGACCCGGCGCTGTTCCAGCCGCGCGCCGACTACCTGCTCAAGGTGCGCGGCATGAGCATGCGCGATGCCGGCATCCTCGACGGCGACCTGCTTGCCGTGCACCGCCAGCAGGAAGCGCGCGCCGGCCAGATCGTGGTGGCGCGCGTAGGCGACGAGGTCACGGTCAAGCGCTACCAGCGCCGCGGCCACGTGGTCGAGCTGCGCGCCGAGAACCCCGAGTTCAAGGACATCGTGGTGGACACACGCAACGAGCCGCTCGCCATCGAAGGCCTGGCCGTCGGCCTGCTGAGGAACGGCAAGGGCTTCTGATGGGCGCCGTTGCATCAGCGGCTTCAACGGTCCGGCCCGCGCTCGCCGCGCTCAGCCATCCGCGCCTGTGGCGCGGGGCCGACCTCGCCCATGCCGCGGGCCAAACGGTGCTTGGCAGCGGCTTCGAGTTGCTGGATGCGGAACTCCCCGGCGGCGGCTGGCCGGTGGGCGCGCTCACCGAACTCATGCCCGCGCATGAAGGCATAGGCGAACTCCGCCTGCTGGGACCGGCGCTGGCGCGGCTGACCAGCCCCGCCCCGGCCAAGGCCCGCGCCACCACCCTGCCCCGTCGCGTGGTCTGGATCGCCCCGCCGCACCAGCCCTACGCCCCGGCGCTGGCCGCCGCCGGCATCGACCTCGCGCAACTGCTGGTGGTGAACGTCGCGCCCGGGCGCGATGCCCTCTGGGCGGCGGAACAGGCGCTGGCCTCGCGCGCCTGCGGCGCGGTGCTGGTCTGGCCCGGCCTGAAGCGCGATGCGCCGCGTTATGCCGACCTGCGCCGCCTGACGCTGGCCGCGGAAGGCTCGCACGCCGCCGCCTTCGTGTTCCGTCCCCAGTCCGCGCTGCCCGAGCCCTCGCCCGCGGTGCTGCGCATCAGCCTGGATGCGCAGGCCGGTGGCCTGTCGCTGCGCATCGGCAAGCGCCGCGGCGCGCCGGCGGTGCATCCTGTGCTGCTCACCGCCTTCGCGCAGGGCCGTGCCGGCACGGTGCCCGCCGCGCCCCTCCAGAATCCTGAACCAAGACAAGCGAAAGCCCTCCCCCATGTACTGGATCGCATTGCAGCTGCCGCATCTGCCGCTGGAACTGTTCAGCCGTGGGTGGCAACCGGCTGAGCCCTTCGCGGTCATCGCCCGCCAGCGGCTGATCGACTGCGACCGCAAGGCCCTCGCCCGCGGGCTGCATCCCGGCATGGGCTTGTCGGCCGCCATGGCGCTGGTGCCGCAGTTGCGCGTGCGCGAGCGCGATCCATCGGGCGAGACCGAGGCGCTGCTGGGCGTGGCCGCATGGGCCGGGCAGTTCACCTCGTCCGTGGCGCTGGATTTCCCCGACACCCTGTTGCTGGAGATCGAAGGCAGCATCAAGCTCTTCGGCGGGCGCGACGCGCTGCTGGCGAAGCTGCGCGAGGGCATGCAGGCGATGGGCTTTTCCATCCGCCTGGCCGGTGCGCCCACGCCCACCGCGGCGGCGTGGGCTGCGCGGGCGCAGTCGGCTTCTGACGATGCGCCCGAGACCGTCCTGTTTCCCGAAGACAAGGACGCCCTGCGCGAAGCCGTCTGCGCGCTGCCGGTGGCCGTGATGCGCTGCGAGCCCGCGTTCGAGCAGGCCTTCCAGACACTGGGCCTGCGCGACATCGGCGACCTGCTCGCGCAGCCGCGCGACGGACTGGCGCGGCGCTTCGGCCAGCGCCTGCTGGATGAACTCGGCCGCGCCATGGGCGTGCTGCCCGACCCGCGCACCCCCTTCACCGCGCCGGCGCGCTTCACCGCCAGCCTGGAACTGCCGGCCGAAGTCACCCAGACCGAGGCCTTGCTGTTCGCCACCCAGCGCCTGGTCGCGCAGTTCGCCGGCTACCTCGGCGCGCGCGCCAGCGGCGTGCAACGCTTCGTGTTGCGCATGGGGCACGCCAACCGTGCGGGAGAATCGCCGCGCTTCACCGACGTCTCCGTCGGCCTGGTCGCGCCGTCGCGCGATGCCGGCCACTTCATGCTCCTGCTGCGCGAGCGCCTGGGCGTGCTGTCGCTGCGCGAGCCGGTGCGCGGCCTGCGCCTGGACGCCGACGACATCCAGCCGCTGGGCGGCAGCGAGCAGAGCCTGTTCCCAGACGCGCCGGATTCGCCCGAAGCCGGCACGCATGCCTGGCCGCGCCTGATCGAGCGCCTTCGTGCCCGGCTCGGCCCGGAGTCGGTGCAGGCGATCGAGGAACGCCCGGAACACCGGCCGGAGCAGACCACGACCACGGCAGTCATCAGCAGCCCACAGGCGAAGCCCTCAAGGCGCGCCAAGGCGCAGTCCGACGAGGACATCGAGTCGCAGCTCGCGCTGGAATTCGGCATGCGCCCGTTCTGGCTGCTGGAAGCACCGCGCCCGTTGCCCGAGCGCGACGCGCTGCCGCAGCATGAGCACGGCCCGCTCACGCTGCTGGCCGGCCCCGAGCGCATCGAGACCGGCTGGTGGGACGGCCATGACGTGGCGCGCGATTACTTCGTCGCCAAGACCCCCGCCGAAGCCCTGGTCTGGGTGTACCGCGAACGCCGTGCGATCGAGGGCGGGCAATGGTATTTGCACGGCTTGTTTTCCTGAGTCGCAAGCCGCGCGCGAAGCGCCCCGCGCCGCCACCGGCCCGCGGCCGGGTCAAGCAGCGGATGCGAGCGGAACTTCCCAACCGGGGAAAACGGCCACGGAAGGACAGCACGTGAGCACTGGTGCCTTGCCGGACTCACCGCGAGGCCGCCACTGCCATTCCCTGCCGCCCCGAAACGACAACCCGTCCGCCCTGGTTACGGCCCGAAGGCGCCCGCCACCGTATTGCGCACCTCCTCCAGCCACGCCGCTCGCATTTCCGGCGTGCTCGTGCCCATGACCCCGAAGGAGCGCCGCCGCATGTCGGGGATGCCACCCAGGCCGGCGATGTAGGTCTTCCACAGCACGCCCAGCGTGTCGCCGAACTTCGCCTGCTCCGCCTCGGGCGTGGTGTCGGCGGTGTTGAACACCAGCGCGGTGCGCACTTTCAGCAGCCCGACATGTCTGGTGCGGGCACCGTCCTCGCCCACCGCGAGGTCGTAGGCCACGCCGGGGCGGATGACGCGGTCGATCCATCCGACCAGCACGGCCGGGGGATGCCCCCACCAGTTGGGATGGACCACGACCAGGCCTT
>CAIVVS010000303.1 GCA_903909415.1 uncultured Pseudomonadota bacterium | reverse complement strand
TGATGCTGGTAATGGCGAACAACTTCCTGCAGCTGTTCTTCGGCTGGGAAGCGGTGGGCCTGGTGTCGTACCTCCTGATCGGCTTCTGGTACACCCGGCCGACCGCCGTCTACGCGAACATGAAGGCCTTCCTGGTCAACCGGGTCGGCGACTTCGGCTTCATCCTCGGCATCGGGCTGGTGCTGGCCTGGACCGGCACCCTGGACTACGCGCAGGTGTTCGCGCAGTCGCAGGCCCTGTCTCGGGAGACCATCGAGCTGTTCCCTGGCACGCCCTGGATGCTGGTCACGGTGATCTGCATCTGCCTGTTCATCGGCGCGATGGGCAAGTCCGCCCAGTTCCCGCTGCACGTCTGGCTGCCGGACTCCATGGAAGGCCCGACGCCGATCTCCGCACTGATCCATGCGGCGACCATGGTGACGGCGGGCATCTTCATGGTGTCGCGCATGTCGCCGCTGTTCGAGCTGTCGCAGGCGGCGCTGTCCTTCATCCTGGTGATAGGCGCGATCACGGCCTTCTTCATGGCGCTGGTCGCGGTAGTGCAGTACGACATCAAGCGCGTGGTGGCCTATTCCACGCTGTCCCAGCTCGGCTACATGACCATGGCCCTTGGCGCCTCTGCGTACTCGGCGGCCATGTTCCACCTGATGACCCATGCATTCTTCAAGGCGGTGCTGTTCCTCGGCGCGGGCTCGGTGATCATCGCCATGCACCACGAGCAGGACATGCGGCGCATGGGCGGCCTGCGCAAGTACATGCCCATCACCTACCTCACGGTGCTGATCGGCGCTATCGCCAACGCCGGCCTGCCGCCCTTCGCCGGTTTCTTCTCCAAGGACACCATCATCGAGGCGCTGCACGCCTCGCACACGCCGGGAGCTAGCATCGCCTGGCTGGCGGCGCTGGGCGGGGTGTTCTTCGGCGCGCTGTACTCCTTCCGGCTGGTGTTCTTCGCCTTCCACGGCAAGGAGCGCTTCGGTGATGCCGGCCATGACGCCCATGGACATGATGCACATGCAGGCCACGATGACCACGGCCATGGCGGCCACGGCCACCCCCCTCACGAGACGCCCTGGGTGGTGACGCTGCCGCTGGTGCTGCTCTCCATCCCGGCGGTGTGTGCCGGCTGGCTGATCGGCAGTGTGGTGCATGGCGACTACTTCGGGTCGGCGATCTTCGTGGCCAACGCGCACGACTGGATCCCGGAGATGGCGCGCGAGTACCACGGCGTGTTCGCCATGATGCTGCACGGCCTGACCTCGCTGCCGTTCTGGCTGGCGATCGCCGGCGCCGTGCTGGCCTGGTACCTCTACATCCTCCGGCCCGACGTGCCGGCGGTGCTGCGGGTGAAGTTCGCCCCGATCGTCACCATCCTCGAGCGCAAGTACGGGCTGGACGACTTCAACCAGGCGGTGTTCGCCGGCGGCGCCATCCGCCTGGGCAACGGCCTGTGGAAGTGGGGCGACCGCAAGCTGATCGACGGCCTGCTGGTGAACGGCACGGCCAACCTCGTGGGCTGGGTGGCCGGCGTCGTGCGCTGGTTCCAGACCGGCTTCATTTATTCCTACGCGTTCAGCATGATCTTCGGGGTCATGGTGCTCCTCACCCTGTTCGCCTTCTACGTGCACCGGTGACCTGATGGCTTCCCACACTCCCTGGCTGAGCATCGCCATCTGGCTGCCGGTCCTGACCGGCCTGCTGGTGCTGGCCACGGGCTCTGACCGCCACGCCCGCGAGGCGCGCCTGATTGTCCTGATCGGCTCGGTGATCAGCTTCTTGGTCACCATCCCGCTTGTCACCGGCTTCGACCGGTCCGCCGGCGGCATGCAGTTCGTCGAACTCAGCCCGTGGATCGAGCGCTACTCGATCAACTACCACCTCGGCGTGGACGGCATCTCGGTGCTGTTCCTGCTGCTCAACAGCTTCATCACCGTGCTGGTGGTGATCGCGGGCTGGGAGGTGATCGAGAAGCGCGTTGCGCAGTACATGGCCGCATTCCTGGTGCTCTCCGGCCTGATGAACGGCGTATTCGCCGCCGTCGATGCCCTGCTGTTCTACGTATTCTTCGAGGCCACCCTGATCCCGATGTACCTGGTGATCGGCGTGTGGGGCGGCCCGAACCGCGTGTACGCGGCGTTCAAGTTCTTCCTGTACACCCTGATGGGTTCGCTGCTGATGCTGGTAGCTCTGATCTACCTGTACACCAAGTCCGGCGGCAGCTTCTCCATCCTGGATTTCCACAAGGTCCCGCTTGCGATGGATGCGCAGGTGATGCTGTTCGTCGCATTCCTGACGGCCTTCGCGGTCAAGGTTCCGATGTGGCCGGTGCACACCTGGCTCCCGGACGCCCACGTCGAGGCGCCCACCGGCGGATCGGCCGTCCTGGCGGCCATCATGCTCAAGCTCGGCGCCTACGGCTTCATCCGCTTCTCGCTGCCGATCGCTCCTGACGCGAGCCAGCTGCTGTCCGGCTTCATGATCACCTTGTCGCTGATCGCGGTGGTCTACATCGGCCTGGTTGCGCTGGTCCAGGCCGACATGAAGAAGCTGATCGCCTATTCGTCGATCTCGCACATGGGCTTCGTGACCCTGGGTTTCTTCATGTTCAGGGATAACACGCTGATCCCGTTCGCGGTCGAAGGCGCGCTGGTGCAGATGATCTCGCACGGCTTCATCTCGGCGGCCATGTTCCTCTGCGTCGGAGTGATGTACGACCGCATGCACAGCCGGCAGATCGCCGATTACGGCGGGGTTGTGAATACCATGCCGAAGTTCGCCGCCTTCATGATGCTGTTCGCGATGGCCAATTGCGGCCTGCCGGCGACCTCGGGGTTCGTCGGCGAGTTCATGGTGATCATGGGCGCGATGAAATACAACTTCTGGGTGGCTTTCCTTGCCTCGACCACGCTCATCTTCGGTGCGGCTTACACGCTCTGGATGTACAAGCGAGTAGTGTTCGGCGAGATCGCCAACGACCATGTCAGGCAACTCAAGGACATCAACGGCCGCGAGTTCCTGGTCCTGGCGCTGCTCGCCGTGCCGGTGCTCTGGATGGGCATCCAGCCCGCGCCGTTCACCGACATCATGCACGCCTCGGTGGGCGAACTGCTCAAGCACCTCGCCGTGAGCAAGCTGTGACCGGCCCGGGAGAGCAAGCGAAATGACGTCCAGCCTTCCCATCATGCTGCCGGCTTATGCCGAGATCCTGCTGCTCGCGTTGTCGTGCGCGGTGCTGCTGGCGGACCTGTTCCTGCCGGAGGAGCGCCGCTGGATAACCTACGCGATGACGCTCGGCACGTTGCTGGCGTGCGCTGCGGTAACGGCTTGGATTGCCGTGGCGACCGGCGGCCAGCCTGCGTACACCTTCAACGACATGTACGTGAACGACATGATGGCGAGCGTGCTTAAGATGTTCACCTATGTGGGCGTCGCGCTGATGCTGGTGTACTCGCGTGGCTACATGGCTGCACGGGGACTTCTGTCCGGCGAGTTCTTTGCCTTGGTGCTGTTCGCAACGCTGGGCATGCTGGTAATGATCTCGGCGAACCACTTCCTCACCCTGTACCTGGGCCTTGAACTGCTGTCGCTCAGCCTTTACGCCCTGGTCGCCCTGAACCGCGATTCGGCGGCGTCCACCGAGGCGGCCATGAAGTATTTCATCCTGGGGGCGCTGGCGTCCGGGATGCTGCTGTACGGCATGTCCATGCTTTACGGGGCCACCGGCACCCTGGAAATCGGCGAGGTCATGCAGCGCACGCGCGACCTGATGGGCGCCACCGGCTTGGAGGTAGAGGGGCGCAAGCACATCCTCGTGTTCGGCCTGGTGTTCGTCGTTGCCGGCCTCGCCTTCAAGCTTGGCGTGGTGCCTTTCCACATGTGGATTCCGGACGTGTACCAGGGCGCACCGACCGGCGTGACCCTGTTCATCGGCACCGCGCCCAAACTGGCGGCGTTCGCGATGACCATGCGCCTTCTGGTCGGGGGGCTGCAGCCGCTGGCGGCCGACTGGCAGGACATGCTGGTGATCCTGTCGGTGCTGTCTATGGGACTGGGCAACCTCGCCGCGATCGCGCAGACGAACATCAAACGCATGCTGGCTTATTCCACGATTTCGCACATGGGCTTCATGCTGCTCGGCCTGCTGTCCGGGGTGGTCGAAGGCAACACGCTGGGTGCGGCGGAGGCCTACAGTTCGGCGATGTTCTATGCCGTGGTCTACATGTTCACCAGCCTGGCGGCCTTCGGCATGGTGCTGCTGCTGTCGCGCGCCGGCTTCGAGGCGGAGAACCTGGACGACTTCCGCGGCCTGAACCAGCGCAGCCCCTGGTACGCCTTCCTGATGCTGCTGACCATGTTCTCGCTGGCGGGCGTTCCACCGACGGTGGGCTTTTATGCCAAGTTCGCGGTGCTCTCGCCGGTGGTCGCGGCGGGAGACTGGTGGCTGGCCGTGGTTGCCGTGCTGTTTTCGCTGATTGGCGCGTTCTACTACCTGCGCATCGTGAAGCTGATGTACTTCGACGAGCCCGCCGACGCGCATCCCATCGGCCGGCGCGCCGACATGGATGTCCTGCTGTCCGCCAACGGCCTCGCCATGCTGGGGCTGGGCCTGTTCCCGCAGCCGCTGATGCAGTTGTGCCTGACGGCGATCAAGGCGTTGCCCGCTTGACGTCCGGCGCGGATGTTTTTGTCCTCCTGCTCGCGGTCTGCGCGGCCAACGCCCCTTTCCTGACCCGCCGTCGCCTGTTCGTCCTGCCATCTGCCGGACGCGACAAGGGGCCGGGCTGGCGGCTTTTCGAGATCGTACTGCTCTATTTCATCGTCGGAGCCGTCGCCCTTGTCCTCGAGGCGCGCGGCGGACAGGTCTACCCGCAGAAATGGGAGTTCTATGCGGTGACCTTCTTCCTGTTCCTGGTGCTTGGCTATCCCGGCTTCGTGTGGCGCTACCTGTGGCGCCACCGCCAAGCGGAAAGCTGATGGGCGAACCTCCGGGCAGACTTCCGCCGCACGGCGCACCCGCCGGCGGCGACCTCACCGAGCACACCATCGACGGCGACTGGACGTTCCGCGGCAGCTTGCTGAACGTGCGCAGGGACCGGGTCCGGCTTCCGGACGGCAGCGCAGCGACGCGCGAGTACGTGGTGCATCCGGGCGCGGTGGTGATCGTGCCGCTGGGCGACGATGGGCGGCTGGTGCTGGAGCGCCAGCATCGATACCCGATGCACCGGGACATGATCGAGTTCCCCGCCGGCAAGATCGACCCGGGCGAACCGCCCGAGGACACCGCGCGCCGCGAGTTGCTGGAGGAGACCGGCTACACGGCGCGTGAGTGGCGCCACCTCGGCACCATCCACCCGGTGATCGCCTACTCTGACGAACGCATCGAACTCTACTTGGCGCGGGGGCTGACCTTCGTGGGCGCGAGGCTGGACGAGGGCGAATTCCTCGAAGTGTTCACCCTTGGCCTGCCGGAGGCGCTGGACTGGGTGCGCCAGGGACGCATTACCGATTCGAAGACCGTGACCGGCCTGCTCTGGCTGGAGAAGGTGCTTGCAGGCACCTGGTAGGTGTTGTGCAGGCTGCGGCGGGTTCAGAGGAACCCGAGCAAGGCGTCGAGCACCGCGTCAGGGGCCTCGGCCATCATCGCGTGGCCGCTGGCGGGGATGTTCACGGTTCGCGCTCCCGGCAGGGCACGCAGCAGGGCGGCAGCGGCCTTGGGTGGTGTCATCTGGTCCCGGCTGGCCAGCAGGCCGAGCGCCGGGCAGGAAACTGCGGCGGCACGTTCCAGGCCCCCGGTGTACGCGTTGCAGGCCGCGAAGTCCGCCAGCAGCACGCCGTGCTGCTGGCGCTCCATGAGCCTTAGGTTCTCGCCGACCACCCAGAAGCCCGGCCCCGGATTCCCCGGATAGTGGGCCCAGGCCGAATGCGACCAGACGTTGATCATGCCGTGCGCCCGGGGCTCGTCATCTCGCGCGGCATCCAGCAGGTCCTGCGAGACGCGCATGGGGACGGCGGTGCCGAGCAGCGCGATCCTTGAAACGCGATCCGGGTGCCGTGCGGCGCAATCCAGCGCCGCGAGCGAGCCCATGCTGTGGCCGACCAGTGCTGCCTGTCGGACGCCAGCCGCATCCAGCACCTTCGGAACCCAGTCGGCCAGTGCTTCGATGCTGCCCAGGACCTGGCCTTCTGACCTGCCATGCCCGGGCAGGTCGACCGCGAGCACGCCGTGGCCGTGGTGCGCCAGGTAACGCGTCTGCAGCACCCAGACGCAGTGGTCATGCGCGCCGCCATGCAGGAACAGCACCGTCGGCAGGGACGGATCGAAGGCCTTGCCCCCGGTGTACGCGTAGACGCGGCGGCCTTCGACGGCGAGGTCCATGGCGTCAGCCCCTGGCGGCGGCGCGCAGCCCGCGGGACAGGTCCTCGAGCAGGTCGTCCGCGTCCTCCAGGCCCACCGA
Source organism: uncultured Pseudomonadota bacterium (assembly GCA_903909415.1). Next base: position 10,678 of record CAIVVS010000303.1, on the reverse strand, counting down.
CAGTCGCACCGTGCCCTCGCCTATGCCAGCGCCGCGCAGTGCAGCCGCGTCCATGCGGAAATGCGTGGTGCTGGCCGGGTGGATCACCAGCGAGCGCGCATCGCCCACGTTGGCCAGGTGGGAGAAGACCCGGAGCGACTCGATGAAGCGGCGGCCGGCGTCGCGGTTGCCCTTCAGGTCAAAGCTGAATACCGCGCCGCATCCACGCGGCAACAGCTTCTTCGCCAGTTCATGGTCCGGATGGCCGGGAAGTTCGGGATAGGACACGGACTCCACTGCGGCATGCCCGGCAAGGAACGCGACCACCTTGCGGGTGTTCTCGACGTGGCGCTGCATGCGCACCGGCAGGGTCTCCACACCCTGAAGCAACTGGAAGGCGGTGGCCGGGCTCATGCAGGCCCCGAAATCGCGCAGTCCTTCACGACGCGCGCGAAGCAGGAACGCCGCGACGGTGGACTCCTCCTGGAAGTTCATGCCGTGGAAGCCGTCGTAGGGCTCGCTCAGTTCCGGGAACAGGTCGGACGCCGCCCAGTCGAAGCGGCCGCTGTCTACCAGCACGCCGCCTATGGCTACCCCGTGTCCGCCCAGGAACTTGGTCGCCGAATGGTAGAGCAGGTCCGCGCCATGTTCGAACGGGCGCAACAGCCAGGGCGTGGTGAAGGTCGCGTCCACCAGCAGCGGCAGGCCGGCCTCGTGGGCGATCGCCGACACCGAGGGAATGTCCAGCACGTCCAGGCCCGGATTGCCCAGCGTCTCGCCGAACAGTAGGCGGGTGTTCGGGCGAATCGCCGCCCGCCACGCGCCGAGGTCGCGCGGGTTGATGAAGGTGGTTTCTATGCCGAACCGCGAGAGCGTGTAGTGCAGCAGGTTGTGCGAGCCGCCGTACAGTGCGCGGGATGCCACGATGTGCGCGCCCGCGCCCATCAGCGTGGCGATGGCGAGGTGCAGCGCGGCCTGCCCGCTTGCGGTCGCGATCGCGCCCACGCCGCCTTCAAGCGCCGCGATGCGCTCCTCGAACACCGCATTGGTCGGATTGGAAATCCTCGAGTAGACGTGCCCGGCGCGCTCCATGTTGAAGAGAGACGCGGCGTGGTCCGTGTCGCGGAACACGAACGAGGTTGTCATGTAGATCGGCGTCGCGCGCGCCCCGGTGACCGGGTCGGGCTGCTGGCCGGCGTGCAGGCTGAGCGTGTCGAAGTTCAGGGGGCGCGGGTCAGCCATGGCGATCTCCGGGGACGGATGATTGTAGCAGCGGGGCATCGAGGTCCCGGGCGGCTGCCGCGGTGTGCTGCAATGCGCCCGTTGGCGGCCGTGCGCGCTGCTAACATCGGCACGATGTCCGAGCGGTCCGACGCAGCGAGCAATCCACAAGGCGAATCCCGGCAGCGCTTGGACCGCAGGCGCCTGCTGGACGTATTCCTTCCGTTCGCCCTCGGCTACTACCTCTCCTACCTGTTCCGGGTGATCAACACCCTGATCGCCGGGGACATCTCGCGCGACGTCGGCCTGTCGCCGGCGGAACTGGGCATGCTCAGCTCCGCGTACTTCCTGTCCTTCGGACTGTTCCAGCTGCCCTTGGGCCTGTTGCTGGACCGCTATGGCCCTCGCCGCGTCAACGCCGGACTGCTTCTGGTGACGGCCGCCGGTTCGGTGGCATTCGGCCTGTCGCAGGGACTGGCGTCGCTGGTCGTGGCGCGTGCCGTGATCGGCATCGGCGTGGCCAGTTGCCTGATGGGCGCGATCAAGGCCTTCGTCACCTGGTTCCCGGCTTCGCGCCTGGCCACGCTCAACGGCTGGCTGATTGCGATGGGCGGACTGGGCGCCCTGTCGGCGTCGCTGCCGCTGGAGGCGGCGCTGCGCGTCACCGACTGGCGCGGCGTGTTCATGGGCATCGCCGTGCTCACTGCCGCGGTCGCCGTATTCACCTACAAGGTCGTGCCGGAACACCACCAGGAGCGGGTTGAGACCTTTCCCGAACTGCTTGCCGGCCTGCGCCAGGTGTTCGCGGCGCCGGTGTTCTGGCGCTTCGCGCTGCCGTTCGGGCTGACCTTCGGCATCTTCCAGGCGGTCCAGGGACTGTGGCTGGGTCCGTGGCTGCGCGATGTCGCCGGCCTGGACCGCAAGGCCGTGGGAGACGTCCTGTTCTGGACCGCACTGGCGATGATCGCGGGGCTGGTGTTGTTCGGGAACCTGGCCGACAGGTTGGTCCGGCAGGGCAGGGGGGTGGAGGGGCTGTTCGTGGCAGGCGTACTGCTGTCACTGGTGCCCCTGGGCTGCTATGCGGCAGGATTGGTCTGTGGCGTAGCCGCCAGCTTTCCTGCCATGACCTTTTTCATGATGACCGCGTCAATCGCGTACTCGATCGTGTCGCGGCGGTTTCCGTCGGGCATGGCCGGGCGGGTCAACACCTCCGTGAACATGATGGTGTTCGGCGCGGCGTTCGCCCTTCAGTGGGGCATCGGCGTGGTGGTTGCGATGTGGGAGCCGGTGGCCGGGCGCTACCCGGAACAGGCCTACCAGGCTGCGTTCACGGTGTGTACGGTGCTGCTCGCCGCATCATTGCTGCCCGTGCTGCTGGCGCGCGGGCGGGGTTGAGGCGCCAGCAGGCGCGTCAGGCCTTCTGGGCCTGCTGGGCGCGCAGGGCTTCCTCCCGCGCGAGCTGCTCGGCGCGGGCCTGCTTGAGCACGTCCGCAACTTCCGATGATCCGACCCGCAGCGCCAGTTCCAGCGCGGTGTCGCCGTCCTTGCTCATCATGTTGACGTCCGCGCCGTTGCGCACCAGCAATTCGACCATCTTCGCGTCGCCGCGCGCCGATGCGTACATAAGCGGGGTGTAGCCGTTCTCGGCGACCAGATTGGGATCGAAGTTCATCGACAGCACCTTCTGGGCATACACCAGGTTGCCCTTCTCGATCGCGTAGAACAGCGCCACGATGCCCTCGGCGCTTTGCTCCTTAGCCTTGGGCTCGAGGCCGGTGGGCAGCAGGTCCACCACGTAGTTGACCAGGGAGATCCCGACCATGGCCACCATGGCGATGATCAGCGGCATGGTTGAAATGCTCCAGGTGTCAGCGAGGTGAGCCGGCATGTTCGCGCCGACTGCCAGCAGCACCACCAGGAAAAAGAACTGGAACTTGAGGTACAGAAACAGGGCGATGAACACCGTGGCGGCAAGCAATGCGAGCAGATAGTCGCGATTGATGCTCAGCCGCTCCAGCCATTCCTGGGGGAGGTTGGCCAGCGCCGCCGCCGCGGCGACCAGGCCGAGCAGTACCCACTCCCTGGTGCGCTTGCTGAATTGCATGTTCTTCTCCCTGTCGGCGCCCCACCCGGCCGGGCCCTGGATGCCCCGCGGTGCTGCCGCCCTGAATTCGTAACCCATTATAATTACATAACTTCTTTGTGCTACCGTGTCCCTGGTCGCCAGCCCCTGATGAGCAAGGCCTTCACCCGAGAGTCTGACGAATCTGACGAGGAGCTGCCCGAGCAGCAGGCCCCCCTGCAGCCCGGTGGCAAGAATTACATCACGCCGGCCGGTCACCTGCGTATGAAGACCGAGTTGAAGCATCTGGTCGAAGTCGAGCGGCCGGACGTAGTTCGCACGGTGTCCTGGGCGGCGTCCAACGGTGACCGATCCGAGAATGGCGATTACCTTTACGGAAAGCGCCGGCTGCGCGAGATCGACCGGCGGGTGCGTTACCTGATCAAGCGCCTGGAGATCGCGGAGGTCGTAGACCCCCGTGACTCCAGCAACGACCAGGTCTTTTTCGGCGCTACAGTCACCTACGCCGACCGCAAAGGTGAGGAGCGCACCGTCAGCATAGTGGGTACCGACGAGGTGGATCCCTCGCGCGGCAGGGTGTCCTGGATCTCCCCGATCGCGCGGGCGCTGCTCAAGGCGCGGGAGGGCGACGTGGTGACGCTGCGCACGCCGGCGGGGGAGGAGGAACTGGAGGTGCTTTCCGTGCGCTACGCGCTGCTGGATTGAGCGAGGTCGTTTTCCGCGGCGTTGGTCAGCGCGCGGATGACTTGTTGAAGTCGCCGGCTTTGACGATCGACAGTTTCCCCGGGTCGATGTGCCGCCTCATCGCGTCGGCGACCTGGTCCGCGCTCAGCGTGGCGATCCGGGCCTCGAAAGCGGCATCCCATGCGAAGGTGCGGCCCAGCACCAGGTAGCTGGCCAACCTGCCGGCGAGCGCGGCGTCCTGGTTCCGGGCAACCGAGCGCGACTGCAACAGGCCCTTGCGCCCGGCCTCGAACTCGTCCGTGGTGAACGGCGCGGACAGCACGCGCGCCAGTTCTTCCTTGACCGCCGCCTCCACCCGGTCGCGGTTCTCCGGCGCGTGGATCGCGAAGACGCCGAACTCCGCGCTCTCATCCTGGCTCCCAACCGACAGGAACGAACCGACGCTGTAGGACAGGCCGTCGCGTTCCCGCACGCGGCGGACCAGGCGGGCGTCCGACGCGCCGCCCAGGAGGTAGTTGCCCAGCACCAGCGCCGGGAAGTCCGGATGGTCGTCACGCAGCCTGAACGTGAGCCCGGCCCTGAAGGTGGCGTTGGCCTTGTCCGGGGTGTTGATGGTCCGGTCAATCGCAGGAGCATCGAACACGCGGTACGGAACGCGCTCGTAGCGTCCGGGGCTCTTCCAGTCGCCGAACAATTCCGTGGCCAGCCCGGTGAGTTCGTCCGAGTCGAAATCGCCAACGACGGCCAGTTCGCTGTTGGATGCGCCGTGCAGTTCGGCGTGGCAGCGCCGGACTTCGGCCAGCGTCAGCTTGCGGAGCCGCTCGAGGCGCTCGTCTATCGTGGTGCTGTAGTACCAGTGGCCGGGGGGGTAGGGATTCAGGTGCCGGCTCAGCTCCAGCCTCGCCAGCGTCGCGGGGTCGCTGCGCTGCGCCGCGATGCTGGTGAGGGCGCCCTGCCGCAGCTGCTCGAACTCTGCTTCCGGAAACGCTGGCTGGCGCAGGACGTCGGCGACCAGCCGCAGCGCGGATGCCAGGTTCTCGCGGGTAGTCTGGACGGAGCCGCCCTCGCCGCCGACGCCGACATTGGCCTTCATCCGCGCGAACTCGTTCGCGATCTGCTCGCGGGACTTCTGCTGCGTGCCGCGCATGAGCATGGAACTGGCGATGCCGCATGCGGCGCTGCGGCCTTCCTTGGCGGCTTCGTTGCCCCAGCGCAGGCCCAGCTCGGCGACAACCGTGCCGCCGCGCGTCTTCTTGGGCAGCATCGCCAGGCGCATGCCCCCTGGCAGGACGCGGCGTATCACCCGCGCCTCGATGTTCGCCGGGGTGGGGTCGAATGCTTCCCCTTGCGCGACGTCTCCCGCCCCCTTGTAGTCCGCCAGCAGCCGGCCGAGATCCGGCGCGGCGGGAATCTCCGCGCGATCCGGCGCCGGGGTGGGCAAGAAAAGCCCGACGGTGCGATTGGACGGCTTCAGGTAACGCAGCGCCGCGCGCTGCACGTCGGCCGTGGTCGCGGCACGGAGCCGATCCCTGTGCAGGTAGAGCATGCGCCAGTCACCCAGTGCGGCGAACTCCGAGAGGACCAAGGCCAGGGAGCGCGAGTTGGCCACCGTCAGTTCGATCTCGTTCAGCAGCCGCGTGCGGGCCCGTTCGACCTCGTCATCCGTCACCGGCTGCGCGGCAAAGCCCTCGAGGGTGCGCAGCAGCGCTGCCCGGGCCGGCTCCAGAGCCCGGTCCGCACCCAGGCTCGCGCCGAAATAGGCGGATCCCGCTTCGTTCAGTTGCCGCTCGGACCCGAACACGAAGCTGGCCAAGCCTGGCTCCACCAGCGCTTTCTGCAGGCGCCCGGACGGCACGTGGCCGATCAGGCTGACCAGCAGGTCCACCGCGGCGTAATCGGAATGGGTGCCCGGTGGCATGTGGTACATCGCGGAGACGAGTTGGACGTCGCCGACACGGCGAAGGGTCACCTGACGCTCGCCGTCCTGCACCGGTTCCACCGTCCAGGTGCGGGGCACGGGCCGCGCGGGCTTCGGGACGGGAGAGAAGTGGCGGTGCACCCGGGCGATCGCATCAGCGACCTCGAAGCGCCCTGCGACCACCAGTACCGCGTTGTCTGGCTGGTAGTGCTGCCGGTAGAACGCCTGCAGGCGCTCGATGGGGACGTTCTCGATGTCCGCGCGCGCGCCAATGACGGCACGCCCATAGTTGTGCCACAGGTAGGCCGTGGCCGCAACGCGCTCCCGCAGCACGCTGAACGGGCTGTTCTCGCCGGACTCGAATTCATTGCGAACGACCGTCATCTCCGCATCCAGGTCACTGCGCGAGACTGGCGCGTTCACCATCCGGTCCGCTTCCATCTCCAGCGCCCAGTCCAGCGAATCGCTTCCGGCCGGCAGCGTCTGGAAATAGTTGGTGCGGTCGTAGGAAGTACTTCCGTTGAAGCGCGAACCGCGCTTGAGGAACTCCCCTTTCAGGTTGGGGAAGCGCTGGGTTCCCCGGAACAGCAGGTGTTCCAGCAGGTGGGCCATGCCGGATTCACCGTAACCTTCGTGGCGGGATCCGACCAGATAAGTGATGTTGATCGTCAACGTCTGCTGGGACGCGTCGGGTATCAGCAGGAAGCGCAATCCATTCGCGAGGCGATACTCGCTCACGCCTTCGATGGATGCCAGGCGCTCGACGCCGGCCGGCAGGGTCCCGCTGCCCGATGCCTGCGCGAGCGCGGTGCCCTGGGCGAAGGCAATGAAAGCACCCAGCAGGAACTGACGTAGTACAGCCATGGTAGCGACCCGTCTGGAGAAGGTGTTTCGGTGGGACTCCGCCGCTGCCGGGCGCACGCGCGCCGGCCTGGCGAGCCCATTCTATCGGACCGCAATCACTATCCAGAGGTGCAGGGCCAGCATGCCCGCGATGATGGTCGACAGCGGGCCCCGCGTGCGCCAGGCAACCAGGGCGGCCACTGCGGCCGCGACCAGCCGCGCGTTGTCGGGGCCGAACGCCAATGCGCCACCCGGCGCCAGTATCTCCGGTACGACCAGGGCCGGGAAGACTGCTGCGGGCACGAACCTCAGTGCATCGCGCAGCCATTCCGGCAGCCGCGGGTCCGGAACGAGCGAAATGAAGCAGGCACGGGTGGAGAAACTCACCACCGCGAGCACCAGAATGAAGAGGGTCAGCGTGCCCGTGTCCATCGGGCGTAGAGGGCCCCGGCCGCGATGCCGGCGACCGAAGCGAGGATCAAACCGAGCTTGAGGGGCAGCCCGCGAGCCAGTACGGCAACGGTGCCGGCGGTCAAGGCTGCGGCGAGAGTGGGCCGGTCTCGAAGGCTGGTGATGGCAAGCGCGAGGAAAGTCAGCGTTACGCAGAACTCCAGATGCCAGGCCGCAGGAATCTGCGCCCCGAGGACCACGCCAAGCACGGCGGCGACCTGCCATCCGACCCAGACCACCATGTTGGCGCCGATGTAGTAGGCGGCGCGCGACGGGGCATCCGGGTGCTGCATGTAGCGGCTGATGGCGCAGGCGTAACCGTTGTCACTCATCATGTAGGCCATCAATGCCCGGAGTGCCGGCGGCTCGGAGCGCAGGTAGCGCTCCAGCGACAGGCCGAACATCACGAACCGCAGGTTGACGATCGTCGCGGCCAGCCCGATGACCACCATGGGGGCACCCGCGGCAAGCAGTTGAACGCCGACCAGCTGCATGGTTCCCGCGAACACCAGCACGCCGGTGGCCAGCACGAACACCGGCGGCATGCCTGCGGCGACCATGGAGGCGCTGCAGATCATGCTGAACGCGAGTACCCCCGGAAATGCCGGCAGGCAGGCGCGCACGCCCGCGAAGAATGCGGTCCTGGTCTGGGATGCCATGGGGGAAGCCAAGCCCCGATTCTACGGCCCGGGCGTTGACGCACATTTCCGGGCCTTGAAATTCCTCGGCCATGCCCCCATTGCCGACCTTGGCTTAAGGGACAATGTCCCGTCTTCTCCTCGTCAATCCCGGAATACATGACCATGACCGACACCGCCAAGCCCGCCGCCAGCCAGGATGGAAACGCCCGTCAGACCCTGGGATTCCAGGCCGAGGTCAAGCAGCTGCTGCAGCTGATGATCCATTCCCTGTACAGCAACAAGGAGATTTTCCTGCGGGAACTGGTGTCCAACGCGTCCGATGCCGCCGACAAGCTGCGATTCGCCGCGCTTGCCGACCCGGCCCTGCTGGAGTCGGACGGGGAGCTGGCCATCACGGTACGGTTCGACCAGGCTGCGAGGACGATCACCATCGCCGACAACGGCATCGGCATGGACCGGGATGAGGTGGTGGCGAACATCGGAACCATCGCGCGCTCGGGCACCAAGGAGTTCCTGCAGGCGTTGAGCGGGGACCAGGCCAAGGACGCCAACCTGATCGGCCAGTTCGGCGTGGGCTTTTACTCATCCTTCATCATCGCCGACCGCGTCACCCTGCTTACCCGCAAGGCGGGTGTCGAACAGGCGGGCGGGGTTCGCTGGGAGTCCGAGGGCGCGGGAGAGTACACCATCGAGCAGGTGGCCAAGCCCGGGCGAGGCACCGAGATCACCCTGCACCTGCGGGGGGGCGAGGATGACTTCCTCTCGGACTACCGCTTGCGCGACATCCTGCGACGCTATTCCGACCACATCGCCATCCCGATCCGCATGGCCAAGTACGAGTGGGACAAGGACGCTGGCGAGTCCAGGCCGACCGGCGAGATGGAGACGGTCAACCAGGCAAGCGCCTTGTGGGCGCGGCCGAAGTCGGAGGTCACCGACGAGCAATACCAGGCCTTCTACCAGCACGTGTCCCACGACCCCGAACCGCCGCTGGCCTGGACGCACAACCGCGTCGAGGGGCGGCAGGAATACACCCAGCTCCTTTACGTCCCCGCGCGCGCGCCGTTCGACCTCTGGGACCGCAAGACCCGGCACGGCCTGAAGCTGTACGTCAAACGGGTGTTCATCATGGACGACGCCGAGCAGCTGTTGCCGGGGTACCTTCGTTTCGTGCGCGGCGTGGTGGATTCGAGCGACCTGCCGCTTAACGTCTCGCGCGAGATCCTCCAGGAGGGGAAAGACGTCGAGGCCATCCGGTCCGGATGCTCGCGCCGCCTGCTGGGCCTGCTCGAGGAGCTCGCCGAGAACCAGAAGGACAAGTACGCGTCGTTCTGGAAGGAGTTCGGCAAGGTGCTCAAGGAAGGCGTGGGCGAAGACCCGGCCAACCGCGAGCGGATCGCCAAGCTGCTGCGATTCGCGTCCACCGCGCGGGCTGGCGAGGCGCAGGAGGCTTCATTGGCAGACTATGTCGGACGGATGAAGCCCGGGCAGGACAAGATCTATTACGCGACAGCCGAGACCCATGCGGCTGCGAGCAACAGCCCCCACCTCGAGGTGTTCCGCAAGCGAGGCGTGGAAGTGCTCTTGCTTTCTGACCGGGTGGACGAGTGGGTCGTGGCCCATCTGCACGAGTTCGACGGCAAGCCGCTGGCCTCGGTCGCGCGGGGTGGCCTTGACCTGGGGGCGCTTGCCTCCGAGGACGAGAAGAAGGAAGAGGAGCGCCTGGCCGGGGAGTTCAGCGCGGTGCTCGAACGCGTCAAGGCCGAACTGGGCGACAAGGTGAAGGATGTCCGGATCTCCAGCCGGCTTACCGATTCGCCGGCCTGCGTGGTGGCGGACGAGAACGAACTCGGCGGGAACCTCGCCCGCATGCTGAAGGCGGCTGGGCAGGCAGTACCCGATGCAAAACCGATCCTTGAGCTGAATCCGGGGCATGCGATGGTCCAGCGCCTGAAGGAAGAGCCGGCCCGTTTCGGCGACTGGGCGCACCTGCTGCTCGAACAGGCGCAGCTTGCCGAGGGTGCCCAACTCGAGGATCCCGCCGGGTTCGTGCGCCGGATGAACGAACTGATCGTCGGCCTTGCCGGCGCGGGCAAGCGCATCGTCTTGCCGGACGCCTGAAGGCCCGCGGCCCCATCCGGATTTGTCCAGCCGAAGTACCTTGGCGACAATCCCGCCGGTGGACATCTTCTACTCGGACCATTTCGTGCTTCCGCTGCCTGCGGGGCACCGTTTCCCGATGTCCAAGTACGGCCGGCTCCGCGAGCGCGTGCTTGCCAGCTCCTTGGGAATGCAGGCGCACGTCCCGCCGGCGGCCGATGACGGACAGCTGGAGCTCGCGCACTCACCCGAGTACCTGGAGCGCGTCAAGTCAGGGGCGCTCAGCCCGGATGAATTGCGCGCCATCGGGTTTCCCTGGTCACCGGCGATGGTCGAGCGGTCGCGGCGATCCAGCGGCGCTACATTGGCAGCCTGCCGGTCGGCGCTGGAACATGGCACCGCCGCAAACCTCGCCGGAGGCACCCACCATGCCTTCCGGGACAGGGGAGAGGGCTTCTGCGTGTTCAACGATGCCGCGGTGGCCGCGCGCACCCTGCAGTCCGAGGGCCGCGTGTCGCGCGTCCTGGTCATCGACTGCGACGTGCACCAGGGGAACGGGACCGCCGCGATCTTCCGCGACGACCCGAGCGTGTTCACTTTCTCGGTCCACGGCGCCAACAACTACCCATTTCGCAAGGAAGCAAGCGACCTGGACATCGAACTGGCGGACGGCACCCGCGACCGGGCCTACCTCGAGGCGTTGGACGGCGGCCTGCGCCACGCGTTGCGAGCGGCGGGTGCCGACCTTGCCATATACCT
>CAIVVS010000302.1 GCA_903909415.1 uncultured Pseudomonadota bacterium | reverse complement strand
GGGCCGCCGACGGACCTGGAAAACGACCTGTTCGCCGCGCCGGCGGCGGGCGAATCGCAACCTGCTGCCGACACGGCGGCGGCGACGGTGGAAGGCGCGCCGTTGGCCGCCAGCGCCGCACCCGTGGTGGCTGCGGCCGGCGGGGGCGGCAGTGGCCGCATCCCCGAGCATTTCGCGCCGATGTCGGGCGACTTCGGCGACACCCTGCCGCTGGGGCGCTATGCCTCGCTGCAGTACCTGCAGTACGCGATTGCGACGGTGAAGGACCGCGCGCTGCCGCGCGTGGCCGACGGCCAGAAGCCGGTGCAGGCGCGCATCCTCTACGCGATGTGGGACATGGGTGGCCGCGCCGGCACGCCGCGCAAGAAGTCCGCGCGCGTGGTCGGCGACGTGCTCGGCAAGTACCACCCGCACGGCGACGCCTCGGTGTACGACGCGCTGGTGCGCCTGGCGCAGAACTTCACGCTGCGCTACCCGCTGGTGGACGGCGAGGGGAACTTCGGCTCGCGCGACGGGGACGACCCGGCGGCGATGCGCTACACGGAAGCGCGCCTGACCAAGTTCGCCGACGTGCTGCTGTCCGAGCTGGACAGTGGCACGGTGGACTTCGTGCCGAACTACGACGGCAGCGTCGAGGAACCCGGGGTGCTGCCGGCGCGCCTGCCGGTGGGCCTGCTCAACGGCGCCTCGGGCATCGCGGTCGGCATGGCCACGGAGATTCCCAGCCACAACCTGAACGAGGTGGTGGCCGCGACCATCGCCCTGATCCGCGACCCGGACCTGTCGATGGCCGGGCTGATGAAGTACATCAAGGGCCCGGACTTCCCCGGCGGCGGCCAGATCATCACGCCGCGCGCCGAGATGCGCGACGCCTATGCCGCCGGCCGCGGCTCGGTGCGGGTGCGCGCGCGCTGGAACATCGAGCGCCTGGCGCGCGGCCAGTGGCAGGTGGTGGTGTACGAACTGCCGCCCGGTACGTCCTCGCGCAAGGTGCTGGAGGAGATCGAGTCCATCACCAACCCGCAGCCCAAGGCGGGCAAGAAGTCCCTCACGCCCGAGCAGCAGCGCGAGAAGCAGCTGATGCTGGCGATGCTGGACGCGGTGCGCGACGAGTCCGACCGCACGCACCCGGTGCGCATCGTGTTCGAGCCCAAGACCTCCAAGGTCAACGAGGACGAGTTCGTCAACCTGCTGCTGGCCAAGACCAGCATGGAGACCAACTCCTCGATCAACATGGTGATGGTGGGCCTGGACGGGCGTCCCACCGGCAAGAACCTGAAGCAGGTGCTGGCCGAGTGGATCACGTTCCGCTTCTCCACGGTCACGCGGCGCACCAAGTTCCGCCTGGACAAGGTGCTGGACCGCATCCACGTGCTCGAAGGCAGGATGATCGTCCTGCTGAACGTGGACAAGGTGATCAGGATCATCCGCAACGCGGACGATCCCAAGGCCGACCTGATGAAGGCCTTCGGCCTGACCGAGCGCCAGGCCGAGGACATCCTCGAGATGCGCCTGCGCCAGCTGGCCAAGCTGGAGCACTTCAAGGTCGAGCAGGAACTGGCCGAGCTGAAGAAGGAACAGAAGGTCCTGGAGAAGGTGCTCAAGGACCGCTCCTCGCTCGAGTCGCTGGTGATCGAGGAGCTCGAGGCCGACGTGAAGGCCTACGGCGACAAGCGCCGCACCGTGATCGAGGAGTCGGAGAAGGCGGTGATCGAGACGCCGGTGATCGACGAGCCGGTGACGGTGATCTACTCGAAGAACGGCTGGGTGCGCGCGCGCCAGGGCTGGGGCGTGGACCCGGGGGCGCTGTCCTTCAAGGAAGGCGACAGCCTGGGCACGCTGATCCCGTGCCGCACCGTGGACCCGGTGATCTTCCTGGACTCCATGGGCCGTGCGTACACGGTGCAGGCGGGAGACCTGCCGTCCGGCCGTGGCGACGGTTCGCCTGCGTCCTCGCTGGTGGACCTCCAGCCGGGGGCCAAGCTGGTGCACTGCGTGGCCGGCAAGCCCGACACCCGGGTGCTGGTCGCTTCCAGCGGCGGGTACGGGTTCCTGGCGAAGATCAGCGACATGGTGTCCAACCGCAAGGCCGGGCGCGAGTTCCTCACGGTGGAGGAGGGCGAGGTGCCGCTGGAGCCCTTCATGTTCGAGGAGGGCAACAAGGTGGCTGCCGCCTCCGAGGGCGGGCGCATGCTGGTGTTCGACATCGCGGAGATGCGCGAGATGGCGCGCGGCCGCGGCGTGGTGCTGATGGGGCTGGAAAAGGGCGAGAAGCTGGCCGCCGTGGCGGTGTTCGACGGCAAGTGGATCAAGGTGTCCGGCGCCGGCCCGCGTGGCGGCAAGGACCGCGAGGTCGAGTTCAGCGGCGCCAAGGTGACCAACTTCGTCGGCCACCGCGCGCGCATGGGCCGGGTGCTGCCCGAGCGCATGAAGCCCTCGCGCCTGCAGCCGGCGGTCAAGCCACCGGTGGATCCCAAGGCGGAGAAGTAAGCGGTCCATGAAGGCAAACGGGGGCCGGGAGCCCCCGTGCTAGACTTGCAATCCAATGGCGGGCCCCCCCGCATTGCAGAGTGGTGAATCTGGTCAG
>CAIVVS010000301.1 GCA_903909415.1 uncultured Pseudomonadota bacterium | reverse complement strand
GCGGTGTTCGACGCCGCGCTGCGCCGCTGCGGCGTGGTGCGGGTGAAGACCTATGCCGAGCTGTTCTCGGCGGCGCGCCTGATCGGCGCCGGCCGCCTGCCGCTGGGCAACCGCCTGGCCATCCTCACCAACGGCGGCGGGCCGGGCGCGATGGCCGCCGACTTCGCCGCCGACTGCGACGTGGAGATCGCGCCGCTGTCCGAATCCACGCTCACCGCGCTCAACGCATCGATGCCTGCGCACTGGTCGCATGCCAACCCGGCCGACATCATCGGCGACGCGGACACGGCGCGGCTGGCTGCGGCCCTGCCGCCGCTGCTGGCCGACCCGCAGGTGGACGGGCTGCTCACGCTGTTCTGCCCGCAGCAGGTGCTGACCGGCGAGGACGCGGCCGCGACCATCATCGCCGCCGCGAAAAAGACCACCAAGCCGGTGCTCACCGCCTGGCTGGGCGAGCACGATGTCGCCGGCGGGCGCGACGCCGCCGAGCGCGGCGGGCTGTCGGCGTTCCAGTCGCCCGAGGCGGCGGTCGCCGCCTTCGCCGCGCTGGCCGAGTACCGCCACGCCCAGCAGATGCTGATGGAAGTGCCCACGTCGCTCGCCACCGGCAGCACGCCAGACCTGGCCTTCGCCGAGTCGCTCGCGCGCGCCGCGCTGGCGCAGGGCCGCACGCTGCTGTCCGAGCCGGAAGCCAAGGCGCTGCTGGCATGCTTCGGCATCGCCACGCCGCAGGCGCTGGTGGCGACCAACCTCGCCGAGGCGCGCGCGGCCGCGGCGCAGATCGGCTATCCGGTCGCGCTCAAGATCCTGTCGCCCGACATCGCGCACAAGTCCGACGTCAACGGCGTGCGCCTGTCGGTGCGCGGCGAAGCCGACCTCGGGCGCGAGTTCGAGGGCCTGCTGTCCGACGTGCGCGCCAAGAAGCCCGAAGCGCGCATCGAGGGCGTGGTGGTGCAGCCCATGGTCAACCGCCGCTTCGGGCGCGAGCTGCTGGTGGGCGTGGCCACCGACCCGGTGTTCGGCCCGGTGATCAGCTTCGGCGCCGGCGGCGTCGCGGTGGAACTGATGCGCGACCACGCTGTGGGCCTGCCGCCGCTGAACCGCGCGCTGGCCGAGGACCTGGTGCGCCGCACCCGCACCTCGCGCCTGCTCGGCGCCTACCGCCACGTGCCGGGCGCGGACATGGACGCGGTCTACGGCGTGCTGCTGCGCGTGTCGGACATGGTCTGCTCCCTGCCGTGGATCGCGGAGATGGACATCAACCCGCTGCTGGCCGACCAGTCCGGCTGCACGGCGCTGGATGCGCGCGTGGTGGTGGATGCGGCGCGGCTGGGCGCCATGGGGGGCACGGCGGCTGGCGTGGCGCGCGACGCGCATTTCCGCCACATGGCGATCCACCCGTACCCGAGCGGGCTGGCGGGTGAGGAGAAGCTGCGCGACGGCGCCAGGGTGCGCGTGCGCCCTATCCGCCCCGAGGACGCGGCGATGGAAAAGCGCTTCGTCGAGGAACTGTCCGACCAGACGCGCTACATGCGCTTCTTCAACCCGTCCAAGACCCTGTCGCGCGAGATGCTGGCGCGCTTCACGCAGGTGGACTACGACCGCGAGCTGGCGCTCATCGCGCTGGAGCCGGCGGCGCCGGACAAGGCCGAGCGCATCATCGGCGTGGCGCGCTACACGCCCAACGCGGACGCCGTGTCCTGCGAGTTCGCGGTCACCATCGCCGATGACTGGCAGGGCAGGGGCCTGGGCAAGCGGCTGATGCTGCGGCTGGTCGACGCGGCGCGCGAGGCCGGCTACCAGACCATGCTCGGCACGGTGCTGACCATGAACGAGCGCATGCTGAAGATGATGCACGCCCTGGGCTTCGCGCATCGCGTGGATCCGCAGGACCACACCATGACCGAAGTGAGCCTGCCGCTGGCGGCGGAGCGCTGAGCCGATGGCGGCGGGACGTTGAACCGCTGGCGGCGGGGTGCTGGGCGGCAGGCCGGCTGCGCGACGCGGGCGCGGGGCCGGCCAATCCGTCACATGGCCGACACGGTACCGAAACATGGGCCCGCTAAGCTGCGTCCATGGACATCCACACCATAGGCCAGTACCGGGCGCAGTCCACCTGCATGGACGAACTGGGCGCCGAAGCCATGCCCGGCGCGCTCGCGGACATCCACCGGGTGATCGAATCCCTGGTGGCAGCCACGCGCGGCGACTGGGCCCGGCCGCTGGCAGCCGACGCCGATCCCCGGACCTGACGGGCTCGCGGTCACGCCCCGCAGGCACCGCCGGTAACGCGGGCATGCCCGCTCCTCCCCGCGGGGATAGAATCCGCCGGCACCCATTGCGGCGGACCTACCAGGAGGAGGAAACAACATGGCCCAGGCGGACACG
>CAIVVS010000300.1 GCA_903909415.1 uncultured Pseudomonadota bacterium | reverse complement strand
GTGACCAGCAAGGCGAGGCTTCCGAACTGGCCCGATGTGCCTGCGGTCGCCGAGACGCTGCCGGGATTCGAAGCGGGCGGCTGGTTCGGCTTCATGGCGCCGGCCGGAACGCCGCGACCCATCGTGATGAAGCTGAACGAGGAGATCAACCGGGCCGTGAACCTGCCCGACGTCTCGGAGAAACTCACCGCCACCGGGCTGGTGGTCGCCTCCGAGAAGCCGGAATTCTTCGCTGAGATCATCCGAAGCGAGCACGCCAAGTACGCCCGGGTGGTGCAGGCGATCGGCTACCAGCCGCGCTAGCGGGAGCCGGTGCGCGCGCGACGCGCGCGCCGGATGTACAGGAACAACAAGTCCAGAGGACGCGATCAAAACCATGGAACTGACCAGGAAAGACCTTGCCGGCCTCGGTGTCCACGCCGCGAAGGCGGTGCTGCCAACCCGTGTCATATCGATCACCATGCGCGACGGCGTCAGGATCGCCGGGGCCCTGTACCTGCCCAAGGCGAGCAAGGCCAAAGGAGGCCGTTTCCCGGTGCTGCTGGCGGCCTCGCCCTACCGTTTTGACAACAATATTGCGCCTGCCTTGCCGGTATTCCTGTGGCGCGAGACCGGGCCGATCGACTGGTACCTGGAACAAGGCTACGCTTTCGTGCACGTCGATGTGCGCGGCTCGGGCCGCTCCGGCGGCCAATACCGCTACATCGATCCCAGGGAGCAGCGCGACCTGGCCGAGGTGGTCGAGTGGATCGCGCGCCAGAAGTGGTCCAACGGCCGGGTGGGCGGCATCGGCCAGTCCTATTACGCCCGCATGCAGTGGTTCATGGCGGCGCTGAATCCGCGCGGACTCGCGTGCATCGCGCCGTACGACGGCAATGTGGATACCTATCGCGCTTCTGCATATACCGGTGGTATCCCCGGGGAGTTTCCGAGCATCTGGTACAACCAGTACGCACGGGTCGTAAACGGCAGCCCTGCAAGCGGCCCCTCGCGCATCCTCGATTGGGATTACCCGAAGGCCGTGCGGTCGCATCCCACCTATGACTCGTTCTGGAAGAGCCGCTCTGCCGCGGAGATCCTGCACAAGGCGAGGGTGCCTGTGTTCTCGATCGGTGTCTGGCGGAAGGTTGACCTGCACCTTAACGGCAACATCATCGGCTTCCAGCGCGCTGGCGGCCCCAAGAAGCTGCTGGTGTTCGGTTCTTCCGACGTGCATGCGGCGGTGCAGGACTTTTCCAGCGTTGCCTTTCACCAGACGTACATGCTGCCCTTTTACGACCGCTACCTGAAAGGCAAGGACACCAACTACGAGTCGCAGCCGACCGTGCGCTACTTCGTCACTGGCGTGGGCGACATGCGATCTGCGGACAACTGGCCCCCCGCCGGTCTGGTGTACCGCAACTTCAGGCTTGGCAGCGGCCCGACCGGGAGCGTCGATTCCCTCAACGACGGCACGCTGAGCGAAACGCCGGATGTGAACGGCGCGGCATCGACTTCCTACGACTATCCCAATCCCGGTTGGCGGTCCGGCGTGGTCGGCATGGGACCCGATGGCCGGCCCGATGCCGTTCGCCGCGTGCTCACTTTCACCACCGCGCCGCTGGAAGCGGAGTTGGAGGTGACAGGGCCGATCAAGCTTGTGCTGTATGCCTCATCCTTGCGCAAGGACACGGACTTCGTCGTGAAGCTTTCGGAGCAGTACGCGCAATCGCCCGAGGAGCGCAAAGCCGGCGTCAACCCGCGCTTCCTGGTTGTGACCAAGGGCTGGCTGCGCGCATCGCACCGGGCGCTGGATCCGAAGCACAGCACCGAGTACGAGCCCTGGTACACGCACACCGATCCGCAACCGATCGTGCCGGGCAAGCCCTACCGTTTCGAGATCGCCGTGATGCCGACGGCACACCGTTTTGCCAAGGGAAGCCGCATCCGTCTGGAGATGGCCAACGGGGATTCGGCGCTGACGGAGTTCATTTTTGCCCATGAGTACGCGCCCACCAAGATCGGGCGGGACACCATCCATCACGATGCGAAGCATCCGTCGTTCCTCGCGCTGCCAGTCCGCAAGGTCTGAGGCGTGCGAGGTCGCGGGGGGGGGGCGCTGTCCCGGCCGCCGTTGGAAGGTTCAGCAGAGGATCGCGTTCATATGGCTGGAGATTCCCGAATAGCCGCGCCCAGGACGTGGCCAGAACTGCGTGACGAGGTTCAGAGCCGGGCCGATCGCAACGCCTGACCGCTCACCGGGATGAAGCCGGACGAGGTGCGGGAGGTTTTCGGTGCGATCGACGGGCTTGGCAGGGATGCCTGGGCGTCAGCCGGGGCGGGCACCTAGGGCGCGGCGCTGGGTGGCCGGACGGGCGGATTCTGTCGGAAGTGATCATTCCCTGGCTGGCGAGGCCGCTCGGCGGCAACTGGCAGCCGCGCTCTCAGGCGCGCACATTCTGCAACAGCAGCAGCAAGCCGCCGACGATGGCGGTGTTGCTCAGCAGCGTCAGCCTGCTGATCCTGCGCCGCAGGGGATCTGAGTAGATCCAGAAGCGGTGGAATATCCAGGTGGCAACCACGATGAACACGATCAGCAGGATGACGCCGATGTCGGCGTGCCATCCGGTGAGCACCAAGGCGCAGCCTGCAAATTCGATCGCAGTACCGAACCACAGCGACACCGCAGGGAACGGCACCCCGAGATCAGTCATGCGGTGGACATGTTCCTTCACCGTGGCGGGGGCCAAGTTCATGATCCCCGTCACGACGAACAGGCTGACGAGCAGCAGACGCCCGACGGTATCGAGCAGCGTCGCATCGTACATGCATCACTCCTGGAAAGGCGGTTGCCAGCAGACCGGTTGAAGTGGGGGACCGAGGGAATTCACGGAAGCGTCCTGGCCTCGCGCTGGGATTCTATCCCTGGACGGGATTGGTGCAGTCAGGGAACAGGAAAATCAAGCCCCTCTTTTCACCAGCCCCGATGATTTACTCGGCCCGAAAAGGGATCAATCGGACGGTCTGTGCTGGAAATCCCCCCTCGCGGGGATAGTCCCGACCCCGCGTCGTCCGGAGCCGGCCTTTTCCGACACTGTTCGACCGCTACACGCGAGCGCAGGCCGCGCCAAATGTTCCACGGAACTCCTGAGACTGCATGCGGTACGCCTTGTAAGCGGTAGGTCATCCGTTCGAGTCGGATATCCGGCACCAGCACTTGCCCACCCCGGGAACGACTTCCCGAGGCGGCGTCGCTCAGAGCCCGCCCCACACCTCTTTCGCGGTCTCGATCACCAGGCCGAGTTTCTTCTTCTCGTCGTCCTCGCTCATCACGTTGCCGTGGTGGGTGCTGGCGAAGCCGCACTGCGGCGACAGGCACAGGTCCTCCAGCGGCACGAACTTGGACGCGGCCTCGATGCGCCGCTTCAGGTCGGCCTTGGTTTCCAGCGCCGGCAGCTTGGAGCTGACCAGGCCGAGCACCACCTTCTTGCCGCGCGGCATGAAGCGCAGCGGCTCGAAGCCGCCGGCGCGGTCGGTGTCGTACTCCAGGAAGAAGCCGTCGGCCTTGATCGTGTTGAACACCGTCTCGGCCACCGGGTCGTAGCCGCCGCTGGCCATCCACGTGCTCTTGAAGTTGCCGCGGCAGGTGTGCACCGTCACCGTCATGTCGGCCGGTACGTTGCGGATCGCCGCGTTCACCGCGTCCGCATAGATCTGCGGCAGCTTGTCCGGGTCGTCGCCCAGCTTCTTGGTCTGCGCGCGCACCTTCTCGTCGCACAGGTTGGCGATGCTGGTGTCGTCGATCTGCAGGTAGCGCAGGCCCGACTTGTACAGGTCGGCGATTTCCTCGCGGTAGGCCTGCGTCAGGTCGGCCCAGAACTCGTTGATGTCCGGGTAGGTCTTGGACAGCTCGGCGCGGTCGCTGCGAAGGTGCAGCATGGCGGGCGACGGGATGCAGAATTTGGGCGTGCCCTTGGTCACCAGGCCCTGCAGGTAGGTGAAGTGCTCCAGCATGTTGGGCCTGGTGCGGCGGATCTTCTGCTTGACCTGCAGCAGCGGCGGCTGCTCCTCGGTGCCGCCGAACTTCACCGCGAAGCTCTCGGCCGCGGTGGTCACGCCGCCGAAGCCGAGCAGGAAGTCGATGTGCCAGTAGGTGCGGCGGAACTCGCCGTCGGTGACCGCCGGGATGCCCACGGCTTCCTGCAGCGCCACCGCGTGCCTGATGCACCTGTCCTCGACCGCCTTGAGCGCGGCGGCGTCGATCTCGCCCTTGCGCGCCTTGGCGCGTGCCTCGTGCAGTTCCAGCGGGCGCAGCAGGCTGCCGACGTGGTCAGCGCGGTACGGCGGTTTGGTGGTGGCGGCCATGGATTCCTCCTCGGGATGGATGGGCGACTGGGTGCGGGCGGCATGGGCGCCACGCCGCGTGTCGCGGACGCCCGCGATTATGCGCGAGCCGCCGCGGGCGCGGTGGTGCGACGCGGCAGCCGGAATCAGGCGGTATCATCCCCGCAGCCCGGCGAAGGCTGCCGGGCATGGGACGCCGAGGGAAAGTCAGCAGGGTAACGTCAGCAAGGGAGGGCGCCATGATCGTGCGCAAGCAGGACGACGGCAGCCTGATGCTGGTCGCGCAGACCGAGCACTCGCGCATGGTCGGCCAGTTCGCCGCGCACTGGGGCAACCCCTCGGGCAACGGCCGCGAGGCCGGCGGCCCGGCGTTCGCGCCGCCTGCGCAATGGGAATCGACGGTGCGCGCCGCCGTGTACCACGACTACGGCTGGCTGCGCTACGAGACCGAGCCGATGCTGGACGTGGCCTCCGGAGAGACCCCGGATTTCCTGCACGTGCCGCCGATGGACAAGCAGTTCGCCTCCTACCAGTGGTGCGTGGACTGGCTGGCGTCCATCGACCCGTATTCCGGGCTGCTCGCCAGCATGCACCGCACCGGCCTGTGGCGCGCGCGCTACGGCACCATCGCCCACCCGGTGATCTACAACAACCGCACGCCCATCCCGGCGGTGGACGAATTCGTCACCCGCAACGAGGCCTGGCAGGCTGGTCTCAAGGCGAACGTGGACGCGCGGGAACTGCAGTTCAACTACCGGCTGCTGCAGGTCTGGGACCTGCTCGGCCTGTACTTCGGCTGCGCCGAGCCGGTGGTGAGCCACATCGACCCGGTGCCGCAGGCGGTGGGCACGGCCGAGGGCGCCGGCGTGAAGCTCACGCTCACCCCGGTGGACGGGCGCACCGTGCGCGTCGATCCCTGGCCGTTCGACATCCATCCGCTGACGGTGCAGCTGGGCTGCCGCTGGCTGCCGGGTTCGCGGTTCACCGACCAGGCGCAGCTGCGCCGCGAGTGGTTCCAGGCGCGCACCGGCCTGCTCGAGTTCACGCTGGTCTGATGGCCCCGGGTACGCGCGCTTGAGCAAGCTCATCCAGGAAATGCTGCGCGCCGAGCGGGAGCGGCGCGAGCGCGACGCGCGCAAGGCGGCCGAGGCGCAGCCGGGTCCCGCCACGGGGGGCATGGCGCCCGAAGCGGCGCCTGACACGGCGCCGCAGGCGGGAGCCGCGGCGCCGGCGCAAGCGGCCGGGAGGTCCGCGCAAGCAGCCACCGCGTCCGCCGCCACGGCGGGCGGCCAGTCGCTGGTGAGTGCCGCGCTCAACCGGGCGGCGGCCGAGGACAGGGCGGCGCAGGCCGCCGCCGAGCGGGCGCTCTCCGAGC
>CAIVVS010000299.1 GCA_903909415.1 uncultured Pseudomonadota bacterium | reverse complement strand
TACCCCTGCTCGGCAAACTGGGCAGCGATTGCTGCGCCCCATGCCCGCGCCTCTACCTCCGTTCCAAACGTCCTAAGCCGCTCTTGTTGCCCCTTGAAAGCTACTCGGGCTTGCCAGCGGTTACCGCGTTTCCGGATGAACACCAAACACCCCCATTTCGGTCAGATGTTCGGTCAGGCACGGCACTTCAGATCGCTAAGTAATTGAAAAGAAAGGGGTTGGGGTGGTAGCTCAGTTGGGAGAGCGTCGCGTTCGCAATGCGAAGGTCGAGGGTTCGATTCCCTTCCACTCCACCAGAATGCAAAAAGGGCCAGAGGATTCCTCTGGCCCTTTTTTGTTTCCGTTGCTGCCAGACTACGTTCAGCCCGCCGCCGTTGCGTGGCCGACCACAGGCGCCCGGCCGATCGGCGCCAGGTGCCCGAAGAAGGTCCGCGACACGCTGTCCCATGAGAAGCCTTCGGCATGCGCGCGCGCCACGCGCGGCGGCACCGCCAGCGCCCTGAGCGCGGCTTCGCGCAGGTCGGTATGCAGCACGCCCGCGCCGCTGTTGGCGATCACGTCCAGCGGGCCGGGTACCGGGTAGGCCGCCACCGGCACGCCGCAGGCCATGGCCTCGAGCAGCACCAGCCCGAAGGTGTCGGTACGGCTCGGGAACACGAACACGTCGGCGGCGCGGGAGTAGGCGGGCAGGTCGGCGTGGTCGACCGGCCCGGTGAAATGCGCGTCGGGGAACTCGTCCCGCAACTGGGCGAGCTGCGGGCCGCCGCCGATCACCCACTTGGTGCCGGGCAGGTCGAGCGACAGGAAGGCGCCGAGGTTCTTCTCCACCGCGACGCGTCCCACGTAGGCGAACACCGGACCGCGTCCCGACGGGCGGTGCTGCTCCGGCGGCGGCGGCCCCTCGGGGCAGAAGCGGCTGATCTCTACGCCGCGCGGCCAGATCACCGTGTTGTGGAATCCCCGCGCCTGCAGGTCCGCCTGGATCGAGCGCGTGGGCACCATCACGCGCTCTGCCTTGGCGTGGAAGCGCCGCAGCCAGGCATAGGTGAGCCGCTCGGGGATCGGCGCGCGCGAGCGCAGGTACTCCGGGTAGCGCGTGTGGTACGAGGTGGTGAAGGGCAGGCCCTCGCGCAGGCAGTAGCGCCGCGCCGCCATGCCCAGCGGCCCCTCGGTCGCGATGTGGATCGCATCGGGCTCCAGGCTGTCCAGCGCGCGGCGCATGCCGAAACCCGGGAACAGCGCGAGCCGGATCTCTGGATAGGTGGGGCAGGGGAAGGTGCGGAAGCTGGCCGGCGTCACGAAGCGCACGTCATGTCCGGACTGTTCCAGCTTCGCCGCCAGCGTGCGCAGCGTGATCACCACGCCGTTGACCTGCGGCGGGGCGGCGTCGGTGACCAGGGCCAGCCTCACGGGCGCGCCTTCATGCGGGGGTCGCTTCCGGAATCTGCATTTCCTGCTCGCGGGCGTCCGCCGGCGAGCGGGCGTGCCATTCGACCACGCGCAGCTCCCCGGCGTGGGTCTCCACCAGTGCGGTGAGGCTCTCGACCCAGTCGCCGTCGTTGCAGTAGAGGATGCCGTCGATGTCGCGTATCTCGGCCTTGTGGATGTGTCCGCAGACGACGCCGTCCACGCCGCGCCGGCGCGCCTCGTTGGCCAGCGCCTGCTCGAAGTCGCTGATGAAGCTGACCGCGTTCTTGACCTTGTACTTGAGGTACTGGGACAGCGACCAGTAGGGGAATCCCAGCCGCACGCGCAGGTGGTTGAACCAGTGGTTGAAGGCCAGGATCATGGTGTAGGCGGAGTCGCCAAGGTAGGCCAGCCACTTGGCGTGGCGTATCACGCCGTCGAACAGGTCGCCGTGGATCACCAGCAGGCGCCGGCCGTCGGCGAGCTGGTGGATGACTTCGTCCTGGATTTCGACGCCGCCGAAGTTGTGGTCCAGGTAGTCGCGCAGCGGCTCGTCATGGTTGCCCGGCACGTACACCACGCGCGTGCCCTTGCGCGCCTTGCGCATCAGTTTCTGCACCACGTCGTTGTGCGACTGCGGCCAGTACCAGGACTTCTTCAGGCGCCACGCGTCGACGATGTCGCCCACCAGGTAGAGCGTCTCGGACTCGTTCTCGCGCAGGAAATCCAGGAGGTAGTCCGCTTTGCAACCCGGGGTGCCCAGGTGCAGGTCCGATATCCAGATGGTCCTGTAGGGGGCCTTGAACTCGGGGGGCAGGTCGGCTGGGCGCACGCTGGCGGCTTCTGCAAGGGTATGACGACATTCAACCGCAGGGAGGTTGCAATGCCGTGAATGGCAGGTAACGTTTGCGTGACGCGCGTCTCAGTCCCCGGCGGGCAGGCGCATCAGCGGCTCGCCCATGCGGATGCGGGTTCCCTGCCGGACCGCGTCGCCCAGCCTGAATCCGCGTGGCGCGAGCACGATGATGGTCGAGCCATGCTCGAACCATCCCATTTCCTCGCCCTTGGCGAAGCTCGCGCGGCAGGGAATGCGCGAGGAACCGAAGCGCCGCAGGTGCAGCACCACGTCGGCGAAGCGCAGCCGGATGCTCGCCACCAGCACCGCGGCGACCGGAACCAGCGCGATCCGGTATCCGTCTCCGCCCCCGGCCCCGCCGGCGGCCAGCCGCATCGCCATCACCGCGCGTTCGTTGCGGCAGTACAGCCGCTCCACCCGCGCCAGCGCCGGCGGGTTCACGTTCCAGGCGTCGCCCGCGATGTAGTCCACGCCGTCGATCGCGCCGTCATGGGGCGCGTGGAAGCGGTGGTACATGCCGGCGGTCAGGCGCAGCGTGGCGTAGCAGCCGCCGTGGAAGCCCGCCGCGAGTGCCGGGTCCTGCAGCAGTTCGGCCAGGGTGTAGGGCATGCCCTTGGCCTGGACCACCGTCCCGTCGCCGATCGCGCCGCAAGCCCCGACGATGCCGTCGCTCGGGCTGGCGAGCACCGACGGGTCGGGGTCGACCGCCCGGGCGCCGGGCACCAGTTCCCGGATGAAGCAGTCGTGCAGGCTGGCAAAGCGCTGCTTGCGGGCGTCGGACAGGTCCACGTCGCAGAACGCCCGCCAGACCGCGATGGAGGCATCGCGCACCCAGGGCTGCTCGACCTGGCTGAACCAGCCCATGAACCGGGTCAGCGTGCGGCGCGGGATGCGGTTGGTCAGCTGGAAGTTCAGCCAGGCGTTCGAGAAGATCCTGGAGGCGGGTGCCGCCATGGTCACGTTCCTGTAAAGGCGGTGCGGTACACATCAGGGCCATGGACACCGACATCCCGACCCTGGGTCTCTACCTCGCGGGCGCCGCGGCTTTGGCCACGGCGATCAGCAAGGCAAGGACACGACTCGAACTCAGCCGCGCCAAGCACCGGTCCCTGTCGGGACACTCGCGCATGGCGCGCCGGATCGCGAGGCTGATTCCACACTACGAATATGACGAAACGACGTTCTTCGCGAGCGACGATGCGCCGCAGTACGTGGCGCAGCAGCGGCGCGAGGCCTTCATGCGGCTGTCCGCGCTGTACCGCGAGCGCTTTGCCCTGACGCGCGCGCAGACCGCAGAGGTGGCCGATGCGATCGCCGACCTGCAGTTCACCTCGGCCTACCGCGTGCCCTTCCAGTACAGCCGGCTGGTGCGCGGGCACCTCGGCGCGGGCGCCTTCATGGCGGCTTCCAGCGGCGTGCAGCTCACCGACCTGGACGGCAACCGGTTCTACGACCTGACCGGCTCCTACGGGGTCAACGTCTTCGGCCACGACAGCTACAAGGCCTGGATGGCCGCGGGCGCGGAGCGCGTGCGCGACCTGGGCGTGTCGCTGGGCGCCTACCACCCCGTGGTGGCGTACAACGTGCGGCGCCTGCGCGAGGTCTCCGGGCTGGAGCAGGTGTCCTTCCACATGTCCGGCACCGAGGCGGTGATGCAGGCGGTGCGCCTGGCTCGCTACCACACCCGCCGCAGCCACCTGGTGCGCTTCTGCGGGGCGTACCACGGCTGGTGGGGCGACGTGCAACCCGGGGTGGGCAACCCGCTGCCGGCGCACGAGACCTATACCCTCAAGGACATGCACCAGGATTCGCTGCGCGTGCTGCGCCGGCGGCGCGACATCGCGTGCGTGCTGGTCAACCCCCTGCAGGCGCTGCACCCGAACGCCAATGCGCCGGGCGATTCCGCGCTGGTGGACAGCGGCCGCAGCGCCGGTTTCGACCGCGCCGCCTACACCGCCTGGCTGAAGGAACTGCGCGCGGTCTGCACCGAGCGCGGCATCGTGCTGATATTCGACGAGGTGGTCCTCGGTTTCCGGCTCGCGCCCGGCGGGGCGCAGGAGTACTTCGGCGTGGAAGCCGACATGGTCACCTACGGCAAGACGCTGGGCGGCGGGCTGCCGGTGGGCGTGGTCTGCGGGCGCGCCCACCTGATGAAGCGCTTTCGCGACGACCGACCGGCCGACGTCTGCTTCGCGCGCGGCACCTTCAACGCCCACCCGCATGTCATGGGCGCGATGCACGAGTTCCTGCGCGCGCTGGAAACGCCGGTGCTGCAATCGGTGTACCGCGGGCTGGACGACACCTGGAACGCCCGCGCGGCGCGCCTGAACGCGAGGCTGGCCGAGGCCGACCTGCCGGTGCGCGTGGCCAACCTGCAGTCGATCTGGACCGTGTCCTACACGCGGCCGTCGCGCTACAACTGGATGCTCCAGTACTACCTGCGCGCCGAGGGACTGGCGCTGTCCTGGGTGGGGACCGGCCGCCTGATATTCAGCCTGGACTACACGCAGGCGGATTTCGATGCGGTGGCGGACCGCTTCATCGCGGCGGCGCGCGCCATGCAGGCGGACGGCTGGTGGTGGGCCCAGCCGGGCGCCAGCAACAAGGCGATCAAGCGCCGCATCCTGCGGGAACTGCTCGCGCACCTGCGCTGAACGTTCCCGGCGCTCGCGCCGGGAACGTCGTGATCGGACCACCCGGCAGTCGCGCCGGGTGCGTCGAAATCAGCCGTGCCGCTGGGCGTGCCGCGGGTCTATCAGCTCCCCGCGCAGCAGGTAGAGCGGCGCGCGGTAATAGAGCATGACGTCGTGGAACGGGTCGGTCAGGATCTTGGTGCACCACACCAGCCCGGTCTGGATGTCCTTCAGGAAGAACAGGTGCACGGTGCGGAACAGCAGGCCGCCGGCGCCCAGCGCCAGCCACAGCAGTCCGGTGTCGTGCACCAGGCCCTCGGGTTCGATCAGGCCCATCAGCGTCGGGTCCAGCGACAGCGCCAGCGGGATGGCCGCCCAGATCGCCAGCAGCACGACCTTGCGCTCCAGGTTGTAGCCGACCTTGATTTCTTCCTTGTGCTCGTGGGTGGCCTGGTTCACCTCGTCATAGCCCTTGGGCTCGAAGAAGAAATGCCCGGCCTGGCGGCTGGTCATGGACACCAGCCAGGCCACCAGCGCGGCGGCGACCGGGTTCACGAACAGCAGCGCGTAGGCGACGAGGAAGCTGAGCGCGCTCAGCAGGTGCAGCGCCTGGTTGATGCGGCTGTGGTGGTAGTAGCGGTGGTCGTCCCAGCGCTGGGTGCGCAGGGCCTGCAGGAAATCGTTCATGGGATTCCTCTCCGTGGTTTCACGGAAGGTAGCCCTGCCATGTGACAGCGGTGCGACGCCGGGATAACAGCTTGATGAAACCTGCCGCCGGCTTACCCGCCGGTGGTGGCCTTCTCCACCGCCAGCAGCGCCTCCAGCCCGCAGGTCGCGTGCGCGAGCTTGAGCTGCCTGCCCACCCCACCCTTGCCCAGGAACGGGTCCAGCTCGTCCCGCGCCATGCATTCGTAGGACTGGCGCACCGCCTTGTACATGGCGGCGAAGGCCGAGCCCGAGGACGCCGCGATCCGGTAGCCCAGGCCGTGGAAGTCCTTGCGCGACAGCGCGAATTCGCCGAAGCCGTCGCCGGGGGCGAAGATCATCAGCGGCGCGGGCAGGCGCTCGCCGATGGTGCGGATCTGTTCCGGGTCGCGGGTGTGCACGAACAGCATGTCGGCGCCGGCCTGGTGGAACAGCTCGGCGCGGCGCAGCGCATCGTCCATGGTGCCGCCGCGCAGCGCGTTGGTGCGCGCGATGATCATCGTGTCCGGGTTCCTGCGGGCGGCGCGCAGCTCGCGGATCTTCTGCACCAGCAGCTCCGGCTCGACCAGGCGCTCCATGCCGATGTGGTGGTGCACCCGGCGCGGCAGGAACTGGTCTTCCACTTCCAGCGCGGCGAAGCCAGCCGCCTCGGCCAGGGCCATGGTGCGGTGCATGTGCACCGGGTCGCCCCAGCCGCCGCCCGCGTCCAGAATCAGTTGCAGGTCGCTCGCGGCGCGCATGTCCAGTGCGACCTGCGCCATCTCGGGCAGCGTGAGGTTGGCCTCGGTCACGCATTGTTGCCAGCCCAGCGACCCGCCGCTCAGGTAGCCGGCCTTGAAGCCGGTGTCCTGCGCGAGGCGCGCCATGATGGGGTTGAGCACCAGCGGTGCGACGACCAGCTCGGGGCCGGCGATGAGTTGGCGCAGGGTGGTCATGGGACTTCCATCAGGAATGTGGGGGGGCGCAGGCGCAGCGCGGTACGCCTGCCGTTTCGCGGCTCAGTCCGCCGATATGCCGCGGCTCTTGATCAGCGCGGCCCAGCGGGTCATCTCGCGGCGCATGTGTTCCGAGAACTGCTTCGCGTCGCCCTTGAACGGTTCCATGCCCTGAACCGCCAGCTGGCTGACGACGTCGCTGGCATCGAGTGCGCCGTTCACCGCGACGGCCAGCCTGCGGATCACCGGCTCCGGGGTCCCGGTGGGGGCGACCACGCCGAACCAGATGCGCGTGTCGTAATCCTTCACGCCGCGCTCGGCGATGGTGGGCAGGTCGGGCGCCAGGCGCGAGCGCTCCACGCCGGTGGTGGCCAGCGCGCGCAGCTTGCCGTCCTTGATGTAGGGCAGCACGGTGGACGCGGGCGCGAACATCACCGGCACCGCGCCCGAGAGCAGGTCGGTCACCGCCTGCGAGCTTCCCTTGTAGGGCACGTGGGTCATGCGCGAGCCCACGGTATGGCCGAACAGCTCGCCCGCGAGGTGCGACATGGTGCCGTTGCCGGAAGAAGCGAAGAACACCTTGCCCGGGCTCTTCTTCACCAGTTCCACCAGTTGCGGCACGTCGGCCACGCCCAGCACCGGGTTGACCACCAGGATGCTGGGCACCGTGACGGCCAGCGCCACCGGCGAGAAATCGCGGAAGAAGTCGAAGGGCACGCTCTTCTGCAGGCTGGGCGTCACCGCATTGGAGTTGCCCGCCATGAACAGCGTGTAGCCGTCGGCCGGCGACTTGGCCACTGCGACGGCGGCAATGCTGGTGCTCGCGC
>CAIVVS010000298.1 GCA_903909415.1 uncultured Pseudomonadota bacterium | reverse complement strand
GTGCTGGTCCAGTACGGCGAGCAGTCGCAGCACATCTCGCAGGGCGTCACCGAAGGCCAGGGCCTGGACCTGGACCAGGGCGCCGGCGACCAGGGCCTGATGTTCGGCTACGCCTGCGACGAGACCGAGCAGCAGATGCCGCTGGCCATCTACCTGTCGCACCGCCTGGTCGAGCGCCAGTCGGAACTGCGCCGCGACGGCCGCCTGGCCTGGCTGCGCCCGGACGCCAAGTCGCAGGTGACCCTGCGCTACGTGGACGGCAAGGCCGAGTCCATCGAGACCGTGGTGCTGTCCACCCAGCACAAGCCCGGCGTGACCCACAAGCAGATCGAGGAAGCGGTGATCGAGCAGATCATCAAGCCGGTGCTGCCCAAGGAACTGGTCAAGGGCAAGATCAACTACCTGGTGAACCCGACCGGCGCCTTCGAAATCGGCGGCCCCAAGGGCGACTGCGGCCTGACCGGGCGCAAGATCATCGTCGACACCTACGGCGGCTCCGCCCCGCACGGCGGCGGCGCGTTCTCCGGCAAGGACCCGTCCAAGGTGGACCGTTCCGCCGCCTACGCCGCGCGCTATGTCGCCAAGAACGTGGTCGCCGCGGGCCTCGCCTCGCGCTGCCAGGTGCAGGTGTCCTACGCCATCGGCGTGGCCAAGCCCACCAGCGTGATGGTCACCACCTTCGGCACCGGCAAGGTCTCGGACGAGAAGCTCTCGGAGCTGGTCAGCAAGCATTTCGACCTGCGCCCGAAGGGCATCATCCTGATGCTGGACCTGCTGCGCCCGATCTACGAGAAGACCGCCTCCTACGGCCACTTCGGCCGCGCCGAGCCGGAATTCACCTGGGAAAGGACCGACAAAGCGGCAGCCCTCAAGGCTGACGCCTGATTGGGCCTTCGGCGGAGGCTAACCTTCGCGCAGCGAAGGTTAAGCCGCGCAGCGGCGGCCGGAGCCAACGCCTAATCAAGGCCGCAGCCCTGAAGGCGGACGCGAAGTAAGGCAACCCACCCTGTCCGGGCCGGCTCGAAAGGCCCGAACAAGACAAGAAACCCGGCCCTGTGCCGGGTTTTTTGTTGCCCGGACGCGGCCTAAGCTGCTGATCCCGTGGTGGAATTTTCCGCGCCTCAAGCACATCCCCGGCCTGCCGTTATCCGATACATGGGTCCCACGCTCAAACGCATCGACACCAGCCAGCTGCGCGCCGGCATGTACCTGCACGAACTGTGCGGGTCGTGGATGGAGCACCCGTTCTGGCGCAGCTCGTTCAAGCTCAGCGACCCGAAGGACATCGCCCGCATCCTCGCCAGCGGCGTGAAGCAGGCCTGGATCGACACCGCGCGCGGGCTGGACGTGGATTGCGGCGAGACCGAGCAGCAGGCGCGCGAGCGCATCGAACGCGAGCTGGTGCAGACCGTCGCCGAGCCCTCGGCCGCCATCCAGTCCACCGGGCCCGCGCCGTCCATCGAGCCATCGCCCGAAGCCGCCGCGCAGCGCGTGTCGCTGGCGGAGGAACTGGACCGGGCAACGCAGATCTGCCGCGACTCCCGGCGCGCGGTGATGGGCATGTTCCGCGAGGCGCGCATGGGCGCGGCCATCGAGCCCGCCAGCGTCGCGCCGCTGGTCGAGCAGATCGCCGGCTCGGTGATGCGCAACCCGGCCGCCTTGATCAGCGTCGCGCGGCTGAAGACCGCGGACGACTACACCTACATGCACTCGGTCGCGGTGTGCGGCCTGATGATCGCGCTGGCGCGGCAGATGGGGCTGGACGCGGGGCTGGTGCGCGAGGCCGGCATGGCCGGCCTGCTGCACGACGTGGGCAAGATGATGGTACCCAACGCGGTGCTGAACAAGCCCGGCAGCCTGACCGACGAGGAGTTCGCGCAGGTAAAGGCGCACCCGGTGCAGGGGCATGCGCTGCTCAGCCGCAGCGGCCTGGTGTCGCAGGCCGCGCTGGACGTGTGCCTGCACCACCACGAAAAGATGGACGGCAGCGGCTACCCGCACGGCCTCGCGGGCGAGGACATCAGCCTGCTGGCGCGCATGGGCGCGGTGTGCGACGTCTACGACGCGATCACGTCGAACCGCCCGTACAAGCGCGGCTGGGACCCGGCCGAATCGGTGCGCAAGATGGCCGAATGGAGCAAGGGCCACTTCGACCCGGCGGTGTTCCAGCACTTCGTGCGCAGCGTCGGCATCTACCCGGTGGGCGCGCTGGTGCGCCTGAAGTCCGACCGCCTGGCGGTGGTGGTGGAAGCCCCCAGCGCCTCCTTGCTGCGGCCGGTGGTGCTGGCCTTCCACTCCGCCACCGAGCGCCGCCCCGTCCGGCGCGAGCGCCTGGACCTGGCCGAGCCGGACTGCCCGGATGCGATCACCTCGCACGAGGACCCGGCCCACTGGAAGCTGGGCAACATCGACGCGCTGTGGAAATCGCCGGCGCAGGTGGCCGCCTGAGTGGCTGCCTGAGTGGCTACCTGAGCCGCCGCCCGGGCCGCTTCCTGCCCGGGCACCGATCCGGATGGAACTTTCTCGGGGCTGTGGGGTAAAATGCGGGTCTTCCCAAGGAGCGTTGCGACAGGGCCCGACCCTGCCAGGCTTGGGATGTCATCACCGCAACGGCGCTCACGACCTTTTTCCTAATACGAAAGGAGGGCGTGATGAGCGCCGTACCCAAGCAGCAATCCAAGCAGGACTTCCATGTGGCCGACCTGTCGCTCGCCGACTGGGGCCGCAAGGAAATCGCCATCGCCGAGACCGAGATGCCCGGCCTGATGGCGATCCGCGAGGAGTTCGCCACCCAGCAGCCGTTGCGCGGTGCGCGCATCACCGGCTCGCTGCACATGACCATCCAGACGGCGGTGCTGATCGAGACGCTGCAGGCGCTCGGCGCCGACGTGCGCTGGGCCTCGTGCAACATCTTCTCCACCCAGGACCACGCCGCCGCCGCCATCGCCGCGCGCGGCACGCCGGTATTCGCCTACAAGGGCGAGAACCTCGAGGAATACTGGGAATTCACCCACCGCATCTTCGAATGGCCGGCCGGCACCAACGCCAACATGATCCTGGACGACGGCGGCGACGCCACGCTGCTGCTGCACCTGGGCGCGCGTGCCGAGAAGGACGCCTCCTGCATCGGCCACCCGGGCAGCGAAGAGGAGAAGTTCCTGTTCGCCGCGATCAAGCAGCGCATCGCCGCCTCGCCGAACTGGTACTCCAGCCGCCTGAAGGAAATCAAGGGCGTGACGGAAGAAACGACCACCGGCGTGCACCGCCTGTACCAGATGCACAAGGACGGCCAGCTCGCCTTCCCGGCGATCAACGTCAACGACTCGGTCACCAAGTCCAAGTTCGACAACCTGTACGGCTGCCGCGAATCGCTGGTGGACGGCATCAAGCGCGCCACCGACGTGATGATCGCCGGCAAGGTCGCGGTGGTCGCGGGCTACGGCGACGTGGGCAAGGGCAGCGCGCAGGCGCTGCGCGCCCTGTCGGCCCAGGTCTGGGTCACGGAAGTGGACCCGATCTGCGCGCTGCAGGCGGCGATGGAAGGCTACCGCGTGGTGACCATGGACTGGGCGGCCGACAAGGCCGACATCTTCGTGACCGCGACCGGCAACTTCCACGTGATCACGCACGACCACATGGCCAAGATGAAGGACCAGGCCATCGTCTGCAACATCGGCCACTTCGACAACGAGATCGACGTCGCCGGCCTGAAGGCGCAGTGCACCTGGGAGAACATCAAGCCCCAGGTCGACCACGTGATCTTCAAGGACGGCAAGCGGATCATCCTGCTGGCCGAGGGGCGTCTGGTGAACCTGGGCTGCGGCACGGGCCACCCGTCGTTCGTGATGAGCTCCTCGTTCGCCAACCAGACGATCGCG
>CAIVVS010000297.1 GCA_903909415.1 uncultured Pseudomonadota bacterium | reverse complement strand
GCGGCGTGTCGAAGCCCTCGATGTGGCGTTGCTCGATCTTGCGGTGGATCAGCTTCTCGATCGCCTGGAGCAGCGGACGGTCGTCCGCGCACACCAGCGAGATCGCCTCGCCGCTCGCGCCCGCGCGGCCGGTGCGGCCGATGCGGTGCACGTAGTCCTCGGGCACGTGCGGCAGGTCGTAGTTCACGACGTGCGGCAGTTCCTCGATGTCCAGTCCGCGCGCGGCGAGGTCCGTGGCCACCAGCACCTGCAGGTCGCTCGCCTTGAAGCGCGCCAGCGCCCGGGTGCGGGCGTTCTGGCTCTTGTTGCCGTGGATGGCGTCGGCCTGGATGCCGTCGCGCTCCAGCTGCTGCGCGAGCCGGTTGGCGCCGTGCTTGGTGCGGGTGAACACCAGCACCTGGAACCAGTTGCCGTCCTTCACCAGGTGCGACAGCAGCTCGCGCTTGCGGTCCTTGTGCACCGGGTAGACGCACTGGCCCACCAGTTCCGCGGTGGTGTTGCGGCGTGCGACCTCGACGGTCGCCGGGTTGTGCAGGAAGGCGCCGGCCAGGTCGCGGATCTCGTCGGAGAAGGTCGCGGAGAACAGCAGGTTCTGGCGCTTGGCTGGCAGCAGCTTCAGGATCTTGCGGATGTCGCGGATGAAGCCCATGTCCAGCATGCGGTCGGCTTCGTCCAGCACCAGGATCTCGATGTGCGAGAGGTCCACGGTCTTCTGCTCGACGTGGTCCAGCAGCCGGCCGGGCGTGGCGATCACGATGTCCACGCCGCGCCGCAGCGCGTCGATCTGCGGGTTGATGTTGACCCCGCCGAAGATCATGGTCGAGCGCATCGGCTGGTACTTGCCGTAGGTGGCCACGCTCTCGGCCACCTGGGCTGCGAGTTCGCGCGTCGGCGTGAGGATGAGCGCGCGCGGATGGCGCGACTTGCCTTCCTGCCTGGACGCGGTGGCGTTCAGCCGCTGCAGCATCGGCAGCGTGAAGCCGGCGGTCTTGCCGGTGCCGGTCTGCGCGGCGCCCAGCAGGTCGCGTCCCTGCAGCACCACGGGAATGGCCTGCACCTGGATCGGGGTGGGGGTGGTGTAGCCCTGTTCGGCTACCGCGCGCACCAGCTCGGGCGTGAGGCCCAGCGGGATGAAGGCCGAGGCGTCCACGGGACCGTTCTCGGGGTTGGCTGCGCGTACGGGGAAGGGATCGGTGTTGTCGATGGTGTGGGCGCGCGGTTCAACGGCTGCGCCGGATGGGTCTTGCTGGGTACTGATGGTGTTCTCCTGGACAGGCTCGGAGGGAGCAGGCCCGCTCTGGGGCATGCGATCCATCAAAGGTTCCGGGGATATCCCGGATACGGCTCCGAGGTATCGGCCTGGCAAGCGCGAAGCTTGCAAACCGGTTCAGGCAGATGTGGTGCGGTTTCATGGTCTGCGGGGCCAGGACGGCGCCGGAGACAGGGTTGTCGCGCTAACCGGATGTCGCGAAACAGAAGCCTTATCAACAATATACGGCAATTCCCGGGGTGTGTCACCCCGAGAACGACAATGACGACCGGGGCGTGCCACCCCTGCTTGAAGCGGGGGAACCGGGGTGTGTCACCCCGGTGTCGCATACGGGGCCGGACTAGATGCCGAGCGAGCCCAGGTCCAGCTGCTTGACGTCGTAGCCCTGGTTCTTGGGCAGCAGGTCGACCTTGGCCTCGTGGTCGGCCTTCATGAACACGCCGGCCAGTTCCAGGCTCATCTTGGCGATCGCCGCCGGGTCCAGGCCCATCTTGGGCTTGCCGCCCTCGGCGGTGAACGCGCGGCTGATCAGCTGCACGTAGATCATTTCCGCGAGCGACGTGGGGATCGCGGTGGGCTGGGGGGCTGCGCCTGAATGGGAATCGCCGGACATGGGGACCTCGTTACGTGGGTGGCGTGGGTGGATGACGGTGGCGGAAGTCTACCCCCATGCCGCTGCGGGCATCGGCGGGCGCCGCCCCGTCGCCGCTCAGTTCGCGCTGTTCCTGGCCTGCATCGAACGGCCCAGGCTCCAGAGCTGGTTCAGCGCCAGCGCGCCGAGGATGAACAGCCCGCCGGTGAGGGTGGCGGCGGAAGGCCGTTCTCCGGCGCCCAGCCAGGCCCATACCGGCCCGAGCACCACTTCCAGCAGGGAGACGAGGGAGATCTCGGGCGCGCGCAGATGCTTGCTCGCGGCCACCAGCAGCATGCACGGCAGGCCGAGCTGGAAAAAGCCCAGGAACGCGAGGATGGCCAGGTCGCGTGGCGTGGCCGACAGCGGCAGCGCGAAGGGCAGCATCACCGAGGCCGACACGCAGGCGCCGATCAGCACCGCCGGCACCATGTCCACCTTGGCCGAGGCGCGCCGCAGCGTGACCACGTTCACCGCGGCGGCCAGCGGCACGCCCAGCGCGACCAGCATGCCCAGCGCGTCGGTGGCCCGCACGGTGCTCGCACCGGGATCCTGGCGCGCCGAGAACATCCACAGCATGCCGGCCATGGCCATGGCGATCGCCACCCAGGTGCGCGCCGGCACGCGCTCGCGCAGCACGACGGCGGCGAGCAGGGTGGTGGTGAGCGGGCCCAGGCTGCTCATCAGCAGGGTGTTGGCCGTGCTGGTCAGGGTGAGCGCGATCATGAAGCAGGTGAACATCACCGACCACATCGCGCCCGACACCATGCCGTAGCGGCCGGTGGCGCGGATCGCGCCGGCCACGCTGCCGCTGCGCGTCACCGCCAGCGCCACCAGCACGAACAGCGCGGCGAAGCTGCTGCGCCAGAACGTCACCTCGAAGCTGCGGGCCTGCTCGAGGTGGCGGGTCAGCACGCCGGCCGTGCTCCACAGCGTCGCCGCGCAGCACAGCAGCAGGAAGGCGCGGGCCCGCGGGCTCATGCCCGGCCCTGCGGGCAAAAGCCCGGCGTCATGGGCTTACGCCCGGTTCCCGGCGGGCTCATGCCGAACGTTCGGCCAGGAAGGCCGCCAGCGCCTCGCCGGTGTGCGTGGCCCTGGATGCGATGGCCCTGGGCGAACCCTGCGCGACCACCCGCCCGCCGTTGTCGCCGCCCTCGGGACCGAGGTCGATGATCCAGTCGGCGTCGGCCCACACGTCCAGGTTGTGCTCGATCACCACCACCGTGTTGCCGGCGTCCACCAGCCGGTGCA
Organism: uncultured Pseudomonadota bacterium; assembly: GCA_903909415.1. The sequence goes on along the minus strand of CAIVVS010000297.1, from coordinate 11,264 downwards.
GCACGCGGATCAGCTTCTCCACGTCGGCCATGTGCAGCCCCACGGTCGGCTCGTCCAGCACGTAGAGCGTGCTCTTCTGCGCCCCGGCGCGGCCCGGCCGCGCCGCGGCATCGTTGCCGTCGGCGCGGACCTTCGCGAGTTCGGTCACCAGCTTGATGCGCTGCGCCTCGCCGCCGGACAGCGTCGGGCTCTGCTGGCCCAGCGTCAGGTAGCCCAGGCCCACGTCCTGCAGCAGCCGAAGTGCGTGGTGGATGGCGGTGTGCGCGGCGAAGAACTCGACCGCCTCGTCCACGCTCAGCATCAGCACCTCGCCGATGGACTTGCCCTTCCACTGCACCGCGAGCGTCTCGGCGTTGAAGCGCGCGCCGTTGCACACCTCGCAGGGCACCTTTACGTCCGGCAGGAAGGACATCTCGATGCGCTTCATGCCCTGGCCCTCGCAGGCGTCGCAGCGCCCGCCCGAGGTGTTGAAGGAGAAGCGCGTGGCCTTGTAGCCGCGCAGGCGGCCTTCGTTGGTCTCGGCGAACAGCCGGCGGATCGCGTCCCAGAAGCCGACGTAGGTCGCGGGACAGGAGCGCGGCGTCTTGCCGATCGGCGTCTGGTCCACTTCCAGCACCCGGCCTATGCCCTCGGCGCCGGTGATGGACGCGCAGCCGACCGGCGGCGGCGTGGTGCGGCCGCGCTCGCGTTCGACCGCCACCAGCATCTCCAGGTTGGTGCGCAGCACGTCGCGCGCCAGCGTGGACTTGCCCGAGCCGGACACGCCGGTGACCACCACCAGGCGTCCCAGCGGGATGCGCGCGCTGGCGTCCTTCAGGTTGTGCAGGTTGGCGCCGCGCAGCTCGATGGACGGCGTGTCCGCCGTGACCTTGCGCGTGGGGTGCAGCGGATGGCGCAGCGGGTTGAGCAGGAAGCGCCCGGTGATGGAGTCCGGCTGCAGCATCAGCTGCTCGGCCGTGCCCTGCGCGATCACCCGCCCGCCCAGGCGCCCGGCGCCGGGCCCGAGGTCAATCACGTGGTGCGCGCGGCGGATGGTGTCCTCGTCGTGCTCGACCACGATCAGGGTGTTGCCCTTGGCTTCCAGCTTCTCCAGCGTCTTCAGCAGGATGCCGTTGTCGCGCGGATGCAGGCCGATGGTCGGCTCGTCCAGGATGTAGCACACGCCGCGCAGGTTGGACCCCAGCTGCGAGGCGAGGCGGATGCGCTGCGCCTCGCCGCCCGAGAGCGTGGGCGCGGAGCGGTCCAGCGACAGGTAGGACAGGCCGACTTCCTCCAGGAAGCCCAGGCGCGAGCGCAGCTCGGCGACGATGTCACGCGCGATCTCGGCCTCGCGGCCCTCGAGCGACAGGTCATCGAAGAAGCGTTTCACGCCATGCACCGGCAGCGCCGCGATGTCGGCAATCGAGCGCTCGTGGTAGCGCACCGCGAGCGCCTCGCGGTTCAGGCGCTTGCCGTCGCAGGCGCCGCAGGCTTCCACCACGCCCTCGAACCAGTCGTTCCACCAGACTTCCTCGCCGGTCTGCTCGGCGTCGAACTCCGGCAGCTTGGCGCCGGTGCCGAAGCAGGTGCCGCACCAGCCGTGCTTGGAGTTGTAGGAGAACAGGCGCGGGTCCAGCTCCGGGAAGCTGCGCTCGCAGGAAGGGCAGGCGCGCTTGGTGGAGAACACGGTCTGGTCGAGGTCCACCTCGATGCGCTCGTGGCCCTTGCCTTTTTCACGCGCGGCGGCGAGCTTCTCCAGCGGCGAGAGCACGTGCACCACGCCCTTGCCGAACTCCAGTGCGCGCGCCAGGCCCTCGCGCAGCGCGGCCTCGTTCTCCGGGACCACCTTGATGTCCGCCACCGGCAGTTCCAGCGTGTGTTCCTGGAAGCGGTCCAGCCGCGGCCAGCGATTGGTGGGCAGGAACTCGCCGTCCACGCGGAGGAAGCCGTAGCCCTTGGCCTGCGCCCACTTGGCGAGGTCGGTGTAGAAGCCCTTGCGGTTCATCACCAGCGGCGCGAGCAGGCCGATGCGCTGGCCGCGGTGGGTGCGCATCAGGCGGGCGACGATCACGTCCAGGCTCTGCGGCTCGATCGGGACCTGGCAGTCCGGGCAGTGCTGCGTGCCCAGCTTCACATAGAGCAGGCGCAGGAAGTGGTACACCTCGGTCAGGGTGGCGACCGTGGACTTGCGCCCGCCGCGGCTGGTGCGCTGCTCGATCGCCACCGTCGGCGGGATGCCGAAGATCGCGTCCACGTCGGGCCGCGCCGCCGGCTGCACGAACTGGCGCGCGTAGGCGTTCAGCGACTCAAGGTAGCGGCGCTGCCCCTCGGCGAACACGATGTCGAAGGCGAGCGTGGACTTGCCCGAGCCGGACACGCCGGTCACCACGGTGAAGCGGTTGCGCGGGATGTCGACGTCCACGCCCTTGAGGTTGTGCTCGCGCGCGGCGCGGATGGTGATGCTGTTGCGCCGCTCGCGCAGCGCGGACTGCAGCGGCCTTCCCGCCTTGAGGTCGGCGGCGTCGCGGGCTGCCAGCGCCGAGGGTGTGGGCTCGGTTGCCAACTCGGGGGCGAGGGTGGAGGTAAAGGCGCCTTCGGGATCAGCGAACGCCGCCTCGTACTCGCGCAGCGCGCGCGCGGTGTGCGAATCCGGGTGCTTCATCAGGTCGGCGGGCATGCCGCTGGCGACCAGCGCGCCGCCGGCCTCGCCGCCCTCGGGGCCGAGTTCGATGATCCAGTCGCAGGCGCGGATCACGTCCAGGTTGTGCTCGATCACCACCAGCGAGTGGCCGGAATCGAGCAGCTTGCGGAAGGACTTGAGCAGCTTGGCGACGTCGTCGAAGTGCAGGCCGGTGGTCGGCTCGTCGAACAGGAACAGCTTGCCGGTGTTGCGCCGGCGTCCGCCCACGCCGATGGAGGGCGCGGGCGAGCGCGCCTTGGCCGCCTCGGCCAGGTGGCCGGCAAGCTTGAGGCGCTGGGCCTCGCCACCGGAGAGCGTGGGCACCGGCTGGCCGAGCTTCAGGTATTCCAGGCCGACGTCGGCCAGCGGCGCCAGCGCCGCGACCACGTCACCGCGGTCGGCGAAGAACTGCAGCGCCTCGGACACGGTCATGTCCAGCACGTCGGCGATCGACTTCGCGCCGGCGCGCGCGCCCAGCGCCCGCGACTGCAGCGTGACCTCCAGCACCTCGCCGCGGAAGCGCTTGCCGTCGCAGTCGGGGCAGCGGATGTAGACGTCGGACAGGAACTGCATCTCGACATGCTCGAAGCCGTTGCCCCCGCAGGTCGGGCAGCGCCCGGCGTTCTTGGTGTTCGCCCCGGCGTTGAAGCTGAAGGTGCCCGGGCCGTAGCCGCGCTCGCGCGACACCGGGTCGTTCGCGAACAGGCTGCGGATCGCGTCGAAGGCGCCGACGTAGCTCGCCGGGTTGGAGCGCGTGGTCTTGCCGATGGGGGTCTGGTCCACCATCACCACGTCCTCGATCAGCTCGGCGCCGCGCAGCTCGCGGAACGCGCCCGGCGTCTCGGTGGGCTTGCCCAGGTCCTTGCGCAGCGCGCTGTAGAGCACGTCCTGCACCAGCGTGGACTTGCCCGAGCCGGACACGCCGGTGATGCACACCAGCCGCTTCAGCGGGAAGCGGATGTCGATGTCCTTCAGGTTGTGTTCGGAGGCGCCCAGCAGCTCCAGGTTCGGGCCCAGCGGGTTGGACGCGCGCGGCGCGATGCCGGCATCGGCGCGCTTGCGCCCGGTGAGGTAGTCGGCGGTCAGCGTGCCGGTGTGGCGCACCTCGGTCGCGGGGCCCTGGAACACCACCTCGCCGCCGCGCTCGCCCGGGCCGGGGCCCATGTCGATCAGCCGGTCGGCGGCGAACATGATCTGCGGGTCGTGTTCCACCACCACCAGCGAGTTGCCGGCGTCGCGCAGCTTCTTCATCACCTCGATGACCTTGCCCATGTCGCGCGGGTGCAGGCCGATGGAGGGTTCGTCCAGCACGAACAGGGTGTTCACCAGCGAGGTGCCCAGCGCCGTGGTCAGGTTGATGCGCTGCACCTCGCCGCCGGACAGCGTGCGCGACTGGCGGTCCAGCGTCAGGTAGCCCAGGCCCACCTGGCACAGGTAGGACAGGCGCGCGCGCACCTCGGTGAGCAGCAGGTCGGCCGCCTCGTCCAGCGGCGCCGGCAGCTGCAGGGTGCCGAAGAAGTCGCGCGTGCGCTCGATCGGCAGCAGCATCATGTCGTGCACGGTGAGGCCGGGCAGGGCCTCCAGCGCCGCGCGCGAATGGGTCGAGCCGAGCGGCAGGAAGCGCTTGGCCGGCGGCAGCTGCGCGTCGGCGTCCGCACGCGTGCCCAGGCGCCACAGCAGCGCCTCGTTCTTCAGGCGCGCGCCGCCGCAGGCCTCGCAGGGCGTGTAGGCGCGGTAGCGCGACAGCAGCACCCGCACGTGCATCTTGTAGGACTTGGACTCCAGCCACTTGAAGAAGCGCGCCACGCCGTACCACTGCTTGTTCCACTTGCCCTTCCAGGCCGGGTCGCCCTCGATGACCACCTTGCGCTCGGTGTCGGACAGCTCGCACCAAGGCGTGTCCAGGCGCACGCCGAACTCGGGCGCCCAGCGCAGCAGGTCGCGCTGGCAGTCCTTGTTGCTCTCGGTCTGCCAGGGCTTGATCGCGCCCTCGCGCAGCGACAGGCGCTCGTTCGGGATCACCAGCCCGTAGTCCACGCCGATCACCCGGCCGAAGCCGCGGCACACCTCGCAGGCGCCCACCGGCGAGTTGAACGAGAACAGCGACGGCGAGGGGTTGCCGTAATGGATGTCGCACTCGGCGCAATGCAGGCCGGAGGAATAGCGCCACGGCAGCCCGGGCTGCCACTCGCCCTTGTCGTCCTGCGCGAGCGGGTAGACGTTGACGCGGCCCTGGCCGATGCGCAGCGCCGCCTCGATCGCCTCCGCGACGCGGGCGCGCGATTCGGCGGTGGACCCGGTACTGGATCCGGTGCCGGCCGCGGCACCGGATGCCCCCAGCCGCAACCGGTCCTGCACCACTTCCAGCACCGAGTGGCTGCGCGCGTGGATGCGGTCGTAGCCCTGCGCCTTGAGGCTGGCCAGCACCTCGTCGGCGCTGAAGTTCTCCGGGACGGGGACCGGGAAAGTGATGACCAGCCGCGGGTCGCCGGCCTGCGCGGCGCGGGCGAACAGCGCCTCGACGATGGCCTCGGGCGAATCGCGCCGCACCGGCTGCGCGCAGGCGCGGCAGTGCAGGCTGGCGGCGCGCGCGAACAGCAGCTTGAGGTGGTCGTTCAGCTCGGTCATGGTGCCGACCGTGGAGCGCGAGGTGCGCACCGGGTTGGTCTGGTCGATCGCGATCGCCGGCGGGATGCCCTCGATGGCGTCCACCTGCGGCTTGTCCATGCGGTCCAGGAACTGGCGCGCGTACGGGCTGAAGGTCTCGACGTAGCGCCGCTGGCCCTCGGCGTACAGGGTGTCGAACACCAGGGAACTCTTGCCGGAACCTGACACGCCGGTGACCACCACCAGCTGGCCGGCGGGGATGTCCAGGCTCAGGTTCTTGAGGTTGTTCTGGCGAGCCCCGCGGATGCGGATGCTGTCTTCGGGGCGCGGGGTGTCGACTTCCTGCGGGAACGGCACGGGGTGGTTCATACGCGATCGGGTTCCGGGCGGCTCGGGTGAAGTCCACTCCCGGGGCGGGATCGGTGGTCAGTCTGTCGGCCTGCGGCGGCTATTGTATCGGTGCGCCGGGCAGACCCTTGGGCGTGGATAGACCGCGCTGCCTTGTCTTCCGTGCACCCTATCCGTGCGCGGGGGCTTCCGGCGCGGTTTCCGGGCCCGGTTTGCTTGACCCCCGCACGTGCGAGGAATAGGCTTCGCCACCGCGCTGCAATCGTTTTTGTCCCACCCTTCTCGCACTCGGTTGCAGGCGCCGGAGCAAGGACGCGTTCGGCACCGCAGCTTCCGGCACGGCCGGATACGCCGTCAACACCAACTACGTATAAACAGAACATCCAGGAGGCAGTCGATGAAACTCAACGTCAATGGCCGGGCCCGCGAGCTCGATGTCGAACCCGAAATGCCCTTGCTCTGGGCCCTGCGCGACGTGCTCGACGTCAAGGGACCCAAGTTCGGCTGCGGCGTGGCCCAGTGCGGTTCGTGCACGGTGCACCTGGACGGCGAGCCGGTGCGCTCCTGCCAGTACCCGGTTTCCTCGGCCGTCGGCAAGAAGGTCGTGACCATCGAAGGCCTGGCGCAGGGCGGACGCCCGCACCCGGTGCAGAAGGCCTGGATCGACCATGAAGTGCCGCAGTGCGGCTACTGCCAGGGCGGCCAGATCCTGGTCGCGGTGTCGCTGCTCAAGCGCAACCCCAAGCCGACCGACGCCGACATCGACGCGGCCATGAACAACATCTGCCGCTGCGGCACCTACGTGCGCATCCGCACGGCTATCCATGCCGCAGCCAAGTCCATGTCCGGCGGCGCCGCCGCGGCGAAGAAAGCCTGAGGGGGAAACGACCATGACCATCAAGAAAACCGCCCAGGCCCTGCGCATGGCACCCAAGTCGCCCTCGCGCCGCAAGTTCATGAAGGACTCCGCCGTGGTCGGCGGCGGCCTCACCGTCGCGGCCTACGTGCCGGGCGCGATGTCCCAGCAGGGGGCCGACAAGGCCGCCGAGATCAACGCCTGGGTGCAGGTGCGCCCGGACGACACCGTGGTCATCATGTACGCCCGCTCCGAAATGGGCCAGGGAAGCAAGACCTCGGCCGCGCAGCTGGTCGCCGAGGAACTGGAAGTGGACTGGAAGAAGGTCCGCATCGAGTACGTCCAGGCCAACGACAACGTTCGCCGCAAGCGCCTGTGGGGTGACATGGCGGCCGTCGGCAGCCGCACCATCCGCAACTCGCAGGAGTACCTGCGCAAGGCCGGCGCGAACGCGCGCGAGATGCTCGTCGCCGCGGCCGCGCAGAAGTGGAACGTGCCGGCGTCCGAGTGCGTTGCCGCCAACAGCGTGGTGACCCACGCGGCGAGCAAGCGCAAGGCCTCCTTCGGCAGCCTCGCCAACGACGCGGCGAAGATGACGCCGCCCAAGGACGTTGTGCTGAAGGACCCGAAGAACTGGAAGATCGCCGGCAAGTCGATCAAGCGCGTGGACATCGCCGACACCGTGTTCGGGCGCCAGCGCTACGGCATCGACGCGCAGCTGCCCGGCATGCTCTACGCCGCGGTCACCTCCTGCCCGGTGTTCGGCGGCACGGTCAAGTCGCATGACGCCAGCAGGATCACCGGCCGTCGCGGCATCATCAAGGTCGTCACCGGCGAGGGCCAGCAGGGCGGCTTCGTGGCGGTGGTCGCCGACAACTGGTGGCGCGCCAAGGAAGCGCTCAAGGACGTCGCCATCGACTGGGACGTGCGCGGCAACGGCACCGTGTCCAGCGGCAGCATCATGGAGTTCTTCAAGGCCGGCCTCGCGTCGAACGAGCAGATCGCGACCGCCCGCCGCGACGGCGACACGATGGCCGCGCTCAACACGGCGGCCAAGAAGGTCGAGGGCGAGTACTTCACCCCCTACCTGGCGCACGCCACCATGGAGCCCATGGGCGCCACCGTGCTGATCAAGGACGGCCGCGTCGACGTGTGGACCTCCACGCAGAACATGGAAGCCACGCTGGCCAACGCGGCGGCGACCGCGGGCGTGCCGCAGGAGAACGTCTACGTGCACCCGATGCAGCTCGGTGGCGGCCTCGGCCGGCGCGGTGGCTCGCAGGACTGGGTGCGCCAGGCGACCCTGGTGGCCAAGGCCATGGAAGGCACGCCGGTCAAGCTGCTGTGGAGCCGCGAGGAGGACACGCAGCATGACTTCTACCGCCCGGCCAGCCTGGTGAAGATGACGGGCGGCCTGGACGCTGCCGGCAACGTCAACGCCTGGCACACGAAGGTGGCCGCGCCGTCCATCATCGCGACCCTGCTCAAGCTGCCGCTCAAGGACGGCGTCGACCCGCAGGCCGTGGCCTGCTTCGGCGATCACCCGTACTCGGTGCCCAACTCGCTGGTCGAGTACGCGCAGCGCAACCCGCACGTGCCGGTCGGTTTCTGGCGCACGGTGGGACACTCGCAGAACCCGTTCGTGCGCGAGTGCTTCGTCGACGAGATGGCGCATGCCGCGGGCAAGGACCCGGTGGAGTTCCGCAAGGCGATGCTGCAGAAGTCGCCCCGTGACCTGGGCATCCTCGAGGCGGTCGCCAAGGCGGCCGGCTGGGGCAAGCCCCTGCCGCGCGGCGTTTTCCGCGGCGTGGCCGAGACCGAGGGCTACGGCAGCTACACCGCCGCGGTCGTGGAGGTGTCGGTGAACGACAAGATGGAGATCAAGATCCATCGCGTCGTGATCGGCATCGACTGCGGCTACGTGGTCAACCCCGACAACATCAACGCCCAGCTGCAGGGCAGCGTGATCCACGGGCTGACCGCCATCATGTGGGGCGAGAACACGGTCAAGGAAGGCCGCATCGAGCAGTCCAACTTCCACGACTACCGCATGATGCGGCTGAACGAGGTGCCGAAGATCGAGACGGTGATCGCGCCCACGGGCGGTTTCTGGGGCGGCGTGGGCGAGCCGGCGCAGGCGCCGCTCGCGCCGGCGCTGGGCAACGCCATCTTCGCGGCCACGGGCAAGCGCATCCGCTCGCTGCCGCTGAAGAACAGCGGCTACACCCTCGTCAAGGCTTGAGCGTACGAAGCCCGGCAAGGGCGGCAAGGGTCTTCGCTGCAATGTCCGCCACCGTGATTACGGTGGCGGGCTGCGCGGTGCCGGCTACGCCTCTGCCGGGAGGCGGGGAGATTTCCGCGCCGCTCACCGCCCAGCCGGGCGATGCGGCACGGGGCCGCGCGGTGGCGGTCAGCCGTGACCGCGGCGCCTGCGTGCTGTGCCATGCGATACCCGGTGAGCCCTTTGCGGGCGACATCGGGCCGCCGCTGGCCGGCAGCGGCGCTTGGCTCACGCCGGGCCGGGCGCGTGCGCGGCTGGTCGACTCCTCGTTGCTCAATCCGGACAGCGTGATGCCGCCCTACCATCGCACCACCGGGCTGAACCGGGTGGCGCAGGCCCAGGCCGGCAAGCCGGTGCTGACGGCCCAGGAAGTGGAAGACGTGATCGCATGGTTGATGACCCTCAAATGAATCCCGGCAGGATTGCCCGCGTGGACCGGGGTCGCCGCCGCGTGATCGGCATGGCCGGCGCCGCCACCGTGCTGGCGGTCTGGCCGTCGCTGTCGCGCGCGCAGCTGCGTACCTTCGATTCCCTGGTGCTGCCCCACACCAAGGGGGCGCCTTTGCGCCGGGGCCGGGTGACCCTCGCGTTTCCGGTGCTGGCCGACAACGGCAACTCGGTCGACATGGACGTGAGCGTGGACAGCCCGATGACCCAGGCCGACCACGTGCGCGCCATCCACGTGCTGTCGGAGCGCAACCCGGTCAAGGAGATGGCGAGCTTCCACCTGTCGCCGCGCAACGGGCGCGCGCACATCCACTCGCGCGTGCGCCTGGCGGGCAGCCAGAAGGTGACGGCGCTGGCGCAGATGTCGGACGGGACCTTCTGGTACGACGTGGCCGAGGTGATCGTCACCCTGTCGGCCTGCGTGGACGCGAGCTGAGCATGGCCAATTCCCGCATCCAGGTTCCAGGGCAGGCGCGCCGCGGCGAGGTGATCGAGGTCCGGGTGCTGATCCAGCACGGCATGGAGACCGGCTTCCGGCAGGACGACGTCGGGCGCTTCATCCCGCGCAACGTGCTGCGCACGCTGGAGTGCCGCTACAACGGCGTCGAGGTGCTGAAGGTGGAGTTGTCCTCCGGCATCTCGGCCAACCCGTACTTCCTCTTCCACCTGGTCGCGCAGGACAGCGGCGAGCTGGCGTTCTCCTGGGTGGACGATGCCGGCGAGCGCGGCGACGCGCGCCAGGCGCTGGTCGTCACGGGCTGACCCGGTGGCTCCGGCCTTCCGGTCGGTGGCGTGGCTGGCCGTGCCGCTCGCCGCCTTGCTGGCCACGGCGGCGGGTGGGCTGGGCGCGCAGGAGCGCGCGATCCCCTTGGACAAGCTGCGTTCCGGCGCGAGCTATGCCGGCGACCGCATCCGCGCGCAACAGGCCGACGACTTCTCCAACCCGGCGATGCTCTGGGTCGAGCGCGGCGGCAGGCTCTGGTCCGCGCCCGCGGGCAAGGCTGGCCAGTCCTGCGCCGGCTGCCATGGCGAGGCGCGCGTGTCCATGAAGGGCGTGGCCGCGCGCTATCCGGTGATCGACGCCGCTTCCGGCAGGCTGCTGTCGGTCGAGGACCGCGTGCGCCAGTGCCGCGGCGAGCGGCAGCAGGCTCCGGTGCCGGCCCACGAATCCGAGGAGCTGCTGTCGCTGTCGTCCTACGTGGGCCACCAGTCGCGCGGCATGCCGCTCAAGGTGGCGATCGACGGCGCGGCGCGCGAGCGCTTCGAGGCCGGGCGCACGCTCTACTACACGCGCATCGGCCAGATGAACATGGCCTGCGCGAGCTGCCATGAGGCCAACCAGGGGCGGCGCCTGTACGCCGAGACCATCAGCCAGGGCCACCCGAACGCGTACCCGATCTACCGGCTGGAATGGCAGGCGACCGGCTCGCTTGAGCGCCGCCTGCGCAGCTGCTTCTCGGGCGTGCGGGCCGAACTGCTGCCCTACGGCGCGCCCGAGGCGCGCGACCTGATGCTCTACCTGGCCTGGCGCGCCGAGGGGCTCGCGATCGAAACCCCCGGCGTGCGGCGCTAGCGCCGGCTCCGGACCGGCGCCGCCCCCGGGCTCCTGCTCAGGCCTTCTTCGGCCGGCGCCACGCCACCTTGGGTTCGGTGGACTTGAGCGCGATGCGGTTGCGCAGCACGCCGATGCGGTCGGCCACCAGCTCCACCGTGTCGCCCGGCTTCACCCAGCGGTCGATCTCGAAGCCGCAGCCCCGGTTGACCGTGCCCGAGCCGATCACGTCGCCGATGTTCAGCGTCTCGTCCTGCGACGTGTAAGCGACCACTTCCGGGAAGGACCACTGCATCTCGCCGGGCGTGGACTCCGCCCAGGTCTCGCCGTTGATGCGCACGCTCATCTTCAGCGTCGCCGGGTCGCCCAGTTCGTCCAGGGTGACGATCCACGGGCCCAGGCCCCAGGCGAAGTCCTTGCCCTTGAACGGGCCGGTGCTGATCGCCATCTCGCCGCGCTGGGTGTCGCGCGCCGAGAAATCGTTCAGCAGGGTGTAGCCCAGCACGTGCTGGTT
>CAIVVS010000296.1 GCA_903909415.1 uncultured Pseudomonadota bacterium | reverse complement strand
TGCCGGGCAGCTGGCCGCCCTCGCCGGGCTTGGCGCCCTGCGCCATCTTGATCTGGATCTGCTCGGCCGAGGCCAAGTACTCGGCGGTGACGCCGAAGCGGCCCGAGGCGACCTGCTTGATCTTGGACTTGAGGGAATCGCCCTCGACCAGCGCGATGTCGGACTCGATACGGTCGCGCCCGAGGCGCGAGGCGAGCGACTCGCCCAGCTTGATCGGCTCGTAGCGGCGGCGGTCCTCGCCGCCCTCGCCGGTGTTGGACTTGCCGCCGATGCGGTTCATCGCGATGGCCAGCGACGTGTGCGCCTCGGTGGAGATCGAACCCAGCGACATGGCGCCGGTGGCGAAGCGCTTGACGATCTCGGCGGCCGGCTCCACTTCCTCCAGCGGCACGGCGCGCGACGGGTCGGCGCGGAACTCGAACAGGCCGCGGAAGGTCATGTGGCGGCGCGACTGGTCGTTGATCAGGGCCGCGTACTCCTTGTAGGTGGAGTACGAGTTGCTGCGCGTGGAATGCTGCAGCTTGGCGATCGAGTCCGGCGTCCACATGTGCTCCTCGCCGCGCACGCGGAAGGCGTACTCGCCCCCGGCGTCCAGCGCGTTGGCGAGCACCGGGTCGGCGCCGAAGGCGGCCTTGTGGATGCGGATCGCTTCCTCGGCCACCTCGAACACGCCCATGCCCTCGACGCTGGAAGTGGTGCCGGCGAAGTACTTGTCCACCAGGGCGCGCGACAGGCCGACGGCCTCGAATATCTGCGCGCCGGTGTAGGACATGTAGGTGGAGATGCCCATCTTGGACATCACCTTGCGCATGCCCTTGCCGATCGCCTTGACGTAGTTCTTGATCGCCTTGCCGGCGGAGGCCGGGTCGGCGTTGCCCGAGTTCAGGGACAGCAGCGTTTCCATCGCCAGGTACGGATGGACGGCCTCGGCGCCGTAGCCGCCGAGCAGCGCGAAATGGTGCACTTCGCGCGCGGAACCGGTCTCGACCACCAGGCCGGTGGAGGTGCGCAGGCCCTTGCCGGTCAGGTGCTGGTGGATGGCCGACAGCGCGAGCAGCGCGGGGATCGCGACGTGCTGCGCGTCCAGCCTGCGGTCGGAGATGATGATCACCGAGTAGCCGCCGCGCACCGCGTCCTCGGCCTGGGCCGCGAGCGACGCGAGGCGCGCCTCGATGGCTTCCTTGCCCCAGCCGACCGGGTAGCACAGGTCGATCTCGAAGGACTTGAACTTGCCGTCGGTGTAGCGGTCGATGTTGCGGATCTTGTCCATCTGGAAGAAGTCCAGCACCGGCTGGCTGACTTCCAGGCGCAACGGCGGGTTCATCTCGTCGATGCCCAGCAGGTTGGGCTTCGGGCCGATGAAGGACACCAGCGAGGTGACCAGTTCCTCGCGGATCGGGTCGATCGGCGGGTTGGTGACCTGCGCGAACAGCTGCTTGAAGTAGCTGTAGAGGGTCTTGTCCTTGTTGGACAGCACGGCCAGCGGCGAGTCGTTGCCCATGGAGCCGGTGGGCTCCTCGCCGTTGGCGCCCATCGGCGCCATGATGAACTTCAGGTCTTCCTGGGTGTAGCCGAAGGCCTGCTGGCGGTCGAGCAGCGCGATGCTGGAGCGCTCGGGCTGGTGGCGGTCGGACTCGACGTCGTCCAGGCGCACGCGGATGCGCTCGATCCATTCCTGGTAGGGGCGCGCCGACGACAGGGTTTCCTTCAACTCCTGGTCGTCGATGATGCGGCCCTTCTCCAGGTCCACCAGGAACATCTTGCCGGGCTGCAGGCGCCACTTCTTGACGATGCGGTCCTCGGGTATGGGCAGGCAGCCGGATTCCGAGCCCATGATCACCAGGTCGTCGTCGGTGACGATGTAGCGCGCCGGGCGCAGGCCGTTGCGGTCCAGCGTGGCGCCGATCTGGCGCCCGTCGGTGAAGGCCATGGCGGCCGGGCCGTCCCACGGCTCCATCATCGCGGCGTGGTACTCGTAGAAGGCGCGGCGCGACGGGTCCATGTGCGCGTGGCCTTCCCAGGCCTCGGGGATCATCATCATCATCGCGTGGGCGATGCTGTAGCCGCTCATCAGCAGCATCTCGAGCGCGTTGTCGAACGAGGCGGAGTCGGACTGGCCGTCATAGATCAGGGGCCAGAGCTTGTCCAGGTCGCGCCCGAGGATGGGGCTGCTGATCGCGCCCTGGCGGGCGCGGATCCAGTTGACGTTGCCGCGCAGGGTGTTGATCTCGCCGTTGTGCGCGATCAGGCGGAACGGGTGTGCCAGGTCCCAGGTGGGGAAGGTGTTGGTGGAGAAGCGCTGGTGCACCAGCGCCAGCGCCGACACCACGCGCTCGTCCTGCAGGTCCTTGTAGTAGGACCCGACCTGGTCGGCCAGCAGCATGCCCTTGTAGACCACGGTGCGCGCCGACATGGACGGCACGTAGAACTCCTTGCCGTGCGCCAGACGCAGCGCCTGGATCGCGTGGCCGGAGCTCTTCCTGATGATGTAGAGCTTGCGCTCCAGCGCGTCGGTGACCGTGACGCCCGGGCCGCGGCCGATGAACACCTGGCGGATGACCGGCTCGATGCGCTTGACCGACTCGCCCAGCCCGCTGTTGTCGCAGGGCACGTCGCGCCAGCCGAGCAGCACCTGGCCCTCGTCCTTGATGGCGCGCTCGATCTCGTACTCGCAGGCCAGGCGCGAGGCCGGTTCCTGCGGCAGGAACACCATGCCCACGCCGTACTGGCCGGCGGGCGGGAGCTGCACGCCCTGCTTGGCCAGTTCCTCCCGGAACAGCGCGTCGGGGATCTGCAGCAGGATGCCGGCGCCGTCACCGGCCAGCGGGTCGGCGCCCACGGCGCCGCGGTGCGTCAGGTTCTTGAGGATCGTCAGGCCCTGCTCGACGATGGCGTGGCTGCGCTTGCCCTTGATGTTGGCGACAAAGCCCACGCCGCAGGCGTCATGCTCGTTGGCGGGGTTGTAGAGGCCCTGCGCCGAAGGCGCTCCATATCGGGCCGCAGGCGCTCCATGGGGGATCTGGGGCGCAACAGGGGTAACGGCAGGGACGCCGTGGGGCGGCTCGGAGTGCAGCTCGTGGTTCACTGGACCACCTCGACGATCGAAGGACGGGACCCGGACCCGCGGCGCTCCCCGGATGGGCAAGGAGCGGTGGCGGCCCGCCTTGCCGGGAACACGTTTTTTGCGGCGGAACCTATAAATATACCGGTTTAACCCATGTGCTTCAAGCGCTTAGGCGCATGCGGCAGGGCAGCATGGCTGGGACCCGCCAGGCGGGCCGGCGGATCAGGCAGCCAGCGACAGGGTCTGGTCGAGCAGCGCGCGCGGCACCGCCGCGCCGGCCCTCGCGCGGCCGAGCGCGTCCAGCAGGATGAAGCGGATGTCGCCGTCGCGCGCCTTCTTGTCGATGCTCATCAGCTCGACAAACCGCTCGGCGCCCATTCCGGACACCTTCACCGGCAGGCCGGCGGCCGCCACCAGGCGCTGCACCCGTGCGGCGTCGGCCGCGGGCAGCAGGCCCATGCGCACCGACAGGTCGGCCGCCAGCACCATCCCGATTGCGACGCCCTCGCCGTGCAGCCAGGTGCCGTAGCCGAAGCCGGTCTCGATGGCGTGGCCGAAGGTATGGCCAAAATTCAGGATCTCGCGCAGGCCATGTTCCTGCTCGTCCTGCGCGACGACCTCGGACTTGATCTCGCAGGAGCGGGCGACCACATGGGCCAAGGCCCGCGCATCGCGCGCCAGCAGCCCGCCGACGTTGGCCTCGCACCAGGCGAACAGCGTGGCGTCGCGGATCGCGCCGTGCTTGATCACCTCGGCCAGGCCCGCCTTGAGCTCGCGCTCGGGCAGGGTCGCCAGCGTATCCATGTCGGCAATCACCGCGCGAGGCTGGTGGAAGGCGCCGATCATGTTCTTGCCCAGCGGGTGGTTGATCGCGGTCTTGCCGCCGACCGAGGAGTCGACCTGCGCGAGCAGCGTGGTGGGTACCTGCAGGAAGGGCGTGCCGCGCTGGTAGGTGGCCGAGGCGAAGCCCGTGATGTCCCCGATCACGCCGCCGCCCAGCGCCACCAGCGTGGTGTTGCGCTCGCAGCGGGCTCCCAGCAAGGCGTCATATATCAGGTTGAGGCTGGCCGCGTCCTTGTGCTGCTCGCCATCGGGCAGGACGACCTCCATGACCCTGGCGCCGGCGGCCTCGAGTGCGCGCCTTACCCGGGCGAGGTAGAGCGGCGCGACCACGTCGTTGGTGATGACGGCGGCGCGACGCGTGATGTGGGGCGCGTACCGTGCCGGGTCGTCGATCAGCCCGGTGCCTATGGTGATCGGGTAGCTGCGCTCGCCGAGTTCTACGCGGACTGTCTGCATGCCTGTTCCAGCTGGGGTAGGAGTTGTCCGACCAGCACGCTCACGCTCTGGCGGCCGGTATCGACCACCAGGTCGGCCACTTCCCGGTAGAGCGGGTCGCGGAACTGGTAGAGCTGTTCGATGCGCGCGCGCGGGTCGTCTGTCTGCAGCAGGGGCCGGCCCTTGTCGTGACGGGTCCGCATCCAGAGGTCGCGCGGCTTGGCGTGCAGGTAGACCACGAAGCCGCGCGCGGCCAGCCGTTCGCGGTTGCCTGGCAGGAGCACCGCGCCCCCGCCGGTCGCCAGCACGATGCCTTCCTGCTGTGTCAGGGCCTCGATGCTGTCGGCCTCCCTGCGCCGGAAGCCCTCCTCGCCCTCGATCTCGAAGATCACCGGGATGCGCACGCCGGTACGCGATTCGATGTCCTGGTCGGAGTCGATGAAGGTCTTGCCCATGCGCCGGGCGAGCTGGCGGCCAACGGTGGTCTTGCCGGCCCCCATCATGCCCACGAGGTAGAGGTTTTGCGACGGATTCACACGGGCATTCTAGCAACCGGCGCAGCCGCGGCCGGGACGGGACCCGCGCAAAAAAAGGCCCGCGCCTTGCGACGCGGGCCCTGGATGGAGCGACCGATAATCTGTCAGCGCTGGCCGAGCCGGTTCTGCACGATGCGCGGGGTGATGAACACCAGCAGCTCGGTCTTGTTGTCCGAGCGCGCGTTGTTGCGGAACAGGTTGCCCACGACCGGCAGGTCGCCGAACAGCGGCACCTTGGTCGCGGTGTTGCGCGTGTCCTGGGAATAGATGCCGCCGATCACGACCGTGCCGCCGTTTTCCACCAGCACCTCGGTCTTGACGTGCTTGGTGTCGATCGCGAAGCCCGCGGTGGTGACCTGGCCGACCGCGTCCTTGTTCACGTCCAGGGTCATGACGATGTTGCCGTCGGGAGTGATCTGCGGCTTGACCTTGAGCGCGAGGTTCGCCTTGCGGAACGTCACCGAGGTCGCGCCCGACGAGGTGGCCTGCTGGTAGGGCAGCTCCGTTCCCTGTTCGATGATGGCCTCGACGTTGTCGGCGGTCAGCACGCGCGGGCTGGAAATGATCTTGCCCTTGCCGTCCTGCTCCAGCGCCGTCAGCTCCAGGTTGATGATCTGGCTGAGGTTCGAGTTGAACAGGCTGAGGGCGACCGTGCCGGGGTTGAAGCCGCCGATGCCGTTCGCCGGCAGCACCACGTTGTACGAGTCGGGGAAGTAGCCCGTGCCCGGATCCGGCGTCTGGCCGAGGCGCACACCGGTACCGGTGATGTTGCCCGCGATGGACACCCTGTTCATGCCGGCGCCCGTGATGCCGGGCGCGATTCGGGTTGCCTGTCCTGCCGCC
>CAIVVS010000295.1 GCA_903909415.1 uncultured Pseudomonadota bacterium | reverse complement strand
TTCGCCCGCCACGTTCGCCGCGGCCATCGCCTCGGTGCTCGGCGACGCCGCTCTCGCGGAAGGCCTGCGCCAGCGTGGCCGGGGCCGCGCGCTGCGCACCACCGGCGCGGTGTTCGCCGAATCCGTGCTGGACGCGCTGGACGGCTTCGCGCCGGTGCGCGCCGCCTGGGGCACGCGATGACCCCGCCCCGCATCAGCGTCATCACCGTGGTGCGCGATGGCATGCCCTTCGTCGAGCAGACCATGGACAGCGTGCTGGCCCAGGACCATCCCTCGATCGAGTACTGGGTGGTGGACGGTGGATCGACCGACGGCACGCTGGAGGCGATCAACCGTCGCGCCGGCAGCCTGGCCGGCTGGGTCAGCGAACCGGACGCCGGTATCGCCGACGCATTCAACAAGGGACTGGCACGCGCCACTGGCGACTACGTGATGTTCCTCAATGCCGACGACGCGCTCGCCTCGCCGCAGGCGCTGTCCGGCCTGCTCGCGCATGCGGCGCAGGCCGGCTGGCCGCAGGTGGTCTACGGCGATTGCGACCTGGTCGAGCGCGACAGCGGCCGCGTGCTGTACCGCGCCTGCATCGACTACGACCGCGGGCGCTTCCTGAACTTCGCCATGCTGCCCCACCCCGGCATGCTGGTGCACAAGGACTACTTCGCGCGCCACGGCAACTTCGACACGTCCTTCCGCATGGCGATGGACTACGAACTGCTGCTGCGCGGCGTGCCCGAGGTCGGCGCGGTGCGCGCGCCGTTGCTGGTGACGCGGGTGCGCACAGGCGGGGCCAGCACGCTCGACCCGATGCGCGTGGTGGAAGAGAACCTGCGCGCGCTCAGGAAGAACGGCCGGCTGGACTCGCGCACGCGCGAACTCGGCATACGCGCCTACTACCGGCTGCGCTTTGCCGCGCGCGCGCTGGCTCAGGCGCTCGGCCTGTACCACCCGGCGGGGTCGCGCTGAACATGACCTTGGTGAATCAGGGATGAAGGGCACGCTCTATGCGTTGTTGCGCAACTGGGGGCTGGCGCTGATGACGCCGCTGCCGCTGCTGCGCGCGCCGCACCTGCCGCGCTACGCCTCGGACTGGCGCCGCTACGCGAAGCTCGCGCGCGAGCAGGGGCAGGCCGTGCCCGCGCTGGCCGACGCCTACCCTTGCCTGGGCGACCATGTGCGCGAAACGCCGTTCGACGCGCATTACTTCCACCAGGGCGCCTGGCTGGCGCGACGCATCGCGGCGGCCCGCCCCGCCCAGCACGTGGACATCGGCTCCAGCGTGCTCACCATGGGCGTGCTCTGCGCCCAGGTGCCCACGGTCTTCGTCGACTACCGGCCGCTGCGCGCCAGCATCCCGGGACTGTCCTGCGTCGCGGGCGATGCCAACCACCTGCCCTTCGCCGACGGCAGCATCACCTCGCTGTCCTGCCTGCACGTGATCGAGCATGTCGGCCTGGGCCGATACGGCGACGCGCTCGATCCGGGCGGCAGCGCGCGCACCGCAGCCGAGCTGGCGCGCGTGCTGGCCCCGGGCGGCAGGCTGCTGCTGTCCACCCCGGTGGGCCGCGAGCGCACCTGCTTCAACGCGCACCGCGTGTTCGCGCCGCGCAGCCTGGTGGCGCTGTTCGCTGCCCTGAAGCTGGAGACCTTTTCGCTGGTGGACGATGCGGGCGCCCTGCATGAGGGCGTCGCGCCCGAGTCGGCCGACGGCCTGGACTATGGCTGCGGCCTGTTTGAGTTCGTGCGCGAGTCCGTGCACCCGGCAGGGAAGGTCTGAATGGCCAATCCCCTGAGACAGGGTCTGCGCCGCATTCCGCTCGCCGCCTGGCTGGTGCAGAGCCTGCGCCAGTGGCGCGCCGCGAGCGCCGCGCCCACCGAGACGCCGTTCGGGTTCCGCATGGCGGGCAATGCACAGATGCAGGCCGGCACTTTCGAGCCCGACGAAGTCGCGCTGGTTCGCGAGCAGCTGGCGCATTGCGACCGGCTGGTGGACGTGGGCGCGAACATCGGTTTCTATGCCTGCCTCGCGCGCGCGGCCGGACGCCCGGTGCTGGCGGTGGAGCCGCTGGCCGCCAACCTGCAGTTGCTGCTTGCCAACCTCACGGCCAACGGCTGGGACGATGCCGAGGTGGTGGCCGCGGGCCTGGCCGCGCGGCCCGGCATTGCGGATATTTTCGGCGCGGACACCGGCGCCTCGCTGCTCGGTGGCTGGGCCGGGCTGCCGGACAACACGCCGCTGCGCCAGCGCATCGCGCTGTCGACGCTGGACCTGGTGCTTGCACATCGTTTTCCCGGCGAGCGCCTGCTGGTGAAGGTGGACGTGGAAGGCGCGGAGTTCGGCCTGCTGCAAGGCGCGGTCGCGACCCTGGACCGCGCGCCCGCGCCGCGCTGGCTGGTGGAGATCTGCCTGACCGAGAACTTCCCCAATGGCGCGAACCCGGACTACGCCGCCACCTTCGAGCTGTTCTTCTCGCGCGGCTATGCGGCGGTGACCGCGAACGCGGCGCGCCGCGCGGTGACTCGCGAGGACGTGGCGCGCTGGGCCGCTGCCGGGCGCTGCGACTCGGGCACCTACAACTACCTGTTCACACGCGACGGGGCAGCGCCGACGGCGCGATGAAAATCCTCTGCGTATTCGGCGAGCATGCCTACGGCGACCTGGCGCGCGGCGAAGGCTACGAGCACGCGAGCTTCCTGCCAGCGCTGCGCGCGCTCGGCCACGAGGTGCTGCTGTTCGACTCGTTCCGGCGCGACACCCGACCCGACTTCGCCGCGCTGAACCGCGCGCTGCTGGAGACGGTCGGCCGCGAACGCCCGGATGTGCTGCTGTGCGTGCTGATGCATTACGAGGTCTGGACCGAGACCCTGGCGCTGGTACGCGCCGCCGGCCCGCGCCTCATCCACTGGTCCACCGACGATTCCTGGAAGTACCCGCGCTTCACGCGCCACATCGCCGGATGGTTCGATGTCGCCGCCACCACCTGCCCGCAGGCTCCTGCCTGGTACCGCGCCGACGGCCACGCGCAGGTCGCACTCACGCAATGGGGCGCGCCGGCCGCGCTGCTGCGCGCGCCCAGGCCCGCCGAGCAATGCCGCTACCCGGTCTCCTTCATCGGCGCGGCCTACGGCAAGCGCGCCGCGACGGTCGGGCACCTCCAGCGCGCCGGCGTGGAAGTCGCCTGCTTCGGCCATGGCTGGCCCGCAGGTCCGGTGGAGGCCGCGCGCATACCCGAGATCGTGAACGACTCTGTCATCAGCCTGAACTTCAGCGAAGCGTCCGTCGCAGGCACGCCCCGGCAGATCAAGGCGCGGGTATTCGAGGTCTGCGCCAGCGGCGGCCTGCTGCTGAGCGAGGCTACGCCGGGCCTGGAGGACTACCTTCGGCCGGGCGTGGAGGTGGTGTGCTTCGACGGCGAGGCGCAGCTGGTGGAGCAGGCCAGGCGACTGCTTTCGGATACCCCGACGCGTGATGCGATCGCCGCTGCCGGCCATGCACGCATCGCGGCCGAGCACACCTACGAGCGCCGCTTCGCCGAACTGCTGGCCCTGCTGCCGGCGGCGCGGGCCAGCGTCGTGCCGGACATGACGCGCTTCGAGCAGGCAGCGGCCGGCCACCGCATGACTGCCGCGCTGAGCCTCTTGCGTGGCCTGCTGCTCATCCCCTTCAATGCCGCATTCGGCAAGCGCGGCCCGCGGGCGGCGCGGCGCGCGCTGTTCGAGCTCTGCTGGCGCATCGCGCCGCGCCACACCTACGGCGCGCGCGGCCTGCCCGGCCGGCTGTTCTACGCGGAAAGCTGAGCATGGCCGATCCCGCGCGCGTCACCATCGCCATGGCGGTCTACAACTCGGCCCGCACCCTGGCCGATGCGATCGAGTCGATCCGCTGGCAGACCCTGCCCGACTGGAAACTGCTGCTGGTGGACGACGGCTCGCGCGACGCGTCGCTGGCCATCGCGCGCAGCTTCGTTGACCCGCGCATCGAGGTGATCGCCGACGGCCGCAACCTGGGTCTTGCCACGCGCCTGAACCAGCTGGTGGACCGGACCGACACGCCGCTGTTCGCGCGCATGGACGCGGACGACATCGCCTGGCCGCGCCGGCTGGAAGCCCAGCTCGCGCTGCTTGACGCGCAGCCTGCGGTGGACCTCGCCGGCTGCGGCGTGGTGGTGATCGACGCCGCCGACCGCGCGGTGTCGCGCTACCTGCCGCGCGAGACCCACGAACAGATCTGCGCCGATCCCTGGCAGGGCTTCCACCTCGCGCACCCGACCTGGTGCGGGCGCACAGCATGGTTCCGCAAGCATCGCTACCGCGAGGACTACCGCAAGACCCAGGACCAGGACCTGCTGCTCACCGCGCACGACAGCAGCCGCTATGCCAGCGTGCCGGAAGTGCTGTTCGGCTACCGCATGGAATCGCCGTCGCTGGCCAAGCGCGCGCGCGGCCGGCTGAACTTCTCGCGCTCCATCCTGCGCGAGGCGGGACGGCGCGGCCTGTGGTGGCAGGCAGCGCGTGGCGTGTCCCTGCAGGCCGCGAAGATGGCGGTCGATGCGGGGCAGAAGCTGCTGGGCCTGGATGACTGGGCCAACCGCAGGCGCATGGCGCCGCTGGGTGAGGTGGATCTCGCCGCCTGGCAGGCGGTGGTGGAACGACTCCATGCAGCGCGCGGCCAGCGCGCCGCGAAGGGAGGCTGAGCATGTGCGGCATCGCCGGCCTGCTTTCGACACGGAGCGCTGACGACGCGACGCTGGCGGCGCTCGCCGGGCGCATGGCCGACCGGCTGGCGCACCGCGGTCCCGACGCGCGCGGCACCTGGGCCGATGGCGCAGCCGGCATCGCGCTCGGCCACCGGCGCCTGTCCATCGTGGACCTGAGCGCCACCGGCGCGCAGCCCATGGCCGACCGCAGCGGCCGCTACCAGGTTGCGTTCAACGGCGAGATCTACAACTTCGAGGCGCTGCGCCGCGAGCTGGACCCGGTCACCTGGCGCGGCCACTCCGACACCGAGGTGCTGCTGGAAGCGGTGCTGCGCTGGGGGCTGGACGCGGCGCTGGCGAAGTTCACCGGCATGTTCGCCATCGCGCTGTGGGACCAGCAGGAGCGCGTGCTGCACCTGGCGCGCGACCGCATGGGCGAGAAGCCGCTGTACTACGGGTGCGTCGGCGACAGTTGGCTGTTCGGATCGGAGTTGAAGGCGCTGACGGCGCATCCCGCCTGGCGGGGCGACATCGACCGCGATGCGCTCGCCGCGTACTTCCGGCTAGGCTGGATACCGGCGCCCGCGACCATCCATCGCGGCGTGCACAAGCTGCCGGCCGGCCACCTGGTGAGCCTGCGCGCCGGCGACGCGCAGGCCACGCCGCGCAGCTGGTGGTCGCTGGAACAGGCGGCAGTGCGAGGCCACGACCAACCCTTCGGCGGAACCGACAGCGCGGCGCTGGACCGGCTGGAGCATTTGATGGATGCCGCGGTGCGCGGGCAGATGGTGGCCGACGTGCCGCTGGGCGCCTTCCTGTCCGGCGGCATCGACTCCTCCACCGTGGTCGCGCTGATGCAGCGCGCCGCCAGCCGGCCTGTGAAGACCTTTTCCATCGGCTTCGAGGACCCGCGCTACGACGAATCGCCGCATGCGCGTGCCGTGGCGCGCCACCTCGGCACCGACCATACCGAACTGATCGTCAGCGCTGCCGAGGCGCAGGCGGAAGTGCGCGGCCTCGCGTCCACCTTCGACGAGCCCTTCGCCGATTCCTCGCAGGTGCCGACCCTGCTGGTGTCACGCCTGGCCCGCCGCTCGGTGACCGTGAGCCTGTCGGGTGACGGCGGCGACGAGCTGTTCGGCGGCTACAACCGGCACCGTATCGCACCCAAACTGGCCGGCATCCCGGAACCACTGCGGCGCGCGGCCGGCGCGCTGATGGGCGCCGTGCCTCCCGGACTGGCCGATGGCGTCGCATCCCTGCTGCCGCGCTCGCGCCGCGTGCCGCAGGCGGGCGACAAGCTGCACAAGCTCGCGCAGCTGATGGGCGCGGGTTCGATGGCCGAGTCCTATGCCTGGCTGCTGGCGGTGTACCGCGACGCCGATGCCATCGTGCCGGGCGCAGCCGATCCCGCGCTGGTGCCGGAGGCGTTCGGGCGGCAGCTCGCGCGCCTCGGTCCCGCCGGCGCGATGATGCTGGCCGATGGCCTCGCCTACCTGCCCGACGACATCCTGGTGAAGGTGGACCGCAGCAGCATGGCGGTCAGCCTGGAGTCGCGCACGCCCTACCTGGACCGCGACCTGGTGGCGTTCGCCTGGTCGCTGCCCGAGGGCATGAAGATCCGGAACGGCGAGGGCAAGTGGCTGCTGCGCCAGTTGCTCGCGCGCCATGTGCCGCGCGCGCTCACCGACCGCCCCAAGCAGGGCTTTTCCATCCCGATCGACGCCTGGCTGCGCGGCCCGCTGCGCGACTGGGCGGAGGGCCTGCTGACGGACGATTCGCTGTCCGCGGGCGGGCTGGTCGATCCCGCGCCGATACGGCGCCGCTGGGCCGAGCACCTGTCGGGCCGGCGCAACTGGCAGCACCTGCTGTGGTGCGCGCTGATGTTCCAGGGCTGGCAGCAGGCGCGCGCGACCGCGTCCGGGGATGCCTGAGCATGGCCGGGCGCATCGCGTTCTTCGTCACCGCGGACTGGTACTTCTGCTCGCACCGCCTGCCGCTGGCGATCGCCGCGCGCGATGCCGGCCATGAGGTGCACGTCATCACGCACGTGGACCGGCATGCCCACGTGATCCGCGAAGCCGGGCTGCAATTGCACCCGGTCATGCTGTCGCGCGGCGGCACGCAGCCGGTCGCGGAAGCACGCGCGATCGCGCAGGTCACCGCGCTGTACCGGCGCATCCGGCCCGACCTGGTCCACCATGTGTCGGTGAAGCCGGTGCTGTACGGCAGCATCGCGGCCACGCTGGCCGGCGTGCCGAGCGTGGTCAATGCCTTCACCGGCCTGGGCTACCTGTTTACCTCGCGCCAGCCGCGCGCGCGCCTGTTGCGCGCGCTGGTCGAACCGGCCCTGCGCGCCTTCCTGAACGGGCGCGGGCGCTGCGTGGTGATGCAGAACCGTGACGACCTGGAACTGCTGGCGATGCGCCGCGTGGTGGATGGCCGGCACGCGGTGCTGATCCGCGGCTCGGGCGTGGACACGCGGCGCTTCGCCGCCACGGCGCAGCCCGAAGGCGTGCCGCTGGTGGTGCTGCCCGCGCGGCTGCTCGGCGACAAGGGCGTGCCGGAGTTCGTTGAAGCCGCGGATCAACTGCGCGCCGAGGGCGTGGCCGCGCGCTTCGCGCTGGTCGGCCCGGTGGAAGACCAGAATCCCTCCGCCGTTCCGGAAGCCCGGGTGCGTGACTGGGTGGCGCGCGGCAGCGTCGAATGGTGGGGCGCGCGCGAGGACATGCCCGAGGTGTTCCGCCAGGCCGCCATCGTCTGCCTGCCCTCGCACCGCGAAGGCCTGCCCAAGGCGCTGCTGGAGGCCGCGTCCAGCGCGCGCGCCATGGTCGCCACCGACGTGCCCGGCTGCCGCGAGATTGCGCGCGAAGGCATCACCGGACGGCTGGTGCCGGCGCGCGACCCGCAGGCGCTGGCTGCCGCCCTGCGTGAACTGATCGCGGCACCCGCCACGCGCGCGCGCATGGGTGAAGCGGGTGCCGCCATTGCGCGCGCCGAGTTCTCGGTGGAAGCCGTGTGCGCGCAGACGCTGGCGCTGTACGAGCGTCTGCTCAGCGGGCGACGAACGGGATGACGCGTGCCCACGCCTTGCGGCTTATAAATAATTGTATTAAAATCAGCCAGTTAGCTCATTTCCGGCCATTTTCCGCCTTCTGATGCCTGCCGCCACGCCGCTGATCCTGGTCGAACTCAACGAGGTGAGCTTCGCCTACGTGGAGCACTACGCGGCACGCGGCCAGCTGCCGACCTTCGCGCGCCTGATCGCGGCGCATGGCGTGACCCGCACCACCTCCGAGCGGGTGTACGAACAGATCGAGCCCTGGATACAGTGGTTCAGCGCCCACACCGGCAAGACCTACGCCGAACACGGCGTGTACCGGCTGGGCGATGGCCCGGCCACCACGCACGAGCAGATCTGGGAGCACCTGGAGAAGCGCGGGCTCAAGGTCGGCGCGTTCAGCCCGATGAATGCCGCCAACCGGCTGCAGCGTCCTGCCTTCTTCGTGCCCGACCCCTGGACGCAGACACCCTGCAGCGCGCCCGCCCTGCTGCGCGGCCTGCATGCCGCGGTCGGACAGGCGGTCAACGACAACGCGCAGGCGCGCATTACCGCTGCCTCGGCCCTGCGCCTGGTGGCGGGCTTCCTCGCCTATGCGCATCCGGCGCACTGGCCGGCCTACATCGCCGATGCGCTGCGCGGCCTGCGCGACCACGCCTCGCGCGCGCTGTTCCTCGACCGCCTGCTCGCCGACAGCTTCATGCGCGCCTGGCGAGCGACGCGTCCCGACTTCGCCAGCGTGTTCCTCAACGGCGCGGCGCACATCCAGCACCACTACCTGTTCAACTCGCCGGCCTACGGCGGGGCGAACCGCAATCCCGCGTGGTACCTGCCCGCCGAACGCGACCCGGTACTGGACATCTATCACCTGTACGACCACCTTCTGGGCGACATGCTGGCGCTGGAACCGCCCCCGAGGCTGATCGTGGCCACCGGACTGCACCAGGAGCCGGTGGACAAGCCCTGGTACTACTGGCGGCTGCGCGACCACGCGGCGCTGCTCTCCGCCGTCGGCCTGGGCCACGCGGCGGTGGAGCCGCGCATGTCGCGCGACTTCATCGTGCGCTTCGCGGACACGACGGCTGCCGCGCGCGGCGCGGCGCTGCTGGCCTCGGGGCGCGACGCCAAGGGCACGCCGCTGTTCGAAGTGGATGACCGCCATGACGGCAGCCTGTTCGTGATGCTCACCTACCCGGATGCGATCGGGCCGGGCTTCACCGCGCTGTTCGACGGCGTACAGGTGGGGGAATTCGCCTCGCAGGTGGTGTTCGTCGCATTGAAGAACGCGCACCACGACGGCACCGGCTACCTGC
This sequence comes from uncultured Pseudomonadota bacterium, assembly GCA_903909415.1. The sequence goes on along the minus strand of CAIVVS010000295.1, from coordinate 3,656 downwards.
TGGACACCGGCGTCACCGCATCGGCGCGCGTCGCCGAAATGCCGCTCACCGCGCTGTGGGGCCGCGTGGCAGGGGCATTCGCGGGGTGAATGCCGCCGTGCTGCCGGCGGCGGGCATCGCGCTGGGCGTGACGCTGGTGCTGGCGGTGCTGCTGCCGAGGATTGCGCCGCGCCTCGGGCTGGTGGACGAGCCGGGCGGCCGCAAGCACCACGTCGGCGCGGTCCCGCTGGTCGGCGGCCTGGCAATGTTCGGCGGCTTCGCCTGCGGGCTGTTCGCGTGGGCCGCGACGTCCCACTCGGAACTGGACCGCAGCGGCCTGTCGATGCTGGCCGCGTTCGCGTTGCTGGTGGCGGTCGGCATGCTGGACGACCGTCATGACCTGCGGCCGCGCACCAAGTTCGCGGCGCAGCTCGTCGCCGCGGTGCTGATGGCCTCGGGTGCCAAGGTCGCCGTGCAGCACCTGGGCGACCTGCTGGGTTTCGGTCCGTTCGGCCTGGGCGACTGGTCCCTGCCCTTCACCGCGGTGTGCGTGCTGGGCGTGATCAACGCGGTCAACATGCAGGACGGCGTGGACGGCCTGGCCGGGTCCGTGACCCTGGCCGAACTCGGCCTGTTCGCGCTGGCGGGGTCCCTCTGCGGCACGCCGGCACCGGCCTGGGTTGCGCTGCTCGCCGCCAGCGTCGCGGGCTTCCTCGCCTTCAACCTGCGCCTGCCCGGTCGGACCCAGGCACACCTGTTCATGGGCGACGCCGGCAGCATGATGCTGGGCATCGCGCTCACCTGGATCGCGGTGGTGCTGACGCAGTCAGGCCAAGCGACCGACACGGTGCCACCCATGGTCGCCGTCTGGATCCTCGCCGTGCCGCTGGCCGACATGGCGCGCGTGATGCTCGCGCGCGTGCGCGGCGGGCGCAGCATGCTGGATGCCGGCCGCGACCACCTGCACCACCTGCTCCAGGCGCGCGGCTGCGGGCCGAATGCGGTGGTGGCGATCACGGTGGCCGCCTCGCTTACCTGCGGCGGCGGGGCGATCCTGGCCTGGCGCGCCGGCGTGCCCGACTGGATCCTGTTCGGCGCGTTCATGGCCGCGCTGGCCGCGTACTGCGCGGTGCTGCGCGCGCCCGGGCGTCAGCCGCCGGCCTGAAGCGCGGGCAAGCTAGCCAGCGCAGCGCGTACCTCTTCCACGCTGACGTCCGCCACGTTACGGCTGTCGGGCTGCAGCAGGCGATGGTCAACGCCCCAGGGACGCCAGCGCGACGCATCCGACTGCCCGAACAGGCACACCATGGGCCGGCCCAGCGCAGCGGCGACATGCATGGCCCCGCCGTCGCTGCACACCAGCGCATCGCACAGCGACAGCCCCGCGACCAGGTCCGGCAGCGCGCCGGTGGGCACCGGAAGCAGGCGCGCGGCGTCGTCCACGCCGGCGCGCAGACGAGCCGCCGTGTCGTCATCCCCGGGATGCAGCGCATCGGCGCTGCTGCCAGGCGACCAGAACAGCAGCACCCGGGTGCCGGGCGACGCCGCCAGCAACCCACGCACCAGTTCAACGTGGCGCTCGAGCGGCCAGCGCTGGCTCGGCTTGCGCGCGCTGATGTGCAGCCCGATGACGCGCGTGCCGGTCGCAATGCCCAGGCGCCCGCGCAACGCAGTGGCACGCGCCGCGTCGACCGCCACGCTGCAGACAGGCGGCGTGCCTTCCACGCCGAGTTCCCGTCCCATGCGGAATACCCGCTCGACCTCGTGCTCGCCGGCACGCGCGCCGCCGGCGCCGACCACGCGGGTCGCGCGCAGCGCGCGCAGCATGCCCTCGGCGCGCTGCGCGCCCGGCAACAGCAGCCAGTCCAGCGGCTCGCGCCTCAGCCTGGCCAGCAAGCGGGCGCGGTCCAGCAGGTTGCCGAACAGGCCGCCGTCACCGCGGTGCTTGAGCTTGGTGTAGGCCAGCACCTCGTCCAGGTCGGGATGGCCCTGCAGTACCGGCACGTTGTAGCTGTTGCCCAGCAGGCCGATCCACGCGCCGGGATGACGGGCGCGCAGCGCGCGCAACAGCGGCGTGGTGCAGACCAGGTCGCCGATGTTGTCGCGGCGGACGACGAGGATGCGCAGCGCCGGGCTCACGCGCCCGGCGGGGCGGGCACCGGCCGCGGCACGGAAGCGTCGGCGGCTGCCGGCGCCGGCGCCCGCCTCCAGCCCAGCCAGAATCCGAGCAGCGCGAGCGACAGCATCGCGTGCTCGTGGTGCAGGCTGGTGTTGAACAGGCCGCTGGACACGCTGACGAACCAGCCCGAGGCGGCACCCGCCCAGGTCGCCCAGGCCACGTCCGGGTCGGAGGCCCGGGGCCGCAGGCGCAACAGGTCCCAGGCCCACGCGCCGAGCAGCGCAAGCAGCACCGCCAGGCCGAACACGCCACGCTCCACCAGGGTGTTGATGTACAGGTTGTGCGCGTGCGGCGTGTACGCGTAGCGCTTCACGTCGAACTCGCGGCCTTCCTCGCGCGCCCAGGCCTGCAGCCGGTCCTTGGTCAGCATGTGCATGTTGTCCATGCCGACGCCGAACACCGGGTAGTGGCGCCATCCTTCGAGGGCGGTGTTCCACATCGCGTCGCGCGAGGACAGCACGTAGTTTTCCTCGAAGCGCTTCTCGATCTTCTGCACCACCTCGATCCGGGCGGCGAACGCCGTGATGATGGTCACCGCGACCACGGCGCCCAGCACCGCCAGCGGCAGCCTGGTGCGCGGCCAGAACGCGATGCCCAGGCCCACCGCCAGCGCCGCGGCCACCACCACGATGCCGCGGCTCTCGGTGATGATCACGGCCGCGCCGATCAGTATCGTGCTCAGCAGCAGCAGCATGCGCCAGGGGTTGCCCATGCGCCGCCCGTAGGCGCACTGCGCGCCGATCGCCGCGCCGAACAGGATGGCCAGGTAGATCGCGGTGTGGTTCACGTGCCCGACCGAATGCAGCTCGAAGTACATGCGCCTGGCCTGGATGAAGAACACGTGCCAGGCCACCACCAGGCCGATGCCCACGCCGGCCATCAGCATCGCCATGAACAGCTTCCACTCGCGTTCGCCGTAGCCGGCGCGGCGCAGCGCCAGGACCACCAGGCCGTTCCTCACCAGGTCCGCCGGCGCGCCCCACTCGCTCTTGTGAAAACCGGCGAATGCGGCCACCACGTAACCCGAAGCGATCCACGCGAGGATCAGGGCATCCCAGTAGTCGAAGCGACCGCCCCAGTCGCCCGACCGGGCGCGGTTGAACACCCAGGCGAGCAGCCACAGCAGCCAGAAGATGTTCTTCGGCGCTTCGAGTATCGGCAGGAAGAACAGCAGCAGGGCGAACAGCCACACCTCGACCTGGTGGGCGGTGCCGCGCGCGGAAGACAATGGGAACAAGAAAGGACCCCCGGGGACCCTGGATGAGCGTGGGCTATTATATCGGCGCGGCAAACACCTCCCCGCGATTCCCCATACAAACCAGACATCGCCGAAACCCGGGCCAGCCTTGCCTCGCAACGTCGTATTCCTGATCCGCGGCAAGCTGGGCGACAGCCTGGTGTTCCAGGCCGTGGTGCGCGAATACGCGCTGCGCCATCCCGGGGAGCGGATCACCCTGCTGATGCGCGCCGACTACGCGGCCCTGCTCGCGGGCGAGCG
>CAIVVS010000294.1 GCA_903909415.1 uncultured Pseudomonadota bacterium | reverse complement strand
TGCCAGCCGCTGGCGATCAGTCCGCCGAACATCGAGCGTTCGGCCGCGGTCGCATCCATGTGGAAGTACTGCGGGTCGTACTGCGCCGCGAAACCGGTGATCGATGCCTCGGTGAGCTCGGGCCCGTCCCGCTCCCAGCTGCGCCCGACGCTGAAATCCTCGAAAAAAATCTCCGGTGCGTCCAGCGCGGCGAAGCCGGTCTTCGCGTTCGTGCTCATGCCGCGGCCTTCGGTTCCGGCCTGAGCTGCATCGCCTTGTACTCGAGGAACTCCTCCAGCCCGGCGCGGCCCAGTTCGCGGCCGTTGCCTGACTGCTTGTAGCCGCCGAAGGGCGCCATCGGGTTGAACGGCCCGCCGTTGATGTCCACCTGCCCGGTGCGCAGGCGCCGCGCCACCGCCATCGCGTGCGCGTCATCGCCCGACCACACGGCGCCTGCCAGGCCGTAGGGCGTGTCGTTGGCGATGCGCACCGCCGCGTCCTCGTCGCCGTCCGGGTAGGTGAGGATGGACAACACCGGGCCGAAGATTTCCTCCTGCGCGACCACCGACTCCGGGCGCACCCGGCCGAGCACCGTGGGCTGCACGAACCAGCCCTGCGGCAGCGGCGCGTCGGGGCCGCCCGCCAGCAGTTCCGCGCCCTGTTCGATGCCGCGGCGGATGTAGGACTGCACCCGCTCCTGCTGCGCGCGCGACACCAGCGGCCCCAGGCGCGTGCCCTCGGCCATCGGGTCGCCGACGGTGAATGCGCGCGCCGATTCCACCGCGAGCGTCGCGGCCTCGGCGTACTTCGATTCGGGCACCAGCATGCGGGTGTGCGCGGTGCAGGTCTGCCCGGAGTTGAGGAAGCAGTTGGTGACAGTGCCCTTCACCGCGGCGCCGAGGTCGGCATCACCCAGGATGATGGCCGCGCTCTTGCCGCCCAGTTCCAGCGCGACGCGCTTGATGGTCTGCGCGGCGATCTCGGAGACGCGCCGGCCGGCGCGGGTGGAGCCGGTGAAGGACACCATGTCCACGCGCGGGTCGCGCGCCAGCGCCTCGCCCACCACCGGGCCCAGGCCCGTGACCAGGTTGAACACCCCGGGCGGCGCGCCGGCTTCGTGGATGATCTCGGCGAGGATGAAGGCGTTCAGCGGCGCGACTTCCGAGGGCTTGAGCACCACGGTGCAGCCCGCCGCCAGCGCGGGCGCGACCTTGGCGGCGATCTGGTGCAGCGGGTAGTTCCACGGCGTGATCGCCGCGACCACGCCCACCGGCTCGCGCACCACCAGCGAGTTGCCGACCTTCTCCTCGAAGGCAAAGCCCGCCGCCAGCTTCGCGTACATGCCGAAGGTGTGGATCGGCGAGCCGGCCTGGATGCGTATCGAGAGCTTCAGCGGCATGCCGACTTCCTGCGTGATGGTGCGGCCGATTTCCTCGGCGCGCGCCTTCATGCCTTCCTGGATGCGGGTGAGCAGCGCGACACGCTCGGCCAGCGGCGTGCGCGCCCAGCCGTCGAAGGCGGCGCGCGCCGCGGCGACCGCGGCCTCGGCGTCGGCCACCGTGCCCTCGGGCACGCTGCCCAGCGGCTCGCCGGTGGCGGGATTGGTCACCGTGAGCCTGCCCTTGCCGGCGGGCGCCACCCAGGCGCCGTTGATGTAGAGCTGATCGCGGTCGAACGAGGCCATGGAAGGCTTCCGTGAGGCGGGAGAAGGGGCGATTCTACTTGGGCCGCGCGGCGTGCTCCGTGCGGCGCGCGGGGCCGCGGGCCGTCCGGCTATGCCGACGGCGCGGCGAGCTCCGGCGGCGTGCGCTCGTAGGCGAGGATGGCGGCCTTGAACTCCTCCGGCCAGGCCGCCGACCGGTGGCTCTTCACGTCCGCGTTCACGTACACCAGCTCGCCGCTGGTCAGGTGCGCGAGCGCGCCGTCCTTGTCCGCGCGCCAGATGCCCAGCTGGAACACCAGCGACGAGCGGCCGATGCGCGCGGCCCTGCAGCAGACCTCGAGCAGCTCGTCGTAGCGCGCCGAGCCATGGTATTCGGCGGTGGCCTTGACCGCGAACACGTCGCTGCCGTAGCGGTCCACGTAGCCGTCCGGATAGGGCACGCCGATCGCGCGCCAGTACTCGGCCACCGCGACGTCGAAGTAGGTGAAGTAATTGCCGTTGAACACCACGTCCTGGCGGTCCACCTCGGCCCAGCGCACGCGCAGCGTGTGCGCCATGGTGAAGTCTTCGCGTTTCATGCGATCCTCCCCGGGCATCCGCATGCCCCGACCCGGCTAGATTACCCCCTCCCCGCGCCCATGCACCCCCCGAACCCGCGCCCCGCCATGGATCCCGACGTCCTGCGCGCCATGCTCAAGTGGCCCGACGTGCCCGCCTGCGCCGGCTGGCTGCGGCTGGACCGGCGCGGCAACTGGCTGGTGCGCATGGAGCGGGCCGGCGGCGACGCCTCGGGTGCGCCGCGCTTCGAGCGCGTCGGCAATGCCGCGATGCGCGCCTTCCTGTCGCGCCACTATGCCGCGGACGCGCGCGGCCGCTGGTACTGCCAGAACGGGCCGCAGAAGGCCTATGTCGGGCTGGACGCGACGCCCTGGGTGTTCCGGCTGGATGACCATGCGCAGGGCTTCCTCGCGCATACCGGGGAGCCTGCCGGCGGGGTGCGGGAACTGTTCATCGACGAACAGGGCGCGCTGGTGCTGCGCTGCGCGCTGGGCGGGGGCGTGCTGCTGGACCGCGACTTGGGCGCGGTACTCGCGCGCCTGCAGGGCGCGGACGGCGAGCCGGCCGAGGACCTGGTCGCCGGATTGCCCGCGGACGGCAGCCCGGTGCAGGCGCGGCTGGACGGCATGCTGCTGCCGCTCGCGTCGGCAAGCGCCGCAGACCTGCCGGCGCGCTTCGGCTATGTCGCCGAGCCCTTGCCTGACTGAGCACGCCGCCGGACGGGTTCGGAGGCACAATGTCGGCTTGGCAATGCAGGGCGAACAGGCAGGAGATCCGTATGCGCGGCAAGTTGGCGATGGTGGCGGTGGTGGCGACGGTGGCGGCAGGCCTGTCGGGCTGCACCAAGTTGAACGACTGGTGGGTGGGCGAGGCCAGGGAGCTCTCGCGCAAGCCCCCGGGATCCACCGAGTACCGATGCGCGGCGGGCAAGGCCTTTTTCCTGCGGGTGGAGCCGGGCGGCAAGTCGGTCTGGCTGATCCTCCCGGAACGCGAATTCAGGCTGGACCAGGTCACCACGGCCCAGGGCGTGCGCTACTCGAACGGCCGCACCACGCTCAACACCAGGGATGATGACGCTGCCATCGACGATTCGGGCAACGTGACCCACGCGGACTGCAAGGCGAACCGCGAAGGCTGAGCGCGCCGGTCAACGGCCGGACCGGTCCGGCCGTTGTGCAGACCAGGGGCGGGGGGATGGCACGGAGGTCGGGACCGATGCGGCACGCAGGCGATGGGCTGGAGCGGGGCACGCGGTGGCTGCCGCCCGCATGGCTATCGGCATGGGCGCTGGCGGCGGCGCTGGCGCTGGCCTGCCTACCGGCCCACGCCGGCGGGCGCAATTCGGTGCGCATCGTGATCGGCGCGCCGGTGCTGCACGCGCCGGGCTTCGGTTCGGTAGTGGGTGGGATGGCGATCGGTGGCACGGTGCTGGGCGGCACCCTGGTCGGTGGCCAGCTGGTGCCCGCCCCTGCCATCCAGAGCTATACCCCGGGCAGCATCTATTTCGGTTCGTCGGGCTTTCACAGCGTCGTGCCCACGCACCGCGGTGCGCGCGCGCCGCTCCACGCCATGCCGCTGTACGCCTCGCCGCTGTATGCCGTGCCCATCCCCGTGCCGGTACCGGTGCCGGCCCAGCCGGCGCAAGCTGCCCAGCAGGTGCAGTTCCGCTACTACTGTCCGGACTGGAACGAGTACTGGCCCGAGGTGCAGAGCTGTCCTTCGGCCTGGCTCAAGGTCATTCCGTGAAGGTCCTTGCCTGAGGGTCATGGCCCGAGCGTCATGACCCGGGCCTCACACGCCCGACGGGCCTGGCGCCGGGACGTCCGTGGCGCGCCGGCTCAGGCCGGCATCTCGATCACCGCCTTGCCCTGGATGCGCCGCGCCATCATGTCGCGCAGCGCCTCGGCCACGCGCTCCATCGGGTAGCGCGCCGACACCAGCGGCCTGACCTTGCCCTCGGCCAGCCAGGCCGCCAGCTGCGCGAGGTTGTCCGCATTGGCCTTGGGTTGGCGCTTGGCGAAGTCGCCCCAGAACACCCCGACGATGGAACAGCCCTTGAGCAGCGCGAGGTTGAACGGCACCTTGGGGATGTCGCCGGCGGCGAAGCCCACCACCAGGTAGCGTCCGCCCCAGGCCATGCCGCGCAACGCCGGCTCGGCGAAGCGCCCGCCCACCGGGTCGTACACCACGTCCACGCCTTGGTTGTCCGTGAGCTTCCTGACTGCCTCGCGCAGGTCGTCACGCTCGTAGTTCACCAGCTCGTCCGCGCCATAGCGCGCGCAGGTGGCGAGCTTGTCGTCGCTCGATGCGGCGGCGATCACGCGCGCGCCCATCAGCTTGCCCAGCTCCACCGCTGCCAGTCCCACGCCGCCGGCCGCGCCCAGCACCAGCAGGGTCTCGCCGGCCTTCAGCTGCGCGCGGTCCTTCAACGCGTGGTACGAGGTCGCGTAGGTCAGGCCGAAGCCCGCCGCCACGGCCGGGTCGATGCCGCGAGGCACGCGCACCAGCGTGGCCGCGTCCACCAGCACCTCCTGCGCATAGGCGCCGTAAGTGAGGATGGCCATCACCGGGTCGCCCACCGCGAATCCGGACACGCCCGCGCCCAGCGCAGCGTCCTTTACGCCCGCGCCAAGCGCGGCAACGGTGCCGGCGAGTTCCGCGCCCGGCGAGAACGGCGGCTCGGGCCGGTACTGGTACTTGCCCTGGATGATCAGCACGTCGGGGAAGTTCACGCCGGCGGCCTGCACGCGCACCAGCACCTGTCCCGGACCCGGCACCGGGCTCGGCAGGTCCTCGACCACCAGCGCCTCGGGCATGCCCCAGGCCTTGCACACCACTGCCTTCATGCTTGTCTCCATCTGTCCGCCGCCGCCATGGGCGCCGGAATTTCGCGTCGGGTCAGCATGGTAGGATGATTTTGCCCTCTGTGGAGGAGGACGCTGCGGGGCCCGCGGCGAGAACAGGACCACCACCCAGCATGGACCTCAGACTGACTGCCGACGAAGTCGCGTTCCGCGACGAAGTGCGCGCCTTCGTGCGCGACAAGCTCCCTGCCGACCTGGCGCGCAAGGTGCGCGAGCACCGCCGCCTGGGCAAGGCCGACTACATGCGCTGGCAGGACATCCTCGCCGCGCGCGGCTGGCTGGCCGGCCACTGGCCCAAGGAACACGGCGGCTGCGGCTGGACGCCGGTGCAGATGCACCTGTTTGACGAGGAGACCGCGGTGGCGGGCGCGCCGCGCCTGATTCCCTTCGGCCTGAACATGGTCGCGCACGTGATCATGGCCTTCGGCAGCCCGTGGCAGAAGGAGACCTTCCTGCCGCGCATCCGCGAGAACAAGGACTGGTGGTGCCAGGGCTATTCGGAGCCCGGCGCGGGCTCGGACCTCGCCTCGCTCAAGACCCGCGCCGAGCGCGACGGCGACCATTACGTGGTCAACGGCCAGAAGACCTGGACGACGCTGGCGCAGCACGCCGACTGGATCTTCTGCCTGACGCGCACCAGCAGCGAGGGCCGCAAGCAGGAGGGCATCTCCTTCCTACTGGTCGACATGCGCACCCCCGGCATCAGCGTGCGCTCCATCATCACCATCAACGGGGAGCACGAGGTCAACGAGGTGTTCTTCGAGAACGTGCGCGTGCCGGTGGCCAACCTGGTCGGCGAGGAGGGCAAGGGCTGGACCTGCGCCAAGTACCTGCTGGGCTTCGAGCGCACCGGCATCGCGCGGCTGGGTGAGTCGCGCCGCGACCTGGAGTCGGTCAAGCGCGTGGCACGCGAGCAGATGAAGGACGGCCGTCCGCTAATCGAGGACGCGCGCTTCGCCGCGCGCGTGGCGCAGGTGGAGATCGACCTGATGGCGCTGGAGGTGACGGTGATGCGCGTGCTGTCGGCGCGCGGCAAGGCGCCCGGCCCCGAGGCCTCCATCCTCAAGATACGCGGCACCGAGATCCAGCAGGCGGTCTCCGCGCTGCAGATGGACGCGCTCGGGCCCTGGGCGCTGCCCTTCGTGCCCTCGGCCATGGCCCTGGAGCAGGCCGCCGACGGCATCGGCCCGGAGCACGCCAACCCGGTGGCGGCGCACTACTTCATCCAGCGCAAGGTCTCGATCTACGGCGGCTCCAACGAGATCCAGCGCAACATCATTTCGCAGATGGTGCTGGGCCTGTAGGTCGGGTTCCAGCACGGCCAGGACCGCGCGCGCGGAGGAAACGACATGGACTTTTCCCTCGAGGAAGAACAGAAGCTGCTGGCCGAGACGCTGGCGCGCTTCGTACAGAAGGACTACGGCTTCGAGGCGCGAAGGGCGACGCTGGCCAGCGACGCCGGCGTGAGCCTGCGCGCCTGGGCGGCGCTGGCCGAGATGGGCGCGCTGGGCCTGCCGGTGTCCAGTGAATACGGCGGCTACGGCGGGGGCGCGGTCGAGACCATGGTCGCGATGCAGGCCTTCGGCCGCGGCCTGCTGGCCGAGCCCTACTTCGCCACGGTGGTGGTGGGCGCGGGCCTGGTGCAGCGCGCGGGCTCGGACGCGCAGCGCGCCGCCATCCTGCCCGCCGTGGTCGAGGGCCGGCTGCGCCTGGCGCTGGCGCACGGCGAGGCCGGCGCGCGCTACGAACTCGCGCAGGTCGTCACCCGCGCCGCCGCGCTGGGTCAGGCGGGCGGCGGTGGCTGGAAGCTGGACGGCGCCAAGTCGGTGGTGTTGCACGGTGCGCAGGCCGGTACCCTCATCGTCTCGGCGCGCACCTCGGGCCAGGACCGCGATGCTTCGGGCATCTCGCTGTTCCTGGTGCCGCGCGACGCGCCCGGCGTGCTGGTGCGCGACTACCGCACCATCGACGGGCTGCGAGCGGCCGAGGTCTCGCTCACCGGGGTGGCCGTGGGCGCCGACGCGCTGCTCGGGCCCGAGGGCGGGGCGCTGCCGCTTCTGGAGGAATCGCGCGACCGCGCCATCGCCGCGCTCGCGGCGGAAGCCGTCGGCACCATGGAAGCCCTGTCGGAACAGACCCTGGACTACATTCGCCAGCGCCAGCAGTTCGGCCAGCCGATCGGCCGCTTCCAGGCCATGCAGCACAAGGCGGTGGACGTGTTCATCCAGCTGGAGCAGTGCCGCTCGATGGCGATGCTGGCCGCGATGCGCGCCGATGCCGCGCCGGCCGAGCGCGCGCGCGACATGGCCGCGGTCAAGGTGTTCGTCGGGCGCGCCGGGCGCTTCGTCGCCGAGCACGCGATCCAGATGCACGGCGGCATGGGCGTGACCGACGAGCTGCCGGCCAGCCACTATGCCAAGCGCCTCGCGATGCTGGACTTCTGGCTGGGCGATGCCGAGCACCACCTGGACCGCTACATCGCGGCCACCCTCGTGAGCCCGGCTGCTCCGGCCGACTGAGCGGCGATGGCGCGCAACCTGCAGGTGGTGCTGGCCAGCCGCCCCAAGGGCGAGGTGGTCGAGGACAACTTCCGCATCGAGGAAGCGCCCCTCGCGCCGCTGGCCGAGGGCCAGCTGCGGGTGCGCAACCAGTGGCTGTCGCTGGACCCCTACATGCGCGGCCGCATGGAGTCCTCGCGCAGCTACGCGCGCGCGGTCGAGATCGGCGAGGTCATGGTGGGCGGCACGGTGGGCGAGGTGGTGGAATCGCGCCATCTGGCCTTCCGTCCCGGCGACGAGGTCGCGGGCGCGCTGGGCTGGCAGGAGTACGGCGTGTCCGACGGCAAGGGCCTGACGCGCGTGGACAGCAGCATCGCGCCTTCCTCCTACTACCTCGGGATACTCGGCATGCCCGGGGTCACCGCCTGGGTCGGCCTGATGGACGTCGCGCAGGCGCGCGCCGGCGAGACCGTGGTGGTGAGCGCCGCGTCGGGCGCGGTGGGCAGCGTGGTCGGCCAGATCGCGCGCATCCAGGGCTGCCACGTGGTGGGCATCGCCGGCGGCCCGGCCAAGTGCGGCTGGTGCGCGAACGAACTGGGTTTTGCGGCCTGCATCGACTACAAGGCGCCGAACTTCGCCGAGAACCTCCGGGCGGCGCTGCCGCGCGGCGTGGACGTGCTGTTCGAGAACGTCGGCGGCGAGGTGATGGACACCACCCTGCGCTGCATGAACCCGTTCTCGCGCGTCGCGCTGTGCGGGATGATCTCCACCTACGACAACGGCGCGGGCAGCCGCACCGCGCCCGCCATGCCCAACCTGCGCTCGCTGCTCGTCAACAGGATACGGCTGCAGGGATTCATCGTCACCGACAAGATGGACCTGTGGCCGCGCGCCATCTCGGAACTGGCGGGCTGGCTCAAGGAAGGCCGGCTGCGCTACCGCGAGACGGTGGCGCAGGGCCTGGGCGCCGCGCCGCGCGCCTTCATCGGCCTGCTGCGCGGCGAGAACTTCGGCAAGCAACTGGTGAAACTGGCATGAGCGCCATGGACGCGGCACTCGACCCGACGGACCCGATGGACCTGGCGAACCCGGCGGACCCGGTTCCCGGCAGCCCGGCACCCGGGAGCCATGCGCCGGGCAAGGAGCCCGACCCCGCCACCGAGCGCATGGTCGAGCGCGAGCTGCG
>CAIVVS010000293.1 GCA_903909415.1 uncultured Pseudomonadota bacterium | reverse complement strand
TCCATCAGCGATGGCCTTCTCGTACATCCGATGACGCCGCGGCCCAGGCCACCTGGGCCGTATCCTTTGACGCCGCGGCCCAGGCGACCTGGGCCGTATCCTGTGACGCCGCGGCCCAGGCGACCTGGGCCGCGCAGAGATCCTCCAGCGCGCTGCCCACCGACTTGAACACGGTGACCGCATCGCGCGACGAGCGCCCGCGCCGCTCGCCGCGGCACAGCTGGTGCAGGTCGGCCTTGACCTGCTCGCGCGAGAACATGCCCACGCGCATCGGCTGCACCAGGTCGCCGGCTTCGGCGAGCGCGCCGCTGCGCGTGTCCACGTAGACGGCGGCCTGGGCCACCAGGGTGTCGTCGGCCTCGCGCATGTCCGGCGCATAGCCGCCGACCAGGTCCACATGGGTGCCCGGGCGCACGTGCGCGGCGCGCACCAGCGGCTCGCGCGAGGTGGTGGCGCAGGTCACGATGTCCGCCTGCCCCACGGCGCGCGCGATGTCAGGCTCGGCGGAAGCGTCCATCCCCTCGGCGCGCAAGGCCTCGGCGAGCGCGCCGGCGCGCAGCGGGTCGCGGCCCCAGACCACGACCCGGTCGATGGGCCGCACGCTGCGGTGCGCGCGCACCATGTAGGGCGCGAGCCGCCCGGGGCCGACGACCGCGAGCACGCGGCTGTCCTCGCGCGACAGGTATTGCGAGGCCAGCGCCGAGGCCGCGCCGGTGCGCCTGAGCGTGATCGCCTCGCCGTCCACCAGGGCGCGCGGATGGCCGGTCACGCCGTCGAGCAGGATGTAGAGCGACCCGACCGTCGCCGCACCGCGCGCGCGGTTGGCCGGGTACACCGTGACCAGCTTCACGCCCAGGGCCGCCTGTTGCGTGTCGCTGGCCTCGCGCCAGGCCGGCATCAGCAGCAGGCGCGCGTGTTCCCCGGGGCGGATGGCATGCACGTGGCGCAGCGGCACCTGCGCGCCGGCGACGAAGGCCTCGCGCAGCGCCCCGACCAGCACGGGCCAGTCCAGCGCGGCATGCACGCGCGCGGCGTCGATCCAGGGCAGGGAGGCACTCATGCAGCAGGGATGTTACAGGCTGGCATGCTGCCGGCCCCGTTGCCGTGCCGGTGCGCCCGGGCACCGCATGGCCTCAGCGCGCGTCAGCCACCCTGGCACCGCGCACGCGCGGCGCCGCCACGGGTGCGGGCGCGGCTGCGCCGGGCACCACCGAGGAAGCGAAGGCCTCGATCGCGGCGCGGTACTGGTCGAAGTGCCGCCACGCCGTGTTGCTGTGCCCGGCGTCCGGGACGATCACCAGCCGCTTGGGTTCGGGCGCGAGCGCATGCAGGCGCTCGCTCATGGACGGCGGCACGTAGCGGTCCGCGCCACCATGGATGAACAGCACCGGAAGGGGGATCGACGCGATCTTGGACGCGGAATCGAAGCGCTGCGTCACCAGCGGCTGCAACGGCAGCCAGCCGTACGGCAGGTGCTGGACCATGTCCGGGATGGAGGTGAAGGTGGATTCGACCACCAGGCCCGCGGCCTCGGGCTGGCGCGCGGCCAGGTCGATCGCGATCGCCCCACCCAGCGAATGGCCGAAGATGAAGCGCTTGCGCGCATCCGGCTGCCTCGCCACCAGCCACTGCCAGCCGGCCTGCGCGTCGGCATAGGCCTGCCGCTCCGAGGGCAGGTCGCCGTCGCTGCGGCCGAAGCCGCGGTAGTCGATCGCCAGCACCGAGTAACCCATCGCATGCCAGCGCGCGATGCGGAACAACTGGTTGCCGATGTTCCAGCGGCTGCCGTGCAGGTAGAGCACCGCCGGCGCGGCGGACTCGGCGAGCCCCCTGGCGGCGGGCATCCACCAGCCGTGGACCTTCTCGCGCGCGTCCCCGCCGGCCGCGGCCGGCACGGCCAGCCACACCTCCTCGAACGCAAGCCCGTAGTCGGCCGGCGTGCGCGCCTCGCTGCGGTCGGGACGGAAGATGAGTTCGCGCTCCTTGGTGTCGAGCGCGGCGCAGCCCGCCAGCAGCACCGCCGCCGCGACCGCGGCGAGGGTCCAGCGCCAGCACGATCCGAGGCGTTGCGCCGTCACCATGCCCGGCACGGCCGGGACCCGCTCAGGCGTTGACGTCCACGACCAGCCGGCCGCGGACGCTGCCCGACATCAGGCGGGCGGCGGCGGGAATCGCCTCGGCCATCGGTATCACCTCGCTGATGCGCGCCAGCTTGGCGCGATCAAGGCCGCGAGCAAGCTTGTCCCAGGCCTGCAGGCGCAGCGGCATGGGCGCCATCACCGAGTCGATGCCGGCCAGCGTCACGCCGCGCAGGATGAAGGGCGCGACGCTGGCCGGGAAGTCCATGCCCTGCGCGAGGCCGCAGGCCGCGACCACGCCGCCGTAGCGCGTCGCCGCGCAGGCGTTCGCCAGCGTGTGGCTGCCGACCGAATCCACCACGCCGGCCCAGCGCTCCCTGGCCAGCGGCTTGCCGGGCGCCGACAGCACGGCGCGGTCGATGACCTCCGCCGCGCCCAGCTCGCGCAGCCAGGCGGCCTCGCCCGCCTTGCCGGTGGAGGCCACCACGGTGTAGCCCCAGCCCGACAGGATGGCGACGGCCATGCTGCCCACGCCGCCCGAGGCGCCGGTGACCAGCACCTCGCCCTTGCTCTTGTCCACGCCGTGGCGCTCCAGCGCCATGGCGCAGAGCATCGCGGTGTAGCCGGCGGTGCCGATTGCCATCGCCTGCAGCGTCGAGAGCGAATCGGGCAGCCTGACCAGCCACTCGCCGGGCAGGCGCGCGCGCTGCGCCAGGCACCCCCAGCGCGTCTCGCCCAGGCCCCAGCCGTTGACCACGACGCGCTCACCCGGACGGATGTCCGGGTGCGTGCTGGCCTCGACCACGCCCGCGCCGTCGATGCCGGCGACCATCGGCCAGCTGCGCACCACCGGCGAGCGGTTGGTGATCGCCAGGCCGTCCTTGTAGTTCAGCGTCGAGTATTCGAGGCGGATGCCGACCGTGCCTTCCGGCAGGCGCGACTCCTCGATGTCGGCAACGCGCGCGGAAAACGCCTCGCCGTCCTTCTCCAGCAGGATGCCCTTGAACATGGTCGTGGTCCCCGCGCGGAAGGGCCTCAGCCCTTGGTCGCGGTGAAGCGGACTTCCGAGCCGTTGTCGAGGCGCGCCGTGCCTTCGATGCGCCCGCCCGTGACCTTGCCGGCGAACTCGCGCTTGACGCCCTGGACGTCGACCAGCGTGAACCAGATCTGGTCCCCGCGCAGGCGCGTCTCGCGCAGGCCGGCCTTCAGGTTGCCCAGCTGCGCCGTGCCCTCGATCTTCTGGTACTTCTGGGTCAGCGTGATGTTGTAGCTCGCGCCGGCGCCGGCATCGACCTTCCAGCTGCCGCCGACCTTGGCCGGGACGATCCACAGCATCGCGCGGCGCCAGTCGACTTCGGTGGTCTCGTCGGGTTCCCAGTCATCCATGGTGAACTGGTGCGAGACCACGCGCACGCCCGGCTTCATGTCCAGCAGGATCGGGCGCAGGCGCAGGTTCAGCTGCGGCAGCAGGTAGAGCGTCACCACGGTGGCCGAGGAGAAGTCGGTCACGAAGATGTCGCCGTTGATGAACTCGGCCTTGCCGCCGTCGCGCTGGTTGTTGCGCCGGGACAGCGTCACCATGTCGGGGTTGAACTCGACACCGGTGGCCTTGGCGGCGCGCTTGGACGCGGCGATCGCGATGCGGCCGTCGCCCGAGCCCAGGTCCCAGTGGATGTCGCTGGAAGTCAGCTGCGCCATGGCGAGCATGCGCTGCACCAGTTCCTCGGGCGTGGGCACCCACACCACGTCCTTGCCGGGCTGGCCGACCTGCGGGGTGTACTCGGCGTTCTTGGCGGCCTGGGCCGCGGCCTGGCCGGCGAACAGGAAGCTGCCTGCGAACATCAGCGCGGCGGCGGCTGCGAGCAGCGGGCGCGACAGGGCGTGCGATTGCATGGTGGACCTCGGTGAGGGGTTGAAGAGTCGGGATGAAAAATCCGGATGGAACCGCCGGAAACACGGAACCGGCAGCGGCTACCGGCAGGCATCCATTGCCAACGGCAATGGTAGCAAGATTATTCCGTGGCGCAGCAGCGGGGTGCAACGCCCCCAGGACGCGGCCGGGGACCCGCCGCCCGGCCCCGGAAAAGCAAAAGCCCCGGCGGGCCGGGGCTTTTGCAGGCCGTGCGGCGGTCCCGGATCAGGCGACCAGGGCCTTCGCGTCGAACGGCAGCGCGCGCAGGCGCTTGCCGGTCAGCTTGGCCACCGCGTTGGCCATCGCCGGGGCGATGGTCGGCAGGCCCACTTCCCCGATGCCGCCGGGGTAGTTGTCGGTGACGATCACCTTGGTGTGCACCACCGGGGCCTCGTTCATGCGCAGGATCGGGTAGTCGTGGAAGTTCGACTGCTGCACCTCGCCGCCCTTGAACGTGATGCGCTCGCCCAGCGCCGCGGACAGGCCGTACATCACCCCCGACTCGATCTGCGTCTCGATGTTCTTCGGCTGCACCGCGTGGCCGGTGTCCACCGCCGACCAGACCTCGTGCACGCGGATGCGCCCGGTCTTGCGGTTGATGGACACCTCGGCCACCTGCGCGATGTGCGAATTCCATGCATCGGAATACGCCACGCCCAGCGCCCGGCCGGCGGCGAGCTTGCGCTTGCCCCACCCGGACATGGCCATCGCCTCGCGCATCACCGCCGCGGCGCGCGGCTGCTGCGAGAACATCGCCAGCCGGTACTCGGCCGGGTCCTTGCCCGCGGCGGCGGCGCACTCGTCCACGAAAGTCTCGATGGCGAACTTGGTGTAGCCCGGGCCGACGGCGCGCCAGAAGCCCACATCCACGCCGCGCTGCTCGCGCATGTAGTTCACCAGCCGGTTGGGGATGCCGTACTTGAGGTGCTCGGCGCCCTCGTTCACCGGCGCGTCCTTGCCGCCGGCGGCCTGGAACAGCGGCGGCGCGGCGCGCGCGTAGATCGACTCCGCGACCAGGCGGTGGCGCAGCGCCAGCATGTTGCCCTGGGCGTCCAGCGCCGCGGTCATGTGCTGCGCGACCAGCGGACGGTACTTGTCGTGCTGGATGTCGTCCTCGCGGCTCCACACCACCTTCACCGGCTTGCCGGCCACCGCCTTGGCGAGGATGGCCGCATCCAGGATGAAGTCGGTCTCGATCTTGCGCCCGAAGCCGCCGCCCAGCAGCGTGATGTGGGCGGTGATGTTCTCGGGCTTGTAGCCCAGCGCGCGCGTCAGGCCGCCGTAGATGAAGAACGGCGACTGGCTAGGCGCCCACATGGTGATCTTGTCGCCCTCGACCAGCGCGGTGGCGTTCATCGGCTCCATGCAGGCGTGCGCGACGTGCTCGCTGGTGTACTCGGCGGTCAGCGTCTTCGCCGCCTTGCCGAGCGCGCCCGCGGGATCGCCCACCTTCTCGAACTCCACGCCCGCGTCGGACAGGTTACGGGCGCGCGCCAGGAACTCCTCGCGCGCCTTGTCCGAGTCGTAGGCCCGCGCCCTGGCCACCTTGGTCCAGCTGACCTTCAGCGCGGCCTTGGCCTTCTTGGCCGCGGCATAGTCCTCGGCCACCACGCCCACGCCCCAGGGCATGGGCACGATGGCGACCACGCCCGGCACCGCCTTGGCGGCGGCGTCATCGATGGTGTCGGCCTTCTCGCCCTGCACCGGCGCGCGCAGCACCGCGCCATAGAGGATGTTGGCCATGCGCACGTCGATGCCGTACTCCGCCGTGCCGTTGGTCTTGGACGGCACGTCCACGCGCGGCACGTCCTTGCCGATCAGGCGGAACTGGTTGAGCGGCTTGAGGTGCTTCTCGGTGAGTTCCGGCAGGGCCTGCGGCGCCTGGGCGAAGGAGGCGATTTCGCCGTAGCCCATCTTGCGGCCCGAGGGCTGGTGCACCACCACGTGCGGCTCGGTGGACACCTCCCACATGGGCACGCCCCACTTGCGCGCGGCCGCCGACATCATCACGTAGCGGGCCTGCAGGCCGGCGATGCGCATGATGTGGTAATAGCCCTGCGTGGTGCGCGAGGCACCGGTGGTCATGCCCCCGCCGAAGCGCGGGTTGCCGAACAGGCGCGGGTTGGTCGGCGCCTGCACGACGCGGACCTTGGACCAGTCGAGGTCCATCTCCTCCGCGATCAGCAGCGGCAGCGAGGTCATCACGCCCTGGCCCATCTCGGACGCCGGCGCGTAGATCGCGACGGTGCCGTCGGCCAGGACGTTCACCCAGCCGTTGGGCGTGAAGCCGGCGCCCTGCGCCGAGGCCTTGCGCACCGAGAACGGCGTGCCGAAGGCGATGCCCAGCGTGACGCCGGAGGCGGCCAGCAGGAAGGAACGGCGGGTGACCGGGCGGTAGGCCAGGCCTTCGCCCAGGGTCCAGTCGGTGGACGGGGTGGACTGCGCGATGGCTTGCTTGCTCATGGTCGCGCTCCTCAGGCCGTCTTCGCCGCGCGTTGCACCGCGGCGATGATCTTGTTGTAGGTGCCGCAGCGGCAGATGTTGCCGCTCATGGCCTGCACGATCTGCGCGCGCGAGGGCGACTTGTTCTTCGCCAGCAGCGCGGCCGCGGTCATCAGCTGGCCGGACTGGCAGTAGCCGCACTGCGGCACCTGCTCCTCGATCCAGGCCTTCTGCAGCGGATGCTTGCCATCCTTGGACAGGCCCTCGATGGTGGTGACCTTCTGGCCCTTCACCGCCGAGATGGGCGTGACGCAGGAGCGCCGGGGCTGGCCGTTGACGTGCACGGTGCAGGCGCCGCACTGGGACGCGCCGCAGCCGAACTTGGTGCCGGTGAGGCCGAGGTGGTCGCGCAGCGCCCACAACAGCGGCGTGTCATCGGGCATGTCGACATCGGCCGCCTTGCCGTTGACGGTAAGTGAAACCATGGAACTCCTCCTTGGTGTGCTGGGGATCTGCCTGCCGTCCTGGGCCGGACGGTCGGACGCAGTTTATTCCCGCACCGGGGACAAGTCCACGGCGCGGGGCCATGCTGCATTGCGGTTCGCGACGGGCGGGCGGCCAGGGCGGGAAGGCCCGGGCGTACCGCCCGGCACCTCGCACTCAGTCGCGGAACATCCGCCCCATTTCCGCGGGGTCGGGCGCCGACAGTTCCTTCGCCGGGTCCACCGTGTCCTCGCCCGGGATGTGGATGCGGGTGAAGCTGTATCCCTCGTACTTCAGCGGCCGGGTGGCGTCCAGGCCCATCTTGGCGCTGATGCCGGCGTCGGTGGAGGGATCGAGCACCGACCCCAGCGCGCCCGGCACCACCACCAGGTCGCGGTCGGCCTGGAAGCGCGTGGCCACCGCCCACTCGACCTGGCCGGGATCGTTCACGTCCACGTCCTCGTCCACCACCACCACGTGCTTGACGTCGTAGTGGCCGGCGAAGGCGCCCATGATCACGTTCTTGGGCTCGCCCTCGCGGGTCTTCCTCATTTGCACGTACAGGTGGTAGCGACAGGTGCCGCCAATGGCCAGGTGCACCGCCGTCACGTTGGGGAAGCTGCGCTTCAGGTGCGCGAGCAGCGTGGCCTCGCGCGGGATCGCCCCCAGCAGCAGGTGCTCCAGCGCCGCCGGCACGATGGTGTGGTAGACCGGGTCCCGCCTGTGGGTCACGCAGTCGACCTGGAACACCTCGCGGTCCTCCTTGGGGCTGTAGTAACGCGGGAACTCGCCGAACGGCCCCTCTTCCTCGCGCACCCCCGGCAGCAGGTGCGCCTCGATCACGATCTCGGCATGCGCCGGCACCCGCACCTCGCTGGTGACGCACTTCACCACCGGCAGCGGCTCGCCGTGCAGCGCGCCGGCGACCTCCAGCTCGTCGTGGTCGATGGGCGTGATCGCCTGCGACGCGAGCAGCGTCAGCGGGTCCACGCCGATCACGATGGCGATCGGCAGCGGCTGGCCCATCGCCTCGGCGTCGGCGAAATAGGCCGCGAGGTGGCGCGGCAGGATCAGCAGCGCGGCGCGGTCCGCGGCATTGACCTGGATGCGGTTGATCGAGACGTTCTGGATGCCGGTCTTCGGGTTGCGCGCGATCACCAGCCCGGCGGTGATGTAGGGCGCGCTGTCGTGCTCGTTGTGGCGCGGGATGGGCAGGATGCGGCGCAGGTCGATGCGCTCGCGTATCACCACCTGCTGCGCCGGCGCCTCGGCGCGGGGCACCTCCCGCCACGGAATGGGCGCCTCGGCGGCCTTGCGGAAGTGCGCGTGCATGTCGGCGAGCGGCACGCCCATGGCCTCGGCGATCCACTCGCGCACCGACACCAGGCCGGACACCACCGGCACCGGGTGGCCGTCCGGGTTGGGGAACAGCACGGCCTTCTCGCCGTCCATGCGCTTGGCCAGCGCCGCAACGCCGAACTCCAGCGCCACGCCCTCGCGCGCGACGGACAGCCGGTTGCTGTCGGCGAGGCGTCGCATCCAGCTGCGGAAGGTGGGATAGGGTGCGCTCATAGGAATGTCATTTCTTTAATATAATCAGCCACTTAACCTATTTCCAGCCAATTTCTGGCCACCGCGGGCCCAACCGGCATGCCGCTCAGCGCCCCTTGAACTGCGGCTTGCGCTTGCCGTGGAAGGCCTCGACGCCTTCCTTGAAGTCCTCGGACATGCGCAGCCGGCTGTAGCTGTGGCCTTCCAGTTCGATCGCGGTGGTGAGCATCGCGTCCTCGGTCTGGTTCAGCAACGCCTTGGCGGTGCGCTGCGCCAGCGGCGAGAACGCGCGTAATTCCTCCACCAGCGCGTCGGTCGCGGATTCGAGCTGCGCGTCCGGCACGCAGTCGAGCACGATGCCCCAGTCCAGCGCCTGCTTCGCCGGGATGCGGCGCGAGCGCATCACGATGTCCTTGGTGCGAGCGATGCCGACCATCTTCTGCAGCCGCGCCGAGCCGCCCGAGCCGGGAATCTGCCCGAGCTTCTGTTCCGGCAGCGCGAACTGCGCGGTCTCGGAAGCGATGCGGAAGTCGCAGGCGAGCGACAGCTCGAAGCCCACGCCGAAGCAGTAGCCGCGCACCGCAGCGATGACCGGCTTGCTGCAGCGCGCCGGCGCGGCGATGTTCCACGCGAGCTTCGACACGTGCTCGGGGCTGGCCGCCATGAAGCCCTTGATGTCGCCGCCGCTCGAGAAGTGTTCGCCCTCGGTGCGCAGCACGATGATGCGCACCGCGTCGTCCGCGTCCAGCGCCTCGAAGGCGACGCGCAGCTGCTCGCGCTGCGGCATCAGCACCACGTTCAGCGGCGGGCGGGCGAGGATGATGTCGGCGCGCTCGCGCGCGGCGTCCACGTCGATGCGGAAGCCGTCGGTGGCGGGCAGGGGGGCGTTGCTCATACGTTCTCCAGGGGTTGCGTCCCGGCCTCGGTCAGGCGGCAGGGGTCATAGTTTCTCGTACTCGCCCGCCACCAGCAGCCGGCGCAGGATCTTGCCCACCGGCGACTTGGGGATGGCGCGCACGAACACGTACTCGCGCGGGCGCTTGAAGCTCATCAGGTCCGAGCCGCGGCAGTGCGCGTCCAGCAGCGCCGCATCCGGCGAATGGCCGGCGCGCGGCTTCACGAAGGCCACCACCTTCTGGCCCCAGCGCTCGTCGGGCAGGCCGGCAACCGCGACCTCGTCCACCGCCGCATGCAGCGACAGCACCGACTCGATGTCCACCGGCGAGATGTTCTCCCCGCCGGAAATGATCATGTCGTCCACGCGGCCGGTGACGAACAGTTCGCCGTCCGCGTCCATGTAGCCGGTGTCGCCGGTGAAGTACCAGCCCTCGCGCAGCGCGCGCGCGTCCGCGTCGGGCCGGTTCCAGTAGCCCTCGAAGGCCTCGTCGCCGGCCAGTTCCGCGATCACCTGGCCTTCTTCCATGGGCGCAGCCAGGTCGTCGGGACCCGATTTGCGATCCGGCGGGTCCAGCTTCACCACCCGGATGCGCGCATTGATACCGGCGCGGCCGGCGCAGCCGGGCTTGCGCCGCGCGTCCTGCGCGATGCTGAAGGTGTAGATCTCCGACGACCCGTAGTGGTTCACGAACAGCTCGGGCGAGAACGCGCCGGTGAGCCGCGCCAGCAACGCGTCGTGCATGGGCGCACCGGCGAAGCCGAGCTTGGTCACGGTCTTCACCCGTTCCTGCGTGAACGACGGATGCGCCAGCAGGTCGTGGTACAGCGTGGGCACCAGGTACAGGTGGGTCACGCCGTGCGCTGCGATCAGGTCCAGCGCACCGCCCGCGTCGAAGCGCGGCTGGCACACCAGGCAACCGTCGACCAGCGCCATCGCCAGCAACGAACGCACGCCCATGGTGTGGTACAGCGGCATCACGCCCAGGGTGCATTCGCCGATGCGGTACAGGTTCTGCGCCACGTGGGCCAGCGCCGCGGCGCGCTCGGCGCGGTGGCGTCGCGGCACACCCTTGGGCTTGCCCGTGGTGCCCGAGGTGTAGAGCATCAGCGAGATGTCCTCGGGCCCGGCGTTGAGCAACGGTTCCGGCGGCGTACCCGCCAGCAGGGCCTCGAAGGAGAGCGAGGCGCCCTCCACGCCAGCGCCGATGCCGATGCGCGGCAGGCCGGCACAGGCCCGCGAGGCCATCACCGCCGCCGCGCTCGCCGCTTCGTACGCGACCGCCTTCGCCTCCGCATCCAGCGCGCAGTAATCCACTTCCTCCGGCTTGGCGCGCCAGTTCAGCGGCGTGACGATCACGCCCAGGAACTGGCAGGCCCAGTGCAGCGTCGCCATCTCCCAGCGGTTCTGCAGCACCACCAGCAGGTGGTCGCCGCGCGACAGGCCGAGCGAATGCAGGCCGCCCGCGACCGCCGCGATGCGCTCAAACCAGGCGGCGTAGTCCATGCGCACCGCGCCGTCGACGATGGCGGTGGCGCGCGGGCTGCGCTCCACGCTTTGCAGGAAGGTGCGGCCGAGGTCAAGCATGCGGAATACCCCCGCCCTGGGCGGTCGCGCCCTGGTCCAGCACCTGCGCTGCATCGAGCACCGCACGCACAATGTTGGTGTAGCCGGTGCAGCGGCACAGGTGGCCGGACAACATCTCGCGTACTTCGCCCTCGGTCGGCCGTGGGTTGCGCGCCAGGTAGTCGGCGGACGACATCAGGATGCCAGCGGTGCAGTAACCGCATTGCAGCGCATGGTGGCGGCGGAAGGCTTCCTGCAGCGCGCCCAGTGTCCCTTGTTCATCGGCCAGGCCCTCGACCGTGCGCAGCTCGCGCCCGTCCGCCTGCACCGCCAGCGTCAGGCAGGCGCGCTGCGCGACGCCGTCGATCTGCACCGTGCAGGCGCCGCACACGCCATGCTCGCAGCCCACATGCGTGCCGGTGGCGCCGAGTTCGCCGCGCAGGAAGTCGGTGAGCAGCATGCGCGGCTCGCACCAGCCTTCGCGCGGCCGGCCATTGAGCGTGAGCCGGATCAGGTGCCGCTCACCGGATGCGTAGCGCTTCATGCCGCTCCCTCCCCGCCCTGGGTCACCCGCTCGACCAGCTTCGCGCCCAGCGAGCGCACCAGCGAGCGCCGGTAGGCGGCGCTGGCATGCACGTCGTCGCGCGCGTTCAGCGACCAGGCGAATTCGTTCAATGCATCCACGACGGCCTTGTCGCCTGTGACACCGTCCAGCGCCAGCACCCGCGGCCGGTCCGCGACCCCGCCCACGGCCAGCCGCAGGCCGCGCGCGTCGCGCACCGCCGCCAGCGCCACGATGGCGTAATCCCCGTGGCGCATCGCCACCTCCTGGAAGGCCTGCGCATCCCCCGGCGCGGCGAGCGGGAACCGCGCCTCGACCAGCAGTTCGTCCGGCGCGCGCGCGGTAGCCAGCATCCCGGTGAAGAATGCGTCCGCGCCGACGCGCCGCTCGCCGCGCGCCGAGCGCAGCAGCACGCTGCCGCCCAGCGCCAGCAGGGCCAGCGGCAATTCCGCGCTCGGGTCGGCGTGCGCGATCGAGCCGCAGACCGTGCCGCGGTTGCGGGTCTGGAAATGGCCCAGGTGCGGGAACAGTTGCGCGAGCAGCGGCACCTGCGCGGCGAGTCCGCTGCGCGCCTCGACCTGCGCCTGGGTGCAGGCCGCGCCCACCACGAGTTCATTGCCGTCCACCCGGAGGTAGCCGAGGTCCGGTGCGCGGCTGATGTCCACCAGCACCGCGGGCTGGGCCAGGCGCATGTTCAGCACCGCCATCAGCGACTGGCCACCAGCCAGCACCCGCGCCTGCTCGCCGTGCTCGGCGAGCAGGGCCACGGCCTCGGCCGCGGTGTCGGCGCGCACGTAGTCGAAGGCGGCCGGTTTCATGGCCTGCCCCCGCGCGTCACGGCTTGCCCCCGAAGATGCCGCGCAGCATTCCCCTGATCCCGCCCGCCCGATCGTCACCCCCGGCTTGGCCCGCGGCCTCGTTGCCCAGGCGCACGAACAACTCTTCCAGCACGATCACGGTCGCGCCTTCCAGCAGGCGCGCGCCTACCGCGGCGATCTTGCCGTTGGCCGACACGCCGTATTCATAGTGCAGCAGGCAGCCGTCGCCGGCCGGATCCAGCCTGAGCGTCCCGCTGCCCTCGGTGCTGCCGAGCGCGCCGCTGCCGCCACCGGACAGGCGCAGCGACCGCGGCGCGTCCACCTCGGCCAGCAGCACCGTGCCCTGGAAGCGCGCCTTGACCAGGCCCACGCCCAGCACCACGTCGGCGGCATAGCGACCCGGCCCGGTGGCTTCCATCCGCTTGCAGCCCGGCACCACGCGCGCCAGGCGCGTCGGATCCATCAGCACCGCGAACACCTGTTCCGGCGTGGCCGGCAGGCGCACCGTGCCGCGCATGCTCAGGCCGTGGCCGGAGGCCGGCGCATCGTGCTTCGCGACCGGCACGGCCGGCGGCCGCTCCTGGGGTTCCAGCAACGCGAGGATGCGCGAGGGCGTCATCGGGAGGGTGATCGCATCCGCGTCGAAGCGCGCGCCGAGTTCCGCGGCCAGCGCGTCGGAGATCGCGTTGGCAATGCACACCGGCGTGCTCATGTTGTTGCCCTCGCCCAGGCCCTTGGCGCCCAGCGGCGTGAACGGCGACGGCGACTCCATGTGCAGGATCACCGGCTCGGGCACTTCCATGGTGGTGGGCACCAGGTAGTCGGCGAAGGTGCCGGACAGGAAGGAGCCGTCCTCGCCCCAGGCGAACTCCTCCATCAAGGCCACGCCCAGCCCCTGCGCGAAGGCGCCGCGGATCTGGCCGTCGACGAGCGCCGGATTCAGCAGGGTGCCCGCGTCATGCGCAGTGACATAGCGGTCGATGCGTACCCGGCCTGTGTCGCGCTCGATCTCCAGCGCGCAGATGTCGAAGGCGAAGCCGTAGGCGGCCGAGGTGTTCACGTGGTCTTCGGCGTCCGGCGCGGTGAGGCACTCGGGTGTCCAGAACACCGTCTCGCGCAGCCCGGGCTCCTCCCCGGCCGGCAGCAGCGCGGGCGCCCAGTGCGCGCCACCAGCGAGCCGCGCGAAGCCCAGCGCCTTGTCGGGTGCCTTCGCGCTGGCGAGTTTGCCGCCGGCGAACACCACGTCCCCGGGCGCGCAGCCCAGTTGCGGCGCGGCGATGCGCGCCAGCTTGTCGCGCAGGCGCATGCCCGCGAGGTGCACGGTGCCGGCCACCGCGCCGGCAAAGCGGCTGGAGTAGTTGCCCGAGGCCACCGTCCAGGCGTCGCGCGCGGTATCGAGCTCCACGTTCACCATGATGTCGCGCGGCGTGAGACCGAACACATCGGCCAGCACCTGCGCGCAGACTGTGATGTGGCCCTGCCCCTGCGGCACCGAGGCGACAGTGCAGCTCACCGCGCCGAGCGCGTCGATCGCGACCGTGGCGCACGCCGTGCCGCCGTTCTTGGGGCCGGCCTTGGCGCGCGCTTCCGGGGTCATCACCGTGGTGATGTAGCCCATGTTGGAAATCGAGGGCTCGACGATGGCGGCGTAGCCGATGCCGAAGAGCCGCCCCTCGCGGCGAGCGGCATCGCGGCGCGCCAGCAGTTCGGCATGGCCGCCCTCGCGCAGCGCCAGTTCCATGCCCGCCGGGTAGTCGCCCGAGTCGTACAGCGCGCCCGCCGCCGCGCGGTACGGGAAGGCGCCGGACGGCACGAAGTTGCGCCGGTACACGGCCAGCGGGTCCAGCCCGAGTTCGACCGCGACCTTCTGCATGAGGCGCTCGAGCGCAAGGTAGACCTGCGGCCCGCCGAAGCCGCGGTTCAGGCCGGCCGGCATGCGGTTGGTCAACACCACGCGGTTGCGCACCCGCAGGTGGCGGATGTCGTAGGCGCCGGACAGCGCGCCGTGCATGCGGTAGAAGGTCGCCGGTTCGGGCGCGCGCAGGTAACCGCCGCAATCGTCCAGTTGGTCCCAGTCCAGCGCGCGTATGCGCCCGTCCGGGCCGACGGCGGCGGCGAGCGTGGTGACGCGCGCGGTGGAGGTGGATGAATCCTGCAGGTGTTCCAGCCGGTCCTGCACCCACTTCACCGGGGCGCCGGCCTTGCGCGAGGCCAGGCACATCGCCACCGTGTAAGGGAACACGCCCTGCTTGATGCCGAAGCTGCCGCCGGAATCGCGCGGGCTGCGCAGGCGCAGGCGCGAGGCCGGCACCTTGAGCGCCAGCGCCATCACCGCGGCGATCGAGAACGGCCCCATGAAATTCGACAGCACCTCATAGCCCTCGTCCCCGGGCAGGTGCTCGGCCAGCACCACGTAACCCTCGATCGGCGTGCACGAGTTGCGCGGAAAGCGCACGTCCACCTGGATGCGCCGCGTGTCAGGAGCATCGAACTGCGCCTGCGCATCGCCATAGGTGAAAGCCCGGTCCGAGACCACGTTGGAGCCGACCGCCTCATGCAGCACCGGCGCACCGGCAGCCGCCGCGCGCGACGGTTCGGCCACCGCCGGCAGCGGCTGGTACTCGACGCGCACCGCGTCCAGCGCGTCCTCGGCGAGGTAGCGGTCCTCGGCCACCACCACGGCGACCGGCTCGCCGGCGTAGCGGACCTTGTCCACCGCCAGGCACCAGTGCTCCATCGGCTGCTTCACGCCGACCACGAAGGGCGCGGACCAGGCGCGCAGGTCGACGCCCGTGAGCACCGCGCGCACGCCCTTCATCGCCAGCGCGGCGCAGGCGTCCACGGACAGGATGCGCGCATGCGCATGCGGCGAGCGCAGGATGGCCGCGTGAAGGGTGCCGGGACGCTCGCCGATGTCGTCCGCAAAGCGGCCGCGCCCGGTGAGCAGGGCCGCGTCCTCGACGCGCTCGAGCGGGCGGCCCAGCCAGGACGCGCGGCCCGCGGCAGCGGTCGGGCCGGCGGCGGGCGCGACGGCGGCCATGGCTTCGGAATCAGGCGTGGCGGCGCGGTTGGACATGGCGGCGCGGCGGGGCGGGAAACGGGCTCACGATAGTTGTGCGCGGCGGACAAACCGTGCACCAGAAGGGTTCCCAAAGGTACCACAGCGGCCCATTCAGCCTGCCGTCAGAACGCCATCGCCGGCGCTGCGCCCGCAAGGCCGCTGCCGGACCGGGGGGCGGTTACAATCGCGACGGCCCCACAGCTTGGAATCCGCCACATGAAATCACTGCTCGCCTTCGCCAAGGGCATCGACTGGATGAACGCGAAGTTCGGCGTCGTCGCCAACTGGCTGGTGCTGGCCGCGTGCATGGTCAGCGCGGGCAATGCCTTCATCCGCTACACCTTCTCCTCCAGCTCCAACGCCTGGCTGGAGATCCAGTGGTACATGTTCGCCGGCATGGTGCTGCTGGGCGCCTCCTACACGCTGCAGAAGAACGAGCATGTCCGCGTGGACCTGGTCTACGGCCAGCTCGGGACCAGGGGCAAGGTGCTGGTGGACGTCATCTTCGGCGTGCTGTTCCTGCTGCCGGCGATGACGGTGCTGGCCTGGACCTCGATCCCCATGTTCCTCGATGCCTGGCGCATCGGCGAGATGTCCACCAATGCCGGCGGCCTGCTGCGCTGGCCGATGAAGCTGCTGCTGCCTGTGGGCTTCACGCTGGTGGCGCTGCAGGGCCTGTCCGAGATCATCAAGCGCGTCGGCTACCTGATGGGCGTGCACAACATGGACGTGCACTACGAAAGGCCGCTGCAATGATCCCCTTGGACTGGATGGCGCCGCTGATGTTCGGCGGCCTGGTGGTGTTCATGCTGATCGGCTACCCGGTGGCGTTCTCGCTGGCGGCACTGGGCCTGTTCTTCGGCTTCATCAGCATCGAGCTCGGCTTCTTCGAACCGGTGTTCATGAGCAACCTGCCGCTGCGGGTGTTCGGCATCCTGTCCAACGACCTGCTGCTGGCGATCCCGTTCTTCACCTTCATGGGCACGATCCTGGAGCGCTGCGGACTGGCCGAGGACCTGCTCGAGGGGACCGGCCAGCTGTTCGGCGCCATTCCGGGCGGCCTGGCCTATGCGGTGATCATCGTCGGCGCGGTGCTGGGCGCGATCACCGGCACGGTGGCCGCCTCGGTGATCGCCATGGGCATGATCTCGCTGCCCATCATGCTGCGCGTGGGCTACGACATGAAGACCGCCACCGGTGTGATCGCCGCGTCCGGGACCATCACCCAGGTGATCCCGCCCTCGCTGGTGCTGGTGGTGCTGGCCGACCAGATCGGCCGCTCGGTGGGCGACATGTACGCCGGCGCGATCGGCCCGTCCATCATCCAGACGCTGCTGTTCGCCCTCTACATCTTCGTGCTGTCGGTGTTCAAGCCGCAGTGGGTGCCGCCCCTGCCCGAGTCCGAACGCACGCTGCACGGCTGGCCGCTGATCAAGCGCGTGCTCTGGGGCATGGTGCCTTCGGTGGTGCTGATCTTCCTGGTGCTGGGCACCATTTTCCTCGGCCTGGCCACGCCCACCGAGGCCGGCGCCATGGGCGCGGTCGGCGCGATCGTGCTGGCTTGGATGCACAAGCGCCTGAGCTGGGACCTGGTGAGGCAAGGCATGGAGACCACCATGCGCATCACCGCCATGGTGATCTTCATCCTGATCGGCTCGACCGTGTTCAGCCTGGTGTTCCAGGGCGTGGACGGAGGGCGCTGGATCGAGCACCTGCTGTCGGGCCTGCCCGGCGGACAGGCCGGCTTCCTGATCGTGGTGAACCTGTTCGTGTTCTTCCTGGCGTTCTTCCTGGATTTCTTCGAGATCGCCTTCATCGTCGTGCCGCTGCTCGCACCGGTGGCCCAGAAGATGGGCATCGACCTGGTGTGGTTCGGCGTGCTGCTGTGCGTGACCATGCAGACCTCCTACATGCACCCGCCCTTCGGCTTCGCGCTGTTCTACCTGCGCGGCATCGCGCCCAAGGAGGTCAAGAGCAGCGACATCTACTGGGGCGCGCTTCCCTGGGTGGGCCTGCAGCTGTTGATGGCGGCGATCATCATCTTCTGGCCGGCGGTGGTGACCGCCTTCATCGACAAGGACGTGGTGACCGACACCTCCAAGGTCGAGATCGTGATCGAGGCGCCCGAGGAAGACGGAGCTGCGGTGCCCGAGCCCTACGCCTCGGACAAGCCAGACGGCGACGCCGGCAAGGACGACAGGAAGGCCGACGAAGACCCGGCCGCGGCGCTGCAGCGGCAGTTCGGCGGCGGCAAGTAAGTCCCGCAAGCGGGAGCGGCACCCTGCCCGCGCCGCTTCAGGGCCGGAAGGTATCCATGCTCCCGACCCTTCAGGGCCGGAAGGTGTCCACGCTCCCGACCCTTCAGGGCCGGAAGGTATCCACGCTCCCGACCCTTCAGGGCCGGGACACGACCACCAGCCGCAGGTCGCGCGCGACTTCCTTCATGGCGACGCCGCGCGCCGCCAGCCTGCGGTGCATTTCCGGGCGCATCACGGCGTAGCCGCGCGGCAGGTCGCGCCACAGGCGCTCGAACTCGGCGATGGACGGGACGAACTTGGCCGGCTCGCTGGCCACGCCCGGAGCGAGTTCGCCCTTGTACTCCACCATGGTCAGCGTGCGCCCCAGGTAGAACGGCAGGGTGTGGTCGAACACGTCCACGCTGTAAAAGGGAACGCCGGGCGCGAAGGGCCGCTGCGAGGCA
This sequence comes from uncultured Pseudomonadota bacterium, assembly GCA_903909415.1. The sequence continues at coordinate 21,828 of CAIVVS010000293.1, read as the reverse complement.
GACACGCCCATGCGCTCCTGCACCAGGCGTTGCGAGGAGTAGCCGTCGGCGACGCGGTCCATGAAGCCGTAGGCGAGCAGCCACGCGAGCAGGCTGGCCACCGCCCCGGCGGCCACCGCGGCGCCGGGGCGGCAGGCCCGGACCGCGACCGCCATGGCGGCGCCACCCAGCGCGACCACCGCGACGGCGGCCCACAGCCAGTTGTCCGCCGCGTCCAGCTCCGCAGCCACGGCGCCGAACTTGCGCCAGCCCTGCAGCTGCGGCAGCAGCCCGAGCAGCACGAAGCCCACCAGCAGCATGCTGGCGGCGCAGGCGTACTGCACGCGCCGGCCGGCGCGCGACAGTTCCAGCCCGGCGAGCATCGCCAGCGCCGGAAAGGCCGGCAGCACGTAGGCCGGCAGCTTGGAGCGCGAGATGCTGAAGAACACGAAGATCGCCAGGGCCCACACCAGCAGGAAGCGGTCCGGCCTGAACACCGCCACCGCGCCCGGCGCACCGGAGGGCGAGGCAGACGCGGCCGCGCCCGGCCCGGGCTTGGCGGCACGCACCAAGGCCACGAGCGCCGCGGCCGTCCAGGGCAGCAAGCCCAGCACCCCCACGGGAATGAAATACCACCACGGACCCGGCCGGTTGTGCCCGGGCACGGTGAATCGCCGGAAATGCTCCTCGATGAAGAAGAACTGGAAGAACTCCGGATTGCGCGACTGCACCATCGCGAACCACGGCAGCGTGATCGCGAGCATCACCAGCAGCCCCCGGCCCAGGTGCAGGCGCAAGAGCAGGCCCGGGTCGCGCTGTACCACGACGTAGGCGACCAGCGCCAGGCCCGGCAGCACCAGCGCGACCAGGCCCTTGGTCAGCAGCGCCAGCGCCACGCAGGCCCAAGCGCCCAGCATCGCGCGGCGGCGCAGGCGCGCATCCGCCCCGTCGTGCTGCGCGGCGACGAACAGGGCGAGCGCGATGCCGAGCAACCCGGTCAGCGACATGTCCAGCGTCAGGTACTGGCCCGCCAGGACGTAGGCCCAGCTGGTCGCCAGCACCACGCCGGCAATGAGTCCGGCTCGCGGCGAAAACACCCGCGCGGCGGACCAGGCGGCTGCCAGCGCGGCGGCCAGGCCGGTCAGCGCCGGCCACAGGCGCGCGCTCCACTCGTGCTCGCCGAGCAGCGAATAGGCCACGGCGGTCGCCCAGTACTGCAGCGGCGGCTTCTCGAAGTACTTGAGGTCGTTCATGCGCGGCGTGACCCAGTCGCCGCTGGCGAGCATCTCACGCGGGATCTCCGCGTAGCGCCCCTCGTCCGGCGCGAACAGCCCGCGCAGGCCGAGCGCGCCCAGCCACGCCGCGGCGATCAGCAGCGCGGCAAGGGCAGCGATACGCAGGCCCGCGCGCGCGGGCGGGGCGGTTGCTTCGGGCGTGGGATCCAAGGGCAGAACCGGGTTGACGGCAACCTGGGGATTATCCGGGATGCCCCACCCCCGCGCCAATCAGCGATTGGCATCCATGTCTGGCCGCGCGCCCTGCCGCAGGCGCGCGGCACGACTACTTTTTCGCTGCGCCCTTGGCCGCCGCACCGCGCGCGGCGGCACCCACCGCGCTGAAGCTGAAGTTGTCGTAGCCCTGCTCGGCGACACGGAACCAGAGGAACTGATCGGCGCGGAAGGCCTTCCAGCCCTCGTAGATTCGCTTCCAGTGCGGGCTCTTGGCGGAGAGCTCGTCATACAGTTCGTCGGCCGCCTTGAGCGCGGCATCCATCACCGGGCGCGGGAATGCGCGCAGCTGCGTGCCACCGGCAACCAGCCTCCGCAGCGCCTCCGGGTTCTTCGCGTCGTAGCGCGCCGTCATGCGGATGTTGGCCTCGGCGCAGGCTGACTCCAGCACCGACTGGTAGTGGCGCGGCAGTTCGGCCCACTTCTTCTCGTTGACGAACAGGGACAGTTCCGGCCCACCTTCCCACCAGCCGGGGTAGTAGTAGAACTTCGCCACCTTCGAGAAGCCGAGCTTTTCGTCGTCGTAGGGACCGACCCACTCGGCGGCGTCTATGGTCCCGCGCTCCAGCGACTGGTAGATCTCACCGCCGGCGATCTGCTGCGACACCACGCCCAGCTTGGCCAGCACCTGGCCGGCGAGGCCCCCGATGCGCATCTTCATGCCCTTCAGGTCTGCGACGGACTTGATTTCCTTCCTGTACCAGCCACCCATCTGCGCGCCGGTATTGCCGGCGGGAAAGTGGATGACGTTGTAATCCTTGTAGAGCTGCGCCATCGCTTCCATGCCGCCGCCTTCGTACTTCCAGGCATTCTGCTGGCGCGTGTTCAGGCCGAAGGGAACCGCCGTGCCAAATGCGAATGCGGGATCCTTGCCGACGTAGTAGTAGGGCGCCGTGTGGCAGCAGTCGACCGAGCCGTTCTGGACCGCGTCCAGCGCCTGCAGGCCGGGGGCGATCTCGCCGGCGGCGAACACGCGGATCTGGAAGCGACCTTCGGTCACTTCCGCGACGCGCTTGGAGATGATCTCCGCCGCGCCATAGATGGTGTCCAGGCTCTTCGGGAAACTGGAGGTCAGCCGCCAGTTGATGGCGGGCGCCTGCGCCCTGACGATGGCGGGCGCCGACACGATGCCCGCCCCAACCGCGGCCTTGCCAAGAAAATCACGACGCTTCATGCCACCTCCCAGGGTTCATGATGGTTGCTTACACGGATTCCTTGCTGCAGCGCCGGCAGTCTGCGCCGGAGGCTCCGAAATGGAAAGCCGCAGCGCCGCAAAACCGGAGCCGGCGAAGGGAAATGAAAAAGCCCGGCACGGGCTGGACCCGTGCCGGGCTTGCGGTCGCGGCGCCGCGAGGCGCGATGCGCGCAGCTACTTCTTGGCGCCCTTGTCCGCGCGCGGCGCGCGCGACTGCGCATCGGCGGCGTAGACGAAGCTGTCCATCGTGTGCTCGGCCACGCGGAACCAGAGGTATTCCTCGCTGCGGAACTTGGCCCAGGCCTCGTACACTTTCTTGAAATGCGGCGACTTGGCGGAGAGTTCCTCGTAGAGTTCCTGCGCGGCCTTCATCGCCGCTTCCATCACCGGGCGCGGGAAGGCGCGCAGTTGCGTGCCGCCGGCCACCAGTCGGCGAAGCGCCTCCGGGTTTTTCGCGTCATAGCGCGCGGTCATGGTGATGCCCGCCTCGGTGGCGGCGGCTTCGAGCGCCGCCTTGTAGTCGGCGGGCAGCTCTTCCCATTTCTTCAGGTTGACCAGCACCGACAGCTGCGCCGTGCCTTCCCAGAATCCCGGGTAGTAGTAGTACTTGGCGACCTTGGAAAAGCCCAGCTTCTCGTCGTCGTAGGGCACCGTCCACTCGGCCGCGTCGATGGTGCCGCGCTCGAGCGCCTGGTAGATCTCGCCACCGGGGATCTGCTGCGGCACCGTGCCCAGCTTGGCCAGCATCTGCCCGGCGATGCCGGCAATGCGGAACTTCAGGCCCTTGAGGTCGGCGACGGTCTTGATCTCCTTGCGGAACCAGCCGCCCATCTGCGCGCCGGTGTTGCCCGCCGGGAAGTTGATGATGCCGAAGTCCTTGTACACCTCGCGGATGAGCTCCAGGCCGCCGCCGGCGTACATCCAGCTGTTGTGCTGGCGCGTGTTCAGGCCGAACGGAACGGTGGTGTCGAACGCGAGCGCCGGGTTCTTGCCGATGTAGTAGTAGCTCGCGGTCTGGCCGCACTCGACCGTACCGGCCTGCACCGCGTCCATCACCTGCAGGGGCGGCATCAGTTCGCCGGCGGCATGGGCGCGGATGGTGAACTTGCCGCCGGTGATCTCGCCGACACGGCGCGCGAAGTGCTCGGCGGCGCCGTACAGGATGTCCAGGCTCTTGGGAAAGCTCGAGGCGAGGCGCCACTGGATGGTCGGGGCGGCGGCTTGCGCCTTGGCCACCACCGGCGTGGCGAGCGCGCCGGCAGCAGCGGCGCCGGCTCCGGCCTTGGTCAGGAAATCGCGACGTTTCATGGACTTACCTCCTCAGGAATAGTTATGTGCCTGATTATATAGGTGTTTCAGCGCATGCCTTCAAGTGCCGCCCGCGGGCGCCGGGCACGCGGGACGCCGTACCCGACGGCTATCGGGACAGGCTTGCGACCTCGGTCCAGAACAATCCGGACAGCACGGGCTCACCGGACGTACCGGGCTCGCGGGCGCCATGGATGATCGCCGCGTCGAGCTGGCGCGCGCGCGCGCCGACCAGGCCATCGCGCACGCAGGTCCAGGCCGCGAGCAGCGCGATCTGCTCCAGGAACCAGTGCATGCGGCCACGCGCCGCCTCGCGTTCGATGTAGGCCGCGACCAGGTCCGCGACCGCGAGGCCCCCGGGCGTCGGCGCGAACCAGGCGCAGGACGCGGACAGGATCTCGCCGGGCTCGCCGCGTCCGTCGGCGACCAGCGGCACCGCAAAGTCCACGCCGGCCAGCAGCGCGCACAAGGGTGCGAGCGGTCCCTGCAGCCGCATGTCCAGGTCGAGCACCAGCACCGGGCAGGCGTGCCGGCGCAGCAGTCCGGGCAGGCGCACATAGCGCGCGCATGCGTACCAGGCCTTGGGCAAGGCGTACCGCGACAGGTCGGCGACTTCTTTTTCCAGCGCGACCGCCAGTCCGGGGAAATCCCGCTGGATGCGCTCGCACACCGCGTCGACGCCCGCATCCGGGTTCACCAGGTGGAAATGCATCAGCAGGTCCATGCCCGCATGGCGCGCCACGGACTGCGCCAGCGCGTGGGCATAGCGTTGGAAGTACGCGCTGTCGCAGGAAAAGCTCAGCACCAGCGCCGGCCGCGCCCCTTCGGCCGCCGCGCCGGATGGATCCCGCTCCGGCGAGCCGCGCACCAGCGAGCGCAGGGCATCGTCCGACAGATCGAACATCGCATCCGGCATCAAGCCGGCGCGGCCCGCCGCCTGCAGGTGCGGCGTGGCCTGCGCATGCCGGCCCAGCGCGCACAGCGCCGCGCCGATGCGGCCGTGCGTGAACGGATCGTCCGGGGCCAGCACCAGCGCCCGCTCGCAGGCATCCAGCGCCACGGCGCGGTCGCCCGCGGTGCGCTCGCGGTTGCCGGTGGCAATCGCCGCGCTCCATGCATCGGCGCCATCGGGCGTGGCTTCGTCCAGGCCGAGGTTGGCGCAGGTGAAACGCAGGCACTCCCGGCAGTCGGGATTGCCGGGCGCGCCGCGCCAGGCGGCACGCGCGTGGGGAACGGCGTCGAACAGGCGGCCCTGCGCGCACAGGGCGCTCGCGAGGTTGAGGTGCAGCAGGGGATCGCCGGGATCGCGCGCCAGCGCCATGCGGAACGCGCGCTCCGCGCCGGCATGGTCGCCGGCGGCGAAGCGCGCGAGCCCGGCGGCGGCGTCCTCGCCGTCTGGCGCCGGGGAATCGGACCTGGCGCCGCCCAAAGGCCCCGATGGCCGCCACAGCGCCCGCATCAATGTCTTCAGCATGGCCTGCGAGTGTAGCCCCGCCGCGCCGTCCGGCGCCTGCGGCGTGATGCCCGTCGCTGCGCGGCCCGGGCATCGGGCCGCGTGTTGCGATAGCCACAGCGTGACTTGGTGCCCGCGGGCACGCCCGCGCGGCGCGTGGCGCCCCCGAATGCCACTACACTGGAGGCTGATCCAGCAACGCGCGCATCCTGCGCCAACGCCATGGCCACAGAAACGTCCAAGCTGCCGTTCCAGTACGTCTTCCCCAGCCGCGTCGATACCGGCGCCAACGGCCAGGTCGCGCTGGACTGGCCCCCGGGCCTCGCCCCGTTCGGCTCCCAGGCGCCGGTCCTGCTCAACGAGGCGGCCGCCACGGTGCAACTGCGCCCCGGCGCGTTCTCGCCGGAGGAATGCGCGCAGATCATGGCGCTGGGCGACGCGCTGCCCGCGACCACGGCAGGCACCGAGGACCGCGAGAACTACTACCGGGTGTCCAAGATCGCGTGGATCGAGGCCCGCGAGCAGAGCCACTGGCTGTTCCACCGCATGGGCCTGCTGTTCCGCGAGGTCAACGCGCACTACGGATTCGAGCTGCTCGGCCTGGTGGACGCGTTGCAGTACACCGTCTACGGCCCGGGCCAGCGCTTTGACTGGCACATGGACCTCGGCCCCGGGCAGACCAGCACCCGCAAGCTCAGCATCACGGTGCAGCTGTGCGACGGCGCTGGCTATGAAGGCGGCGACCTGGAGTTCCTGAATGCGCCGCGCCCCGAATCCCCCGGGGCGGCAGTGCACCCGGCGCGCCAGCGCGGCACCGCGACCATCTTTCCGTCCTACGTCGCGCACCGGGTCTCGCCGGTCACGCGCGGCACGCGCGTCTCGCTGGTGGCCTGGGCCTGCGGCCCGGCGTTCCGCTGAGCGGCGCGGATGCGTCACGCCCACGGCCCTTTCCCCGCGCACGCATGCTGAAGAACCTGCTGGGCAGGCTGTTCCGCGGACTGGAACCGTCCGCCCGGGCGCCTGCCCCGGCGGACGACGCCGCCCAGCTGCGCGCGCATTCACTGTTCGACGCCGGGCAGTTCGAGGCGGCGCAGCGCGAATACGACGCGCTGGCGCGCTCGCAGCCCTCGGCGGCGGTGCTGGTGAACCGGGGTTATTGCGAACTCATGCTGGGACAGGCGGCCCGCGCGGCGGCGAGCTTCCGCGAAGCACTGGACCTGGAAGCGGGCTCGGTGCAGGCCTGCATCGGCCTCGGTGACGTCGCCGCGCGGCGCGGCGAGCACCTGCTGGCGATGGAGCATTACGACCGCGCCGTCGCGCTGGAGCCCGAGCACGCGCTGGCGCGCAACAACCGCGCGCAGTCGCTGCACGCGCTGGGGCGGTTGCGCGATGCCTGGTCCGACGCGGAGTACCGGTGGCGCGCGCCGCAACCGGAGCGCCTGTACCCGCACCACATCCCGCTGCGGCGCTGGGAAGGAGAACTGATCTCGCGCGGACGCCTGCTGGTGCACTGGGAACAGGGCTTCGGCGACATCATCCAGCACATGCGCTTCCTGCCCATGCTCTCGGACCGCGCCATACCGTGGTCGTTCGAATGCCCTCCGCCGCTGGCGGGCCTGGCCTCGCGCCTGCTGGGCGACGGCGACATCGTGCAGGCGAACGACGGCATCCCCGACATCCGCCGCTTCCGCTGCTGCATCGGCCTGGCGAGCCTGCCGCACGTGCTGGGGCTGGACTGGGCCTCGCTGCCGCGCAAGCCCTACCTCACCGCGCCGGCGGCCCGGCGCCTGCCCGCGGCGCGCACCGGCAACAAGCCGCTGGCGGCGCTGTGCTGGCGGTCCAGCCGCTTCGACCCGGACCGCGACGTCACGCTGGGCGAACTGCTGACGCTGAAGGACGCGCGCTGGGACGCGGTCAGCCTGCAGCGCGACGTGCAGGCCGGCGAACTGCCGCTGCTGGAGCACCACGGCATCGCATCACACGGCGCGGACATCGCCGACTTCGACGACAGCGCCGCGCTGCTGGACGAGTGCGACCTGGTGGTCAGCGTGGACACCGCGCTCGCTCACCTGGCGGGAGCGATGGGCAAGCCCGTCCTGCTCCTGCTGAACGAGCCCTGTGCGGCGCGCTGGATGCAGACGCGCGGCGATTCGCCCTGGTACCCGACCATGCGGCTGGTGCGCAAGCCCACCGGCACCGCCTGGCTGGACCACATGCCGGCGGTGCGCGCGGCGCTGGACGAGATGCTGCGCAGGAACTGAGTGCCGTCCCGGTTGCCGGTCGCCCGCCCGGGTTCCCCGCCCCGGTTCCCTGCCTCAGTTCCCCGCTATGGTCATGCGATCGATCAGGATGGAGCCGCAGCTGCGCGCACCGCGGTCCAGCCTGTCGTTGCCGACCTCCGCGATGGAACGGAACATGTCGCGCAGGTTGCCCGCGATGGTGATCTCCTCGACGGGGTACTGGATCTCGCCGTTCTCGACCCAGTAGCCGGCCGCGCCGCGCGAGTAGTCGCCGGTCACGAGGTTGATGCCCTGGCCCATCAGTTCGGTCACCAGCAGGCCGCGTCCCATCGCCCGGATCAGCCCTTCGAGGTCGCGCTTTCCGCCGTCGAGGATGAGGTTGTGGCTGCCACCGGCATTGCCGGTGGAGCGCATGCCGAGCTTGCGCGCGGAGTAGGTGCCGAGGAAATAGCCCTGCACGACGCCGGCATCGACCACGTCGCGGTCATGCGTGGCCACGCCGTCATCGTCGAACCAGCCGCTGCCCAGGCCGCGCTTGATGTGCGGGCGCTCGCGCAGGGTGACGCAGGGCGAGAACACCTGCTTGCCCAAGCTGTCCACCAGGAACGAGGACTTGCGGTACAGGCTGCCGCCGCTCACCGCCGAGACGAAGTGCGAGATCAGCCCGGAGGCCACGGGCGCCTCGAACAGCACCGGGGCCTGCATGGTGTCGAGCTTGCGCCCGCGCAGCCGCGCCAGCGCGCGCCGTCCGGCATAGTCGCCCACCGTCTCGGGCCGGGCCAGCGCCGAGGGCACGCGGGACTGCACCCACCAGTCGTCGCGCTGCATGGCATCGCCCTCGGCGGAAATCACGGCGCAGGAAATGTAGTGGCGCGAGCTGGAGTAGCCGCCGCGGAAGCCCTGGCTGTTGCCCATGGCGAAATGCGACTGCTGGGCCGACACGCTCGCGCCCTCGGAATTGACGATGCGCTTGTCCAGCGCGAAGGCCGCGCCCTCGCAGCGGCGCGCGATGTCCACCGCCTCCTCCACCTCCAGCGCCCAGGGGTGGTACAGGTCCAGGTCGGGCGCCTTGCGGCACAGCATCTCCGGATCGGCCAGGCCCGCGGCCTCGTCCTCCGCGGTGAAGCGGGCGATGGACAGCGCCGCGTCGACGGTGTCCGACACCGCCTTCGCGCCGAGGTCGGAGGAACTCGCATAGCCCTTGCGCTGGCCGATGTACACCGTGACGCCGAAGGACTTGTCGCGGTTGTACTCGATGGTCTCGACCTCGGCGCGGCGCACCGTGACGGTCTGGCCGAAGGACTCGGAAACCTCGGCCTCACAGCCGCTGGCGCCGTGCGCGCGGGCGCGCGTGAGCGCCGCCTCGACGACTTCCTCGAGGGAGGCCTGCGACTGGGAAAAGCGGGCTTCAGCCATGTGTGGTCTTCCGGGTTCTGCCGGGTTTTGCTTCGGGAACCGCTATGATATCAGCGGGTTCCACCGTATCCGCCGGGCGTTGCGGGTGCGCCACCCCCCGCACAGGCCCGATTCCGGCAATCCCGCAACCACCACACCGGCATCCCCCACCCGCCACCATGGCCGCCTCACGACGCCGCACACCACAGGACGATCCCATCCGCGACCGCGGCGGGGACGAGGCCGGAGACGACGCTTACGACCCGTCGCGCCCGAGCAAGTCGCAGCGCAAGCGCGACATGACCGCGCTGCAGGAACTGGGCGAGCGCCTGGTCGAACTCAGCCCGGAGCAGCTCGACTCGCTGCCACTGGAGGAGTTCCTGCGCGACGCGGTGGACGAGGCGCGGCGCATCACGGCGCACGAGGGCCGGCGCCGGCAGATGCAGTACGTGGGCCGGCTGATGCGCGAAGTGGACCCCGAACCGATACGCCAGGCGCTGGCGCTGTTCGACGGGCGTTCCCGCGAGCACGCGATGCTGGAGAAACTGATCGAGCGCTGGCGCGTGCGCCTGATGGCTGAGGAAGGCGCGCTCTCCGCGTTGGAAGCCGACTATCCGGACCTCGACTGGACCACGCTGCGCGAACTCGTCACCGAGGCGCGCGCCGAGGTCGCGCGCGGCCGCGTGCCGCGCCGCCATCGCGAGATTTTCCGCGAACTGCGCCGCCGCATCACCACCCCGGTTCCTGCTTCGGCGGCGCCCGCAGGCGAGGACGACTGAACCACACCACAGGCATGCCGCGCGACCGGATGGCCCGCGGCGGATGGCAAGGGAGGACACGCATGGAACAAGCAAGCCAGGCCCTGACCGTCGGGCTGGTATCGATCAGCGACCGCGCCTCGGCCGGGGTCTACAGGGACGAGGGCATACCGGCGCTGCGCGACTGGCTGGGACGCGCGATCGCCGCGCCGGCATGGCGCGACGAGACGCGCCTGATCGCCGACGAGCGGCCGGTCATCGAGGCCACGCTGCGCGAGCTGGTGGACGAGGCCGGCTGCGACCTGGTGCTGACCACCGGCGGCACCGGCCCCGCGCCGCGCGACGTGACCCCCGAGGCGACGCTCGCAGTGGCCAACAAGGAGATGCCCGGCTTCGGCGAGCAGATGCGCCGCATCAGCCTGGAGTTCGTGCCCACCGCCATCCTGTCGCGCCAGGTGGCGGTGATCCGCGGCAAGTGCCTGATCATCAACCTGCCCGGCCAGCCCAAGTCGATACGCGAGACGCTGGAGGGACTGCGCGACGCCGAAGGCAAGCCGCTGGTGCCCGGCATATTTGCCGCCGTGCCATATTGCGTGGACCTGATCGGCGGGCCCTACATCGAAACCCACGAGGCGGTGATCAAGGCGTTCCGGCCCAAATCCGCGATCCGCCCGAAAGCCGCGACATGAGCACGCTGCTGGATGCGGTCGAGCTGGAAACCGGGCCGGGCCCGGGGGCCAGCGTGATCTGGATGCACGGCCTGGGCGCGGACGGCCATGACTTCGAGCCCATCGTGCCGGAGCTGTCGTTGCCGGCCTCACCGGTCCGGTTCGTCTTCCCGCATGCGCCGCAGCGGCCGGTGACCATCAACGGCGGCATGCGCATGCCGGCCTGGTACGACATCCTGGATCCGTCGCTGGACCCTGCATCCCGCCGCGAGGACGCGCAGGGGATCCGCGAATCGCAGGCGCAGGTCGAAGCCCTGGTCGCCCGTGAACTGGCGCGCGGCGTGCCCGCCTCGCGCATCGTGCTGGCTGGCTTCTCGCAGGGGGGCGCGATCGCGCTGCACGCCGGGCTGCGCCACGCGCAACGCCTGGCCGGCATCATGGCGCTGTCGACCTACCTGCCGCTGCAATCGACGCTAGCCGCGGAAGCCTCGGCGGCCAATCGCGATGTGCCGGTGTTCATGGCGCACGGACTGGCCGATCCGGTGGTGGTGCCGCTGCGCGCCACGGCCTCGCGCGACCTGCTGCGCGGCGCGGGCTACGCGGTGCAATGGCATGAGTACCCGATGCCGCACGCGGTGTGCGCCGAGGAAATCGCCGACATCGGCGCCTGGCTGCGCGCCGTACTGCCGGACTGACGGCGCCGCCCGGCCGGCCGCCGGCGGCTATTCGACGGTGTCGCGCACCATGGGGCGGAAGCGCCAGATCTCGTAGTCTTCGCCGGCCTCGGGCGCGCCCTGCGGCATGAGCAGGAAGGTCATGCCGTCCTGGTCGAGTTCCAGGTTCTGCCCCGGGAGCAGCGCACCGGGGCGCAGGATGACGCGGGTCTCGCTGGACGTGCTCGTGGCCGTGGTGCCGCCCAGCGAATTGAGCAGGATGCCGGTTTCGGTGTCACCCGCGGTCGCGCCGTTGACGATGCGGAAATGCATCAGCGAGGCGGAACGCGCGAGCGCCTCGATCCCGACCAGGCCCTTGAACACGGTCTCGCGGTGCAGGCGGCGTATCACGCCCAGCACCCAGTTCTCGCCGCCTTCGGGCTGCATCGCCAGCAGCTTGCCGATGCGCAGCCAGTCGCCCTTGATCTGCGGCACGGAAGCGCCGAACCCGCCGGTGGAGACGTTCTCCACGATCCAGCTTTCGGCCGCGCCGTCGTCGAAGGGGGTGGAGCCCGGCTCGAGCACGCTCATCGCGCCATCGAAGCCGTGGTTCACGGTCAGGCGCGACTTCACGCTGTGTCGCGGCGCGCGGCGCTCGGGCGGCTTGGGCGACCAGTAGATCGCCAGGTGTTCCAGCACGTCGAGCACCTGCTGCGCCTCGTAGGTGCCACCGAGGTTGAGGTCGGAGGGGATGGCGTGCGTGCGGCGGATGGCCTGGAGCAGGCGCTCGAGTTCGGCCGCAGCGCCCGAGGCGGCGAAGTAGCGCAGCGACGGCGCGCCCTGCGGCGGGCGCGCAAGCCGCAGCGGCGGATTGCCGTTGGCCAGGTCCATCCAATAGGCGATGTCGGGCTGCTGGTCGAGCGACAGCGTGAACATCGAGGCGAAGTGGGCGATGAGGCGCTCGGCGATCTCGATGTCCAGCGGCAGGAGGCTGTCCGGCGAGGAGGCCGCGAGCATCACCGCGCGCAGGAACTCGCGCTCGGGCGAGGACTCCCCGGGCACGCCCGGCTGCATCTGGACCATGGTGCGCGAGAACTGGCGCGACTCCGCCAGCGCGTAGATGCGCGCGATCACGCCCCATACGGAATTCTCGAACGGCCCGTATCGCAGGTACTGCCATTTGGTCTGGGCAGCCAGGGAGCGCAGCGCCCGGGCGCAGAGGATGCCGATGGTTCCCTTGAGCGCGTCGCCGCCCTTCTGGCCGGTCGCGAAGGCATCGATGCAGGTGGCGAACGCCAGCGCCGACTGACGCAGGGCCTCATGGATGGCGCCCCACATGCGGTTCTCGGCGAAACGCGACTGGCGCGGCGTCGCGAGGTAGTCGCGCGAGAGCTTGCGGATCGGCGCCTGGGTGGCGTCGTCGATCAGCAGCACGAGCTGCGCGCGGTAGTCGGGCTTGAAACCCTCGAGGGTGCGCACCGACTCGAGCCAGTGCGCCAGTTCCTCCAGTGCCTTGTAGGGATCCGACGACGCAGATTCCTCGACGATCTTTCGGGCGGCCTTCAGGTCCGCCATCGGATGGTCGGGCTTTCCGACCCCGAACAACTTGAGCATGTGCACCCCAGCAATGTAAAGGGCCCTGCGCGCCGCGCACCACGATGCGGTGCGTCGGCATTCCGGCCTGCCCTGCAGGCGACTGCGCCGCGTCCATGGACACGGCAAACAGCGCGAAAGGGGATTGCATTCCGGGGCCGGGGCATGTTGCGCGCCGTTGCGACGGTGCGCCCTGCCGCGCCTGCCGGTCACCTACTGGATCAGGCCGTGGGAGGAACGACTGCAAATGAGGCAGGAACTGGTGCCGCTGGCCGGATTCGAACTGGCGACCTTCGCATTACGAATGCGCTGCTCTACCAACTGAGCTACAGCGGCGGGAAAGCCTGCCATTCTAGCTTGGCCATGGCCGACGCGGCAAGCCGCAAAGCAGGGCCTCAGCCCAGCGAGCGGGTGCGGATGATGATGTCGATGCCCTCGACCTGCTGGCCCGCGGGCATGCACGGCAGGCCGGACACTTCGATGCCGTCTGCGTCGATGTCCGACAGTTCACCGGTGCCGACGTCGAAGCGGTGGTGATGGGGCTCGGTGTTGGAGTCGTAGACGACCCGCCCGGCGTCCACGAACAGCTCGCGCACCAGGCCCTTGTCACGGAACAGGCGCAGCGTGTTGTACACGGTGGCCTTCGACACCGAGGCCTCGTGCACGCCGGTCGCGCAGAGGATCTGCTCCGCGGTCAGGTGCACCTTGCCCTGGAACAGCACGAACGCGATCTCGATGCGCTGGTGCGTGAGACCCACGCCACGGTCGCGCAAAACCGCCGCAACCTGCTCACGCGAAAGGGGAAATTTCAGCTCCATGGCCGCATTGTAGCCGCCCGATTGGACTATGTCTAATTCTCATTGGCCCGGGGCATTCCAGGCTGCCGGGGCGCCGGAACCCGGGGATTGGCGTGAATTTGTCACGCCTTTCCGGTGCCCTGCGCCGTTCGTCCGCCCATTTCCGCCATCCGTCGCCCGGAGATTGCCGCCCGGTTCCCGGGCACGTAGCCTTAAGGGCATGGAACGTATTTCTACTCGTCTTCCATGGCAGTTCCCGCATCCGGTCCGGCAGCGGGGCGTCACCATGATCGAACTGATGATCGGCATAGCGATCATCGGGATCCTGCTCGCGCTGGCCGCCCCTTCGATGCGCGACATGATCCTGAACAGCCGGATGACCAGCCAGACCAACGACCTGATGTCCGACTTCGCGCTCGCGCGCAGCATGGCGGCGAACCGGGGCCAGAGGGTGGTCATGTGCTCCAGCGCCAACGGCACCAGTTGCGGCGGGACCTGGCCGACCGGCCGCCTGCTGTTCGTCGATACCAACACCAACGGTTCGGTGGACGTCGGGGAGGAAGTGCTCAAGGTCGAGCCCGTCCTGTCCACCGGCACGCTGGTGACGGTCACCGGGCTGACCACGGCCACGGTGGTCCAGTTCCGGCCCTCCGGAATGGCGGTCGGCCTGTCGGGCAGCACCGCGACGCTGGCGCTCTGCGACGGGCGGACCGGCCCGTACGGCAGGACCATCACCGTCACCCCGACCGGCCGGACTTCGGTCGCCAAATCGACCTGCTGAGCCGTGGAGCACACCATGCGCCCCCCGCACCACAGCCGCGGCTTCACCATGCTGGAAGTCCTGATGGCCATCATGGTCATCACGTTCGGACTGCTCGGACTGGCGAGCCTGTACATCAACACGCTCAAGAGCACGGCTGGCTCCAACCTGCGCTCGGTGGCCACCCAGCAGGCCTACGACATCAGCGACCGCATCCGCGCCAACCGCCTGGGCCTGAACAGCGGCTTCTACAACAACCAGCAGGGCCAGCTCAACGCCGCCTGCTTCACGACCACGGGCTGCACGACCCAGCAGATGGCACAGATGGACATCTTCGCGTGGAACGAACTCAACGCCACCTCGCTGCCGGGCGGCGTGGGCATGGTCTGCACCGACAGCACGCCCAATGACGGCGTTCCCGCGGCGCCGGCCTGCGACAACGCGCCCAACGCGTCCTACGTGATCAAGATCTGGTGGGACGAGCGGGATTCCTCCGGCCAGCTGCAGCGCTTCACGACCATCCTGCAGCCATGAACGCCATGCACAAGCGACCGCAGCGCCGCCAGGCCGGCTTCTCCATCGTCGAGATGATGGTGGCGCTGGCCATCGGCATGGGATTGTCCCTGGTGATAGGGCAGCTGTTCCTGGGCAGCCGGCAGAGCTACAGCACGCAGGACGAGAGCGCGCGCATGCAGGAAAACGCCCGCTTCGCGATGGAGCTGATGACCAAGACGCTGCGCATGTCGGGCTACAAGCGGTTCGACTCCACCGGCGTGTTCGACTCCACCAACCCGGCCCTGGCCGCGACCAACGGCGGGGACACCAACGCGAGCGACAGGCTCACCGTGCGGTTCTACGGGTCGGACCTGACCGACGGCAGCGCCACGGACAACACGGTCTTCGACTGCGTCGGCAACGCCATCCGCCTCAACACCGTGGCGATCGTCACCTACTACGTCGCCGCCGACGCGGCCAACGCCAACGAACCCACGCTGTTCTGCGACAGCGACCCCGGCACCGGCACCGTGACCAGCTACGCGCTGGTCCCCGGCGTGGAAACCATGCAGCTGCTCTTCGGCGAGGACACCAACGCCGACAACAACGCCGACCGCTACCTGCCGGCCGGCACCGTGGGGCTCACCATGGACAACGTGATCGCGGTGCGCATCGGCCTGCTGATGCGCTCGCCCGGGACCACCGCCGCCGCGTCGTCGATCGACAGCCGCGTCTACAACGTGTTCGGGCAGTCCTACTCGCCCTCCAACGCCGCGCCGACCGGGGATGCGGGCGCGGTGTTCAACGTCGCCGCCGCGCAACTGGACTTCAGGCTGCGCAGGATCTTCCAGGCCACCGTGGCCATCCGCTCCCGGGTCAACTGACGCCACCGCCATGAACCATCGCACAGCCACATCCACCCTGCGCCGGCGCATGAGCGGCTCGCCGCAACGCGAGCGCGGCATGATCCTGGTGATCGCGCTGCTGTTCATGACCATCCTCACCATCATCGGCATCACCGCGGCCAACACCGGCGTGCTCGACGAGAAGATGGCGCGCAACTCGCGCGACTACAACATCGCCTTCCAGGCCGCGGAAGCCGCGTTGCGCGACGCACGCACCGACCTGCTTGGCCTGGGCACGCGCAACCCGGTGATCATAGGCAGCGTCGGCTTCGTCACTGCCTGCACCAACGGCCTGTGCATAAGGGCGGTATCCGGGCAGCCGGAAGTCTGGGACATCGCAGCGAACTGGACTGGCACCACCACGAGCGTGCGCTATGCCACGTACACGACGGCGCAGCAGTTCCCGACGACGCCCACGCCCGGCGGCGTGTCGCAGCCGCCGCGCTACCTGATCGAATGGCTGTCCACCAGCGGCAGCCAGAATTTCTACCGCATCACGGCCCGCGCCTGGGGTGCCTCCGCCAACACGGTGGTGACCCTCCAGGAAGAGGTCGTGAAGTAATCAGGCCGATGTCCAACGCATTGCTCGAACCCGCAGCACGGAGAAGCCCGATGACCTCCCCGATCCGCTCCCGCGCGCGCCGCCTCGCCGGCGCAGCCGCGACCCTGGTTGCGTGCGTGACCACCCTTGCCGCGCACGGCCAGATCGTGAACATGGCCAACGTCCCGCTGAACATCGGGGGGTCGAACATCCGCCCCATCGTCATGTTCTCGATGACCAAGGACCAGGAACTCCACAAGCGCGCCTACAGCGACTACTCGGACCTGGACGGCGACGGCATTTTCGAGACGACCTACAAGCACTCGATCAACTACTACGGCTATTTCGACCCGTTCAAGTGCTACGACTACAGCGTCGCCAATGCGCGCTTCGAACCGCAGGCGGACACCAGCAGCCTCGCTGCCGCCAACCGGAAGTACTGCGACACGGTGGCGGGCGCATGGAGCGGCAACTTCCTGAACTGGGCCACCATGACCCGGGTGGACGCCCTGCGCAAGGTGCTCTATGGGGGCCTGCGCTCGCCCAGCGGCACGCGCGACGCCATCGTGCTCGCGGACGGGGACTCGACCACCGGCACGGTGCTGGAGCGCGCCCACCTGCCGACCGACGCCCATGCCTTCGCCAAGTACTATGACGGCACGGACATCGCCAGGCTGACGGCTTTCACCCCCACCGTGGTGCGCACCACCAGCGCCACAAGCCGCACGATTCCCACGACACTGCCTACGACGGCCGGCACGCCCGATCCGCAGTTCACGCTGCCCGTGGGCGGCATTGCCGCCGCCTCGATAGCGGTCAATGACTTTGTCGAAGTCGCGGACACGGCCAACCTGAACGGCCGCTGGATGCGCGGCGTGGTGACGGCCATCAATGGGGGCACCAATACCATCACGGTCCGCGTGCACTTCACCGCGGGGAGCGGCACCAACGCCAACTGGACCATCAGGAACCTGCGCGACGGCGGCATCACGATGTGCAACGCCACCCCCAGCGACGGCACCGCGGCCAACCAGAAGTCCCAGACCAACACCAAGCTGCCGCGCATGCGGATGGTGGCGGGCAATTACTCGTTGTGGGCCGCCAACGAGCGCTGGCAGTGCACCTGGAACACCGGCGAGACCAACGGCAACAACTCCAACGACTTCACCATCACGGGGATCGCCGCGTTCGGGAGCAGCCCGACGCTCAGCCCGGTGACTTTCGGCACCACGCCGGGGGACTTCGTGGTGCGCGTCCAGGCCTGCGTGGCAGGCCTGCTGGGCACCGAGAAGTGCAAGCAGTACCCCAATGGCACCTACAAGCCGATCGGCCTGCTGCAGGTGTACGGCGAACCGAACCTGATCGACTTCGGCCTGGTGACCGGCAGCTACCGCAAGAACGTGTCGGGCGGCGTGCTGCGCAAGAACGCCGGCACCATCAACAACGAGATCGTCGCCAACACCGGGCAGTTCACGGTCCCGGCCGGCGGAAACATCATCGACACCATCGGCCGGCTGCGGATGTTCGGCTACAACTACGGCAACCCGTTCACCGACGGCACCTACCTGGGCGCGGCCGGCGACAACTGCACGTTCGGCCTGACCAGCCTCACCGAGGGGCAGTGCCAGAGTTGGGGCAACCCGATGTCGGAGATCTACTACGAGACGCTGCGCTACCTCGCCGGCGGCCAGCCCAAGGCGTCGGGCAACCCGGTGCCCACGGCCGCGTACAACTTCACGCTCACCGGCACGGCGGACAACACGCTGGGCCTGCCCATCGCGACCTGGACCGACCCCCTGAACAACACCAACTACTGCGCGCCGCTGAACATCATCAACTTCAACTCCAGCGTCTCCACCGACGACAACAACCAGATCCCGACCAGCAGCACCAAGACCTACCTCGGCACCCAGAACCTCTCCTCGACCATCAACAGCACGGTCAATGCCGAGACCCTGACCAAGAACGTGGGCGATTTCGAGGGCATCACCGGCAACCAGTACTTCGTCGGCCGCATGGGCGCCAGCACCAACGAATACTGCGACGGCAAGACCATCACCAACTTCGGCCAGGCGTCCGGACTGTGCCCGGAAGGCCCGACCAAGGCCGGCTCCTTCCTGATGGCGGGCCTGGCCTACCACGCGCGCATCAACCGCATCCGTTCCGACCTGACGGTGTCGGCGCTGCAGCCCAAGGCGCTGCAGGTGGCGACCTACGGACTGCAGCTGTCGTCCAACAACCCGACCCTGACCATCCGGGTGCCGGGCACGACCACCAACCAGACCATCATCCTCCAGCCGGCCTGCCGGCTGACCAGCGGGGCGAACTCCGGCGGCTGCGCGCTGGTGGACATGAAGATCGTCTCCCAGGAGATCACCACCACCTACGAGCGCGGCAAGCTCATGCTCAACTGGGAGGACTCCGAGCAGGGCGGCGACTACGACCAGGACATGTGGGGTGTGCTGGACTACTGCATCAACGGCGCCACGGCGGCCTGCGGAGGCGGCCAGCCGGTGAACACCATCCGCATCACGACCCGCTCCCCGTTCCAGTCCACCCCGTCCGCGATGGGCTTCGGCTTCGTGATTTCCGGCAGCACGACCGACGGCCCGCATTTCTACTCCGGGATCAACAGCTTCTCCTACACGAACCCGGCGCCGATCACGGTGACCCCGGCGACCAACGTCACCGCTGCCGGCGGCTGCAACAGCTGCGTCAGCGGCAACCCGGCCAAGACCGCGACCTTCGCCTTCAACACCACCGGCGCCGGGGCGCGCGCGCTGCGGGACCCGCTCTGGTACGCCGCCAAGTACGGCGGCTTCCAGGAAGCGGCCGGCACCGGCAACAACATCCCCGACCTGCAGGCGGAGTGGGACTCCAAGGACGTCAACGGCAACCCCGGTTCCGACGGCATCCCGGACAACTACTTCAACATCACCAACCCGCTGGGCCTGGAGACCTCGCTGGACAAGACCTTCGTGGCGATCCTGACCACCTCCTCGGCGGCGTCGGTCGCGACCAACTCGACCTCGCTCAACACCGGCAGCCGGATCTACCAGGCCCGGTTCAACTCCAGCGACTGGAGCGGCCAGCTGCAGTCCAAGACCATCGACACCAACGGCGTGATCGGCAGCACCGCGGAGTGGGACTCGGGCCAGCAGATCAACGCGCAGGACTGGAGCACCGGGCGCGCCATCATCACCATGGACCCCAGCCTGCGCACCGGCATCCCCTTCCGTTGGGCATCGCTGAGCGCGGCACAGCAGCTCGCGCTGAACACCAACGTCGCGAACAGCAATGACGGGCAGGGCGAGGCACGCCTGCAATGGCTGCGAGGCGACCCGGCGAACGAAGGCGTGGGTGCCGCCAACTACCGTCGGCGCGTGAACTCCAAGCTGGGGGACATCGTCCATTCGTTCCCGCAGTACGTGGGGCCGCCCAGCCAGGGCTATGCGGATGCCGCTTACCTGACCTTCAAGTCCCTTTACGCCAACCGCAAGCCCATGCTGGCCGCCGGCGCGAACGACGGCATGCTGCACATCTTCGACGCCGGCACCAACCTGGCCACCGCCGGCAAGGAGCTGCTCGGTTACGTGCCCAACCGCACCTTCGGCAAGCTGTCCTGGCTGACCGAGAAGAACTACAACCACAAGTACTTCGTCGACGGCACGCCGGCGGTGTCCGACGTGTACATCAACGGGGCCTGGCGCACGGTGCTGGTTGGCTCCTACGGCGCGGGTGGCCAGGGCGTGTTCGCGCTGGACATCACCGACCCCACGCAGTTCACCGAAGGGAATGCCGCCAACATCCTGCTCTGGGAGTTCACCGACGCGGACTATGTCGGCATGGGCAACTCCTTCGGCCAGGTGAAGATCGGCAAGATGAACAACGGCAAGTGGGCCGCCATCGTGCACGGCGGATTCAACAGCACCTACGGCTGCAGCTCGGTGCCCTGCACCGGCGGCGGCGACTTCCTGGACACCGCGTCGTCGGTGACCGGCCAGGGCCGCATGTACATCATCTACATCGAGAACGGCATAGGCGCGACGTCGTGGTCCGGTTCGGATTTCGTGATCCTGAACACGCGTGTGGGCACGGCCGCGTCGCCGAACGCGACCTCCACCCCGGTGTTGCTCGATTCCAACGGTGATGGCACGGTCGACTACATCTACTTCGGCGACCAGGTCGGCAACCTGTGGAAGTGGGACGTCACCAATGGCAGCTCCGGCAGCTGGACGCCGGCCTTCGGCAGCGTGGCCAGCCCCCTTCCCCTCTACTCGGCCAGGGACGCGAGCAACGTCGCCCAACCCATCACCTCGGCGCCGGAACTGTTCCCGCACCCGAATGGCGGCTACCTGGTGTACTTCGGCACCGGGCAGTACATCCAGCAGACGGATGTCGCCTCGCCCTACCAGTTGCAGACCATGTACGGCATCTGGGACAAGCCGAGTGCCGGCCCGGTGACGTCCATCACCACGCGGCCGGCCGCGTCCCCGCTGGTCGCCCAGTCGGTCCTGGCCACCGCAACCACCGCGGCCGGCACGGCGCGCGTGGTGAGCCAGAACGCGGTGGACTACACCAACGCGCTGATCCGCGGCTGGTACATGGACATGCCGAGCTCGGACACGACCGGCGAGCGGATCGTCGATGATCCCTTCATCCAGACCGGCAAGCTGGTGTTCCAGCCGCTGACGCCTTCTTCCGCGCAGTGCGACGCCGGCGGCACGTCCTTCCTGATGGAGGTGGATCCGCTGACGGGGGGCCGGCTCAGCTTCAGTGTGTTCGACATCAACGGCGACAAGACCTTCAGCTCCGGCGACTACGTGATGTACGGCGGCGTCGCAGTGCCGGTGTCCGGCATCCAGACCTCGGTCGGCATCACGCCGAAGGCAACCGTGATCTCGGGCGGCCCCAACAAGGAGTACAAGGTCCTGTCGGGCTCGACCGGGGGCCTGCAGGTCATCCTGGAGAACCCGAATCCGAGTTCCACCAGTTCGATCCAGCGCCGCGCCTGGCGCGAGATCATCCGCAACTGAACGACGACGCGAACAACGGCCGCAGCACCCGCGTGCCAACAGGAGGAAGTGCCATGCAACGAAGCAAGTCCCGCGGTTTCACCCTGATCGAACTAATGATCGTGGTGGTGGTGATCGGCATCCTGAGCGCGCTCGCATGGCCGTCCTACCAGGACTCGGTCAACAAGGGCAAGCGCGCGGAAGGCAAGGCGGCTTTGCTGCAGGCCGCGCAGGCGATGGAACGGTTCATGACCACCAACAACACCTACACGACCGACCTCGCTGCCGCGGGATTCCGTGCATTCTCCGGCGAGACGGCGGCGAAAAGCGCCTATAACCTGACGGTCGCCGCCGGCGCGAGCGGCACGATTGCAACCAGCTACCAGATCACCGCCGCCCCCAACAACTGGGATGACGCCGACAAGTGCGGCAGCCTGTCGATCAACCAGAACGCCTCCAAGGGCGTGTCCGGCGGCACCTGGACGGTCGCCCAGTGCTGGTAGCGTTGCACTAGCGCCGCGCCGGCGCTCAGGACGCGGCGGCGAGGCCCCGGGGCAGGGGAAAG
>CAIVVS010000292.1 GCA_903909415.1 uncultured Pseudomonadota bacterium | reverse complement strand
GGAAGTGGTGCAGGCCGACTTCGTGCCGCACGCCGACGAGATCAGCGCCGACTACGAAGCGGGCAGCGTCCAGAACGTGATGATGCACGACGGCAGCTGGGTGAAGTTCCGCAAGCTGGCGAAGGACTACGACCCGACCAATCGCGACGCCGCCTACGCGCACATCCGCGACCACCAGCGGAAGGGCGAGGTCGTCACTGGCCTGCTCTACATTTCACCGGATTCGAAGGACGTGCACGACCAGAACGACACCGTGCCCGGTTCGCTCTACAACCTGCCGCACGCCCAGCTCTGCCCGGGCAACGACGCGCTGCAGAAGCTGATGGGGCAGTTCCGGTAAGAATTTTGGTGGAGGCAACCCTTCAGGGTTGCCTGAGGATCGCCGCTAGAGGCAACCCCTTCGTGGGGTTGCCTGTTCAGTCAAGCGCGGGACCGACAGGCAATCCGGCAGATTCTGCGCTGCGCGATCGCGCGGACTGTTGACGTTTCTGCGATCGGTCGCAGCCGTGTTCCTCATAATCGTTGACTCCACAGCCTGAGACCGCCGGGCACGAGCCTTGCGCCGGTCGGTGGTGTGGCCAGCGCGGTTCCGGTGCCCGGATTGCCGACTCGATCGGCTGGTGCCGTTCTCGTGCAAAGGGCGCGGATTCTGTCCAAGCTGCGGCGGTCGCCGTATGACGGACCGGGCCGCGCACCTGATCGACCACGTGTTTCCCGAGGTACCCATCCGGCAATGGGTCCTAACGTTGCCGCCGCGTCTTCGCTACCTGCTGGCGTGGGACCACACGCTCTGCCGGGCCGTGGTCGCAGTCTACCTGCGCGCCGTGCACGGCTGGCTGCGTCGACAGGCGAAGCGTCGTGGTGTTGGGGATGGCCGCGGCGGCGCCGTGGCTGTCGTCCAGCGCTTTGGCGCGGCGTTGAACCTCAACGTTCATGTCCACGCGCTTGTGCTGGACGGGGTGTTCGCACCCGAGCCCAGTGGCGGCGTGTCATTCCATCCGCATGAGCGACAGGATGACGATCTCGGTCCGCTGCTGTTGACTATTCAGCGCCGGATCGAAGCGCTGTTGCATCGCCGCGGCGTGCCCGATGGCCGTGAGGGATTCGACGCCACGGACCGCTGGACCGAGGATGCGCCGGCCCTGGCGGGTCTGGCGGCGGCGTCCGTTCAGGGTGTGGCCGCACTCGGTCCGCGCGCCGGTACGCGGGTGCGTCGTTGGGGCGACACCGTGGAAATGCCAGACCCACCGCCGATCGGCCGCTGGCATGCGCGTCAGCAAGGATTTGATCTGCATGCGGGCATCGTTGTGCCCGCGGGCAGCCGTGATCGGCTGGAACGCTTATGCCGCTACGCCTTGCGGCCGCCGATGGGGCAGGACCGGCTGCAACTGATGCCGGATGGCACGGCCGTGCTGGAGTTGCGCCGGCGCTGGACCGATGGGACGACGCATCTCGTATTTGACCCGGTGGAACTGCTGGAGCGGTTGGCGGCGCTGACGCCGCGACCGCAGATCAACCTGATCCTGTATCACGGCGTGCTCGCGCCCCGTGCGGCGTGGCGGCGAGCCGTGGTGCCACGCCGCGAGGACCATGACGAGGCGCCAGGGGGCGCCACACGTCCGCGCTGCGCAGACGGCACTCCGCCACCGCGTCTTCCCAACCGCACCTGGGCCGAGCTGATGCAGCGCAGTTTTGGC
>CAIVVS010000291.1 GCA_903909415.1 uncultured Pseudomonadota bacterium | reverse complement strand
GCGAGGTGGCGTTGGCGATGGCGAGGTAGGCCGCCGGCATCTGCTTGGCGGCGTAGGCGAACATCACGAAGGGCAGCGCCGCGCTCAGCAGGCCCGCCACCAGGAAATGCCAGCCGTAGCGGCGCAGCTGCTCGCGCACGTTCCTGCCCTCGCCGCGCAGCGCGAGGTAGATGATCAGCGCGAGCCCGCCGAACACCGCGCGCAGGTCGCCGGTGACC
This sequence comes from uncultured Pseudomonadota bacterium, assembly GCA_903909415.1. Next base: position 2,946 of record CAIVVS010000291.1, on the reverse strand, counting down.
GCCGCGCCCAGCGAGGGCGCCGCCATGCGGAACCACACGAAGCCCCAACCCCATACCGCGGCCAGGGCCACCAGCCGCGCAAGTGATGCCGTATCCATGCCCCGACCTTAACAGGTGCGGCTACGCTCCCATGGGTCGCCGCAGTGCCTCCGCGTAGAATCGCCGCAGGAGGACGGCCCCGATGACCGCACGGAAGAAGACCCCCGAGGAACTGCGCAGCCACCGCTGGTACGGCGCGCGCGACCTGCGCGCCTTCGGCCACCGCTCGCGCACCGCGCAGATGGGCTACGACCGCAGCGACTACGCCGGCAAGCCGGTGATCGCGATCATCAACACCTGGAGCGACATCAATCCCTGCCACAGCCACTTCCGGGTGCGGGTGGAGGAAGTGAAGCGCGGCGTCTGGCAGGCGGGCGGCTTCCCGGTGGAGATGCCGGCGATCACGCTGTCCGAGCCGTTCCAGAAGCCCTCGACCATGATGTACCGCAACCTGCTGGCGATGGAGACCGAGGAACTGCTGCGCTCCTACCCGGCCGACGGCGCGGTGCTGATGGGCGGCTGCGACAAGACCACGCCGGCGCTGCTGATGGGCGCGATCTCCATGGGCCTGCCCTCGATCTTCATGCCCGCCGGCCCGATGCTGCGCGGCAACTGGCAGGGCAAGACCCTGGGTTCCGGCTCGGACGTGTGGAAGTACCACGCCGAGCTGCGCGCCGGGAACATTTCCGAGTCCGACTGGAACGAGATCGAGGACGGCATCGCGCGCTCGCCCGGCCACTGCATGACCATGGGCACCGCGTCCACCATGACCTCGGCGGTGGAAGCGCTGGGCCTGTCCCTGCCCGGCTCGGCCTCCATCCCCGCCGCCGATTCCAACCACGCGAAGATGGCCACCGCCTGCGGCAAGCGCATCGTGGACATGGTGTGGGAGGACGTGACGCCGAAGTCGCTGCTGACCCAGGGCTCCTTCGACAACGCGGTGACCACGGTGCTGGCCTGCGGCGGCTCGACCAATGCCATCATCCATTTGATCGCGCTGGCGCGGCGCGCCGGCATCGCGCTGGACCTGGACCGCTTCGACGCGATCTCGCGGCGCACACCGGTGGTCGCCGACCTGCGCCCCGCCGGCCGCTTCCTGATGGAGGACTTCTACTACGCGGGCGGCCTGCGCGCCCTGCTGTCCACGATCACCGACCTGCTGGACCTCGGCGCGATGACGGTGAGCGGCAAGTCGCTGGGCGAGAACCTCGCCGGCGCCAAGGTGCACAACCCGGAGGTGATCCTGCCGCGCGACCGGCCCATGGTCGCGTCCGGCGGACTGGCGGTGCTGCGCGGCAACCTCGCGCCGCAGGGCGCGGTGATCAAGCCGCCGGCAGCGGAAGCGCGGCTGCATCGCCACACCGGGCGTGCGGTGGTGTTCGAGGACTACAACGACATGAACGCGCGCATCGACGACCCGGCGCTGGACGTGGACGCCGACTCGGTGCTGGTGCTGCGCAACGCCGGCCCCCTGGGCGGCCCCGGGATGCCCGAATGGGGCCTGCTGCCCATCCCCAAGAAACTGCTGGCACAGGGCGTGCGCGACATGGTGCGGATCTCGGATGCGCGCATGAGCGGCACCGCCTACGGCGCCTGCGTGCTGCATGTCGCGCCCGAGTCCTTCGTCGGCGGGCCGCTCGCGCTGGTGAGGAACGGCGACCTGATCGAACTCGACATCCCCGGGCGCCGGCTGGAACTCAAGGTGTCCGACGCGGAACTGGCAGCGCGGCGCGCGCAATGGCAGCGCCCGCAGCCAAAGTACGAGCGCGGCTACGGCCAGCTGTTCTCGCGCCACGTCAGCCAGGCCGACACCGGCTGCGATTTCGACTTCCTCGAGGGCGCCCAGCCCACGCCCGATCCGGAGATCCATTGATGCACCCTGCCGTTCCCCGCTCCCTGTGGCACCCCGTGCGCGCCGCGCTCCTGCTGCTTGCGCTGCTGGCAGGCGGCTTGTCGGCCGGCCCGCTGTACGCGCAGGTAGAGGCGAAGCGGCGCACCGACGCCGGCGGACTCACGGCGCGCGAGGTGTTCGAGGCGGTGCGCGCCTCGGTGGTGATCGTGGACGCCGAATCGCTCGCGGGCAAGCGCCAGGGCAGCGGCGTCGTCACCCGCAACCAGTACGGCACCGCGCCGGACGGCTCGCAGAAGCCGGACACCAGCTGGATCATCACCAACGCGCACGTGGTCAACGGCGCCACCAGCATCAGCATCCGCTGGCAGGGCAAGCCGCATCCCGCGCTGCTGGCCTACGTGGACGAGGCCTTCGACCTCGCGTTGCTGCATGTGGCGCAGTTCCCGCTGCCGGCACTGGCCTACGACCCGCGCCGTCCGGTGGGCGCCGGGCAGCGCGTGTTCGCCGTGGGTTCGCCGGCCGGCGCCGACACCTCGATCACCGAAGGCCGCGTGACCGGCCTGCGCCGCATCAACGGCATCCAGGCGATCCAGGCCACGTTGCGGCTCGCACCCGGGCACAGCGGCGGCGGCCTGTTCGACGACCAGGGCCGGCTGGTGGGCATCACCGCGTCCAAGGCGGCCGAGCAGGACGGCGTGGGCTTCTCCATCTCCATGGCGCACGTGTTCGACATGGAGCGCGCCTATGCGCGTACCGGCGCGGTGCAGACGCGGCTGGAGCCGCTGCTCGGGATCGCGGCGGTGCGCAGCGCCGGGGTGAATGCCGCCGGCGCCGGTCCCAGCGCGGCGCCCGCGCCGACGGCCGGCGCGGTACCCGGCGGCTGGGCGTTCGCGCCCGCGCCCAACGCTGCCGCCCCCAATGCCGCCGTTCCCGTATCCCCGGGTTCGCCGCCGCCTCCGGCACGGGCCGGCGTGGTGCAGTACGACTGCGAGCTGCCCTCCGACACCGGCAGCCGCCTCGCCATCCGGGTCCGCGTGGATGCGCAGGGCGGCACG
>CAIVVS010000290.1 GCA_903909415.1 uncultured Pseudomonadota bacterium | reverse complement strand
GTGGTGCCTCGCGGTGCTTCCTGCGGTGCTCGGCGCGGCCCTCGTGCATTACGTGCTCTCGAAACTGCATCCCCTGCTTTCGATCGCGTTCAGCGTCGTGGTGCTTTATTTCACCATGGGTTTCCGCCAGTTCAGCCACTTCTATACTGACATCCGCCTCGCCTTGCAGGCAGATGACCTCGATCGTGCCCGGGCGCAGCTCGCAGCGTGGCGCGGCCACGACTGCTCCTCCCTGGGCCGTGAGGACGTGGTCAGGCTCGCCATCGAGGAGGCGCTGTCCGCATCGCATCGCCGCGTGTTCGGCGTGGTGTTCTGGTTCGTGCTGCTGCCCGGCCCCGCGGGGGCGGTGTTGTACCGGTTGAGTTCCATGCTTGCGCGCAGGTGGGGCCAGGGTGACCAGCCTGAACTTGCCAACTTCGGGCGGTTCGCGCGCGATGCGTTCGCGGCCATCGACTGGCTTCCGGTGCGAGTCACTGCGGCGGCATTCGCCGTGGTTGGGGACTTCGAGGACGCCGTGTTCTGCTGGCGGGGCCAGGCGAGCCGCTGGGCCGACCCGCTGATCGGCGTGGTACTGGCGGCCGGCGCCGGGGCCATCGGCGTGCGACTGGGGGGTGCCTACATTGCCGATGGCGAACCCGTGGACCGTCCGGAGATCGGCGTGGGCGACGAGCCGGACCCGGCCTTCCTGGACAGCACCATCGGGCTGGTATGGCGGACCGTGTCGCTTCTGGTCGCTTTGCTCGCGCTGCTGATGATAGCGAGCGTATTCGGCTGACGGCCGCCTTCGCCCGGGGGCACCGCCTCAGGCCCGGGCCGTGCCGCAGTGCCAGCAGGCGGTGAACTGCGCTTCAAGCACCTCGGCGCAGGCGGGGCAGGTCCATGCCGGCCCCAGGCATCTTGCGGGCGCGCGCATTTCGGCGAGCAGTTCCAGGGCGCGTCTCTCATCCTGGTCGTTCTCGACACACAGGCGCATGGCGCACTCCGTCAGGGGCAGCTCGCCCGCCGCCGACGCCAGGGATTCGCCGAGTATCCGGCAAGCGATGCCCCCGGACTGGAGGAGGTTCTTGAGGTGGTGTATCTCCAGCGTCGACAGGGACGCGTAGACCTGCTTCACCTTTCCCAGGCTTCGCGCGCGCGCGCCGTCGCCTCACGGGCGATGCGCAGGAACAGTTCGTAGCGCCGCGGGTGGAGCGCCCCGCTGTCCACTGCGGCACGCACCGCGCAGCCGGGCTCACCGTCGTGCTTGCAATCGCTGAACCGGCAGGTCCCGTAAAGCGGCCGCAACTCGGGGAAGCAATGCTCGATCCCCGCGCGGTCCATGTGCGCAAGGCCGAACGTCTGCACTCCCGGTGAGTCGATCACCTCGGAGCCGCACCCAAGCCGGTACAGCCGGGCGTGCGTCGTGGTGTGGCGCCCCGAGTGCAGGAAGCGGGAGATCTCGTCCACTGCGGCATGGGCGCCGGGGACCAATGCGTTCACGATGGTGGACTTGCCCATGCCGGACTGGCCCACCAGCAGCGTCGTGCCCTTGCTGAACAGCCCGGCCAGGTGCCCCGGATCGGCCAGCGCGCTCACCGCCTCGACGCGGTAGCCCGCCGCCTCGAAGGGAGCGAGTCGCGAGCGCGCATGCGCCAGCGGCGCGGTGAGGTCAGCCTTGTTGAGCAGGACCAGGCACTCGAGCCCGCCATCCTCCGCAGCGAGGAGGAAGCGCGCGAGCAGCTCGTCGCTGAAGCTCGGGTCGGTGGCCACCACGACCGCCAGGCGCGTAGCGTTGGCGGCGATCAGCTTGGTGCGGTGCTCCGCGGATCGCCTGTAGAGCGACTGCCGCGTCTCGAAGGCGTCCAGCACGCCCTGCCCCGGGCCGGTGGTCGTCGCCGCGACCCGGTCGCCACAGGCATAGACACTGCGCTTGGCACGTGGCACGCATTCCAGCAGGCCCAGTTCGCACTCCACCAGGTACGAGCGGCCGAAGGCGGCAAGGATGCGGCCGGTGAGCTTGCGACCGGCGCCCTGGGTGTCCCCGGAGTCCTTGCCGTCCGTGCTCAAGGCGCGAGCGCGTCCACCCGGGCCGCGCAGATGAAGTCGTTCAGGCTCAGGCCCCCGACCGAGTGCGTGTGCCACTCGACACGGCAGCGGTCGTAGCCCACCGCCAGGTCGGGATGGTGGTCCTGCTGGTGCGCGATGCCTGCGACCGCGTTCACGAAGGCAATGGTGCGATGGTAGTCGGCGAAGCGGAACTCGCGCGCCAGCCTGCCGCCCTTGATGTGCCACGCAGGCACTTCGGACAGCAGCCCGGCGAGCTCCGCCTGCGGGAGCGGCGGGCTGCCCTGCGGCAGCGCGCTGCAGGACTGCGTGGCCAGCGGCGCGTTCACGCCGCGGCCCGCGCCTTCAGGCGCTCGATGCGCAGCGCCGCTGGCGGGTGCGAGTCGTAGAACGCCGAATGCAGCGGGTCGGGCGTCAGGGTCGCGGCGTTGTCCTGGTAAAGCTTGACCAGCGCGCGCACCAGGTCGGCGCCGTCGGCCTGCTGGGCGGCGTAGGCGTCCGCCTCGTACTCATGCTTGCGCGAGTACAGGCTGGTGAGCGGGTTCAGCAGGAAGGTGAACGAGGGCGCCGCGAGGAAAAACAGCAGCAGCGCCGCAGCGGTGGAGGGCGTGCTGACCCCCAAGCCGGAGTAGAACCAGTCCTGCGTGATCAGCCAGCCCAGCAGCGCGAGGAAGGCGAGGGACATCGCGAACAGCAGGACGATGCGCTTGGCGACATGGCGGTGGCTGAAATGACCGAGTTCATGCGCCAGAACCGCCTCGATCTCCTGCGGTGCGAGGCGCGCGATCAGCGTGTCGAAAAGGACGATGCGCTTGGCCGCGCCGAGGCCCGAGAAGTAGGCGTTGCCGTGGGAGGAGCGTTTGGAGCTGTCCATGACGAACAGGCCCTGGGACTGGAAGCCGCAGCGCGCCAGCAGCCGCTCGATGCGCGCCTTGAGCGATTCGTCCTGCAGCGGCGAGAACTTGTTGAACAGCGGCGCGATGTAGGTCGGATAGAACGTGAGCACCAGCAGGTTGAACAGCACCCAGGTGGCCCAGACGTACAGCCACCAGTACTGCCCCATGCGCTGCATCAGCCAAAGCACCAGCGCGAGCAACGGTATGCCCAGCACGGCGGCGATCGCCGATTGCTTGGCGAGGTCGCCCAGGAACAGCGCGGGAGTCATGCGGTTGAAGCCGAAGCGTGCCTCGACAACGAACGTGCGGTACCACGCGAAGGGCAGGTCCAGCGCGCTCGTGGCGAGCACGAGTGACACGACGAGCGCCACGCCGTGCCACAGTCCGCCCGGTTCGGTCACGCCGGCCCAGGCCACTGACATGGCCTCCAGACCGCCGCCCAGCGTGAACGCAAGCACCAGGGCGGCGCCAAGCACCACCTCCAGCATGCCCAGCCTGGTCTTGGCACTCGTGTAGTCGGCGGCCTTCTGGTGCGAGGCGAGGCTGATCTGCTCGGCGAAGGCTTCGGGCACCTTGGCGCGATGGGAGGCGATGTGCCTGATGTGGCGGGACGCAAGCCAGAGCCTGGCGGCCGTCGCCGCAGTCAGGGCGGCGAGGAAAGCCCAGGTGAATGCGTTCATCCGATGCGTGGAAATCCGGATATGCGACAATCCAATTCTACACGGATGCCCGCAAAAACCATTGGAAATCATGGCTCAAGACCAGAACAACCTCGTTTGGCTGGACATGGAGATGACCGGGCTGGAACCCGATCGCGATCGCGTGATCGAGATCGCGATGGTGGTCACCGACTCCCAGCTGGTGCCGGTCGCACAGGCGCCGGTGCTGGTCGTGAACCAGCCGGACGCGATCCTCGACGCGATGGATGACTGGAACAAGTCCACGCACAAGCGCTCCGGGCTGGTGGACCGGGTCCGGGCGTCGACGCTGACCGAGGCCATGGTCGAGGAGCAATTGCTGGCCTTCCTGCGCGAGCACGTGCCGGCACGCACCTCGCCGATGTGCGGCAACACCATCTGCCAGGACCGCCGCTTCATGGCCCGCTGGATGCCGAGGCTGGAGGCGTTCTTCCATTACCGCAACCTGGACGTCTCGGTGCTCAAGGAACTCGCCCGGCGCTGGCGCCCGGAAGTGCTCAAGGGTGTGGTCAAGCTGGGCAAGCACGAGGCGCTGGCCGACATCGAGGAGTCCATCGCGGAACTGCGCCACTACCGCGAGCATTTCCTCAAGCTCTAGGCGCGGCTGCGCCGGGTTTCACACCAGCGAGTCCATTCGGCGCGCAGCAGGCCCTCCAGCGACCGGGTGAACCCGGTGGCATCCATCAGCGGCGAGGCGAGCAGGCGCTCGCGCATCCCGGCGCGCAGGCCGGCAAGGCGGGGCGCGTCTTCCGCGAGCGCCGCCGCAACCTCGACATACCCCGGCGCCGAACGCGCCACCAGTTCCGGCAGGCCGACGACCGACATCAGGCTGGCCCCGGCGCGTGACACGCCGCATGCCAGGCCCTTTGCGCCGCCCGCCAGGGTGACCACCGGCGTTCCCATCCAGAGCGAATCGCAGGTGCTCGCACCGCCGCAGCACGGGAACGGGTCCAGCGCGATGTCCACCTCGCGATGCAGGGCAAGGAACGCCTTGCGCGGCAGGTAAGGTTCGATGCGCAGCCGCGACGGGTCGATGCCGCGCGAGGCGAACGCCGCCCGCAGCATGTCCGGCACCCCGCCGCCGGGGATGACCGCGAGCAGCAGTCGCGACTCCGGGACGCGCGACAGCAGCCCGGCCCAGGCGTCGTAGACCGCGTCGTTCAGCTTGCCGTACTGGTTCATCGAACCGAACGTGACGTGGCCATTTCGCAGCATCGGCAAGGGGCCGGGATCCGGCGCGTCCGGGTCCACCGAGAAACACCAGAGCGCGTCAGGCAGCCGCAGCAGGCGCTCGACGTACCAGCGGTCCGCGCCGGGCGGGTCGACCAATGCATCGGTGATGCGCGCGTCCATCGCCTCGAGGCCGGTGGTGTTGGAATAGCCCAGCCATTCCGCCTGCACCGGGGCCACGCGTCGCGCCACGAGTTCCAGTCGGTTGTGCGCCGTGTGGCCCGACAGGTCGACCAGGACGTCGATGCCCGCAGCCCTGATCTGCCGCGCGGCTTGCTCGTCATCCAGCCCGGCAATAGGCAGCCACTTCGCGTGCTGGCGCAGGCGCCCGGTCGCGGCGTCGCTTCGCGGCGAGTTGTCCACGCACCATACCTCGACCTGCCGGGGGTCGTGCGCGGCCATCACCGGTCCGATGAAGCGTGCCACTGCGTGCGACCAGAAGTCGCCCGACAGGTAGCCGATGCGCAGTCGCCGCGCCGGATCCGGATCGTTGTCCAACGCAGGGGCATTCGCGCCCAGCGGATCTGCGAAACGCCGCGCCCAGTCACGATGCGCATCCAGCGCCACCTGTGGCGGCGTGTCCGGATCCAGGTTGGCCGAGAACAGCGCCACGCGCAGGCATTCGCGCGCGATGCCGGGATGGCGCGCGGCGAGGCCTTCCAGCAGGGCGCGCGCTTCGGCGTGGCGCCCCAGGGTCTGCAGCGCGAGTCCTGCGTTGGTCGCGGCCGCGGCCAGCGGCGCACTGGCGTCGCCGGCCTCGATGCATGCGATGGTTCTGCGCAGCGCCCCGGCTGCATCGTCGGCGCGATGGGCCTCCAGATGCAGGGTGCCCAGGTTGTACCAGGCCGCCGCGAGCGTCGGCTGCAAGCGCGTGGCTTCCTCCAGGCACGCGAGCGCCGCCCCGGCGTGACCCGCTTGGCGATGCAACGCGCCAAGGTTGACCAGCACGGCGGGATGGCCGGGTGCGGCCCGCAGCGCACCCTCGTAGGCGGCGATGGCACTGTCCAGGTCGCCTGCCTGGCTGGCGGAGGTGGCGCGCGCCAGCAGTCCCGCCAGGTCCACCGCAGGCTGCGCCTGCGGTGGCGCAGCGGGCGCGGCAGGCGCGGGGCGTCGCCAGCGCGCGAGCAGCTTGCCGAGCATGGACGTGGCGGGCGCCGCGGCCCTCAGCCGCCCGGCGCCACCACCTTGCCGGGGTTCATCAGGTTGAGCGGGTCGAAGGATTGCTTGAGCATGCGCATCAGTTCGTAGCCCTCGCCATGCTCCTTCTTCAGCGAGGCGATCTTGCCCATGCCGATGCCGTGCTCGCCGGTGCAGGTGCCTTCCATCTCCAGCGCGCGCTCCACCAGGCGGGCGTTCAGGGCCTTCGCCTCCGCCAGGTCTTCCGTGCTGTCCGGGCGGACCAGGATGACCAGGTGGAAGTTCCCGTCGCCGACATGGCCGAACATGGGCACCGGCATCGAGGCGCCCTCTATGTCCTTCGCGGTCGCGCCCATGCACTCGGTCAGCCGCGAGATCGGCACGCACACGTCGGTGGACACGGCGCGCGTCCCGGGCCGCAGTTGCAGGCACGCGAAGTAGGCCATGTGGCGCGCCGACCAGAGCCGGTTGCGGTCCTCGGCGCGGGTGGCCCACTGGAAGTCCATGCCGCCGTGCTCGCGCGCGATCTCCTGCACCAGGCGCGCCTGCTCCTCGACGCCGGCCTGCGTGCCGTGGAACTCCAGGAACAGCGTCGGACTCTCGGAGTAGGTCGTCTTGGAGTAGGCGTTGATCGCCTTCATGGTGGTGGCGCACAGCGCCTCGCAGCGCGCGATCGGGATGCCGGCCTGCAGGGTCTGGATCACGGTGTTGACCGCGCTTTCGAGGTCCGAGAAGCAGCAGGTCGCCGCGCTCATCGCCTCGGGGATCGCGTACAGCTTCACCGTGACTTCGGTGATGATGCCCAGCGTGCCCTCGGCGCCGACGAACAGGCGGGTGAGGTCGTAGCCCGCGGCGGACTTGCGCGCGCGGCTCGAGGTGCGCACGATGCGCCCGTCGGCGAGCACCACGGTGAGGGCGAGCACGTTCTCGCGCATGGTGCCGTAGCGCACCGCGTTGGTTCCGGACGCGCGCGTGGAGGCCATGCCGCCCAGGCTTGCGTCCGCGCCCGGGTCGATGGGGAACATGAGGCCGGAATGGCGGATATGCTCGTTCAGTGCCTTGCGCGTGACGCCGGGCTGCACCACGGCATCGAGGTCCGCTTCGTGCACCGCCAGGATGCGGTTCATGCGCGACAGGTCCACGCACACGCCGCCCTCGTTGGCGAGCACGTGGCCTTCCAGCGAGGTGCCCGCGCCGTAAGGGATCATGGGCACACGGTGGCGCCGGCAGATGTCCACCACGTCGCGCACTTCCTCGGTGGATTCCGGGAACACCACCGCATCGGGCAGCGCGTAGGGGTAGTAGGACTCGTCGCGGCCATGGTGCTCGCGCACGCCGCGCGAGGTGGTGGCGCGCTCGCCCAGCAGCGCCTGCAGTTCGGCCAGCAGGTTGGCGGGCAATTCCAAGGGCTTGTTCATCGCGGGTACCCGGCAGGGCGGCGCTGCCGTGACTGATTCGGGGCAGCCAGACTAAGCGCGCCGGGCCCGTGCGTCAACGGTTGTGGCTCGCTCCGGCTTCGGCAGGCGCGGCGCGTCGTTGCGCCTGCTGGAACCGCGGATCAGGCTTGCCCGCCGCGCGCGGTACGCGCCAGCAGGGCGAGCGTGGCCGGGTCGAATCCGGCGGTATCGCCCTGCGCGATGCGATGGGCCAGGCGCTTGCCCAGTTCCACACCGGGCTGGTCGAAGCTGTTCACGTTCCAGACCACGCCCTGCACGAACACCTTGTGCTCGTAGGCGGCGAGCAGTTCGCCCAGCGCGCGCGGGGTGAGCGCGTCCATCAGCATGGTCGAGGACGGACGCCCGCCCGGGCTGGCATCGCTGCCGTCGCCCTGGGCCAGAGCGGCGGCCTGCGCCAGCGCGTTGGCCACCAACTGGGTGTCGGCGCGCGCGCCCATCCCGTCGGCCAGCGGCACGATGAAGTCCGCTGCGACCGGCACGCTGCCCTGGTGCAGCAACTGGTGGAAGGAGTGCTGGCTGCCGGTGCCGGCCGCGCCCCAGACGACCGGCGCGGTGGCGTAGTCCAGCACGGTGCCGTCGCGCCCGGTGCGCTTGCCGTTGGATTCCATCTCGAGCTGCTGCAGGTGTGAAGGCAGCTCGCGCAGGTCCTCGGCGTAGGGCAGCACCACGTGGTTGCCCATGTCCAGGAAATTGACGTTCCAGATCCCCAGCAGCGCGAGCAGCACCGGGAGGTTGCGTTGTGCCGGCGCCGTGAGGAAATGCTGGTCCATGGCGCGCGCCCCGGCCAGCAGTTCGTCGAAAGCGGCCATGCCGCAGGCCAGCGCCACCGGCAGGCCCGCCGCCGACCAGACCGAGAACCGCCCGCCGACCCAGTCCCACATCGGCAACACCCGTTCCGGCGCGATGCCCAGCGCCACGGCCGCGGCGACGTTGGCCGTCACTGCGATGAACGCGCCGCCCTCGTCACAGCCCGCCGCGCGCAGCCAGTCGCGCGCGCGCGCCGCGTTCGCCAGCGTTTCCACGGTGGTGAAGCTCTTGGACGTCACGATGAACAGCGTGGCGCGCGGGTCCAGGCCATGCAGCGCCTGTTCCATGTCCGCCGGGTCCATGTTGGAGGCGAAGCGCATCTCCGGGCCGCGCTCGGCACGCCGGTCGACTGCCTGCGCGCGCAGCGCGCGCACCACGGCGCGGGCGCCGAGGTCCGATCCGCCAGTGCCGATGTTCACCACGGCCTGCAGCGGCAGTCCGCCGGCGCCGGCCAGCTTGCCCTCGCGCACCTGTGACGCCAGGACGGCGATACGCGCCCGGCATTCCGCCACCTGGGCGCGTACTGCCGCGTCGTAGCGGCCGTCGCCAGGCGCCGCGCGCAGCGCCATGTGCAGTACCGCGCGGCCTTCGCTGGCGTTGATGGCCTCTCCCGCGAGCATGCGGCGCGTCCAGCCATCCAGGTCACATGCGGCCGCGAGGTCCGCGAGCAGGGCGATGGTGTGCGGCTCCACCAGCTGGCGCGAGTAGTCGAGGAACAGCGACCCGACCTCGACCGACAGGCGTGAGGCGCGTTCCGGGTCGCGGGCAAAGCGCGCCGCCACCGGCCGGTCGCGCGTCTCCCGCGCGTGGCCGAGCAGCGCCGTCCAGGCCGGATTTTGCGTCAAGTGGCTGTTTTTGTTCAATTTTTTACGTATAACCTGTAGCGTTCGCGTTCACGCGGTCGGCTGCCTTCCCAGATCCGTTTCCAGCCCGGGCCGATGTCGCGTTCTTCGCCAATGCGCAATTGCACCAGAACAATGTTGCATTTTCCCGAGCGCCCGGCTT
>CAIVVS010000289.1 GCA_903909415.1 uncultured Pseudomonadota bacterium | reverse complement strand
TTGCCGCCCGGGGCGGAGATGATCACCTTCTTCGCGCCGGCGGCGATGTGCGCCGAGGCCTTTTCCTTGGTGGTGAAAAAGCCGGTGCACTCCAGCACCACGTCCACGCCCAGTTCCTTCCAGGGCAGCTCGGCCGGGTTGCGCTTGGCGCAGACGCGGATGCGGTCGCCGTTGACCACCATGGAGTCGCCGTCCACCGTGACCGTGCCGGGGAAGCGCCCGTGCGCGGTATCGAAGCGCGTCAGGTGCGCGTTGGTCTTCGCGTCGCCCAGGTCGTTGATCGCGACGATCTGGATGTCGTGCTTCTTGCCGCTCTCGTAGAAGGCGCGCAGGATGTTGCGGCCGATGCGGCCGTACCCGTTGATGGCTACTTTGATGGTCATGGCTTTGCTTTCTCCAGGGGTGTTGCGCCCGCGCCGGCGTGCCGCTGCCCGCGCGTGGCTTTGAACTGGGTCAACCTCCGACGACGCCGCGCACCGCGGCGGCCACCTTGGCTGAAGTGATGCCGAAGAATTCGTACAGCGCCTTGGCGGGCGCGGACTCGCCGAACCGGTCGATGCCGATCACCGCGCCCGACTTGCCGTCCAGCGCGCCGGTGTAGCGGCACCACCAGTCGCGCACGCCCGCCTCCACGGCGACGCGCGGCAGGCCGGCGGGCAGCACCGACTCGCGCCACGCGGCGTCCTGCCGGTCGAAGGCCTGGGTGCAGGGCATGGAGACCACGCGCACCGGGATGCCGGCGGCGGCGAGCTCGCGCTGCGCGGCCACCGCGAGTTCCAGTTCCGAGCCGGTGGCTATGATCACGGCGCGCGGCGCGACGGCGCCGGCCGGGTCGGACAGCACGTAGCCGCCGCGGCGGATCGCGGTGATCGCGGCCTCGTCGCGCGCGTTGTGAGCGGTGTTCTGGCGCGAGAACAGCAGCGAGGACGGGCCGTCCGTGCGCTCCAGTGCGCACACCCAGGCCACCGCGCTTTCCACGGAATCGGCCGGGCGCCACACGTCCATGTTCGGAATCATGCGCAGCGTGCTGGTGTGCTCCACCGGCTGGTGGGTGGGGCCGTCCTCGCCCAGGCCGATCGAGTCATGGGTGAACACGAACAGCGCGCGCAGCTTCATCAGCGCGGCCATGCGCAGCGCGTTGCGCGCGTAATCGGAGAAGGTCAGGAAGGTCGCGCCGTAGGGGATGTGCCCGCCGTGCAGCGCGATGCCGTTCATGATCGCGGCCATGCCGAACTCGCGCACGCCGTAGTACAGGTAGTTGCCGCCGCCCTCGCGGCCCACGCCGCGCGAGCCGGACCAGAGCGTGAGGTTGGAGCCGGCCAGGTCGGCCGAGCCGCCCAGCAGCTCGGGCAGCACCGGGGCCAGGCCCTCGATCGCGTTCTGCGAGGCCTTGCGCGTGGCGATGGTCTCGCCCTTGCCCGCGACCGCGTGCACGAAGGCGCGCGCGTGCTCGGTCCAGCCCACCGGCAGCCCGCCCTTGGTGCGGCGGGTGAACTCGGCGGCCAGCGCAGGGTGTTCCTTGCCGTACTTGCGGAACACGCGCTCCCACTTCTTCTGCGCGGCGGCACCGCGCTCGCGTGCGTCCCAGCCGGCACGCACGGCATCCGGAATCTCGAACGGCGCCGACGTCCAGCCCAGCGCCTCGCGCGTGGCGGCGATTTCCTTGTCGCCCAGCGGCGCGCCGTGCGCCCCGCCGGTATTCTGCTTGGTGGGCGCGCCCTTGCCGATCAGCGTCTTGCACTGGATCAGGCTGGGGCGCTTCTTCTCGCGCTTGGCCTTGCGGATGGCCGCGTCCACCGCGTCGATGTCATGGCCGTCGACATTGCGTATCACCTGCCAGCCATAGGCCTCGAAGCGCTTGGCGGTGTCGTCGGTGAACCAGGACGACATCGAGGCCTTCTCCGAGTCGATGGAGATACCGTTGTCGTCCCAGAACGCGATGAGCTTGCCCAAGGCCAGCGTGCCGGCCAGCGCGCAGGCCTCGTGCGAGATGCCTTCCATCATGCAGCCGTCACCCATGAAGGCATAGGTGTGGTGGTCGACGATGTCCAGGCCGGGACGGTTGAACTCGGCGGCCAGCAGGCGCTCGGCGATCGCCATGCCCACGGCGTTGGTGATGCCCTGGCCGAGCGGCCCGGTGGTGGTCTCCACGCCCGGGGTCATGCCGTGTTCCGGGTGGCCGGGCGTGCGCGAGTGCAGCTGGCGGAAATTGCGCAGCTCGTCCATCGGCAGGTCGTAGCCGGCGAGGTGCAGCAGCGCGTAGAGCAGCATGGAGCCGTGGCCGTTGGACAGCACGAAACGGTCGCGGTCGGCCCAGGACGGGTTGGCGGGGTTGTGCTTGAGGTGCCGGTCCCACAACGCGCGGGCGATGTCGGCCATGCCCATGGGCATGCCGGGGTGGCCTGAATTGGCCTTCTGGACCGCGTCCATGGCAAGGGCCCGGATCGCATTCGCGCAATCGCGCTCCAGTGCAGGATCGCGAGTGGCGCTGCCGGTCTGCTTGCTCATGGGGGATGCACTGCCGCTGGAAAAGGCGACAATTATCGGGGAAACTGGCGCCCCGCGCCAATTCCGGCGTCGCGAACCGTCCCGAATCTCCTTCCTGAACAGAAATCCGAGGCAAAACAACATGAAAGTCGCTTTCCTGGGCATGGGCGTGATGGGCTTCCCGATGGCCGGCCACCTGGCCGGCAAGGGGGGACACCAGGTCACGGTCTACAACCGGACCCGCGCCAAGGCCGAGGCCTGGGTCGCAAAACACGGCGGCAAGCTGGCCGACACGCCGGCGGCGGCGGCGGCCGGTGCCGACATGGTGTTCTGCTGCGTCGGCGACGACCCGGACCTGCGCCAGGTGACCATAGGCGCGGACGGCGCCTTCGCCGCGATGGCCAGGGGCACGGTGTTCATCGACCACACCACCGCCTCGGCGCAGGTGGCGCGCGAGCTGCACGCCATCGCCGCCAAGGCCGGCATCGGCTTCCTGGATGCACCGGTGTCCGGCGGCCAGGCCGGCGCCGAGAACGGTGCGCTCACCGTGATGGTGGGCGGCGAGCCCGAGGTGTTCGCGCGCGCCAAGCCGCTGATCGACTGCTTCGCGCGCGCCGCGGCGCTGATGGGCCCGCCCGGCAGCGGCCAGCTGACCAAGATGGTCAACCAGATCTGCATCGCCGGCCTGGTGCAGGGCCTGTCCGAGGGCGTCGCCTTCGGCATGAAGGCCGGACTGGACATGAAGGCGGCGCTGGACGTGATCGCCAAGGGCGCGGCCGGCTCCTGGCAGATGGAGAACCGCGGCAAGACCATGGTGGACGACAAGTTCGACTTCGGCTTCGCGGTGGACTGGATGCGCAAGGACCTGCGCATCTGCCTGGAGGAAGGCGCGGCCAAGGACGCGAAGCTGCCGGTGACCAAGGCGGTGGCGGGCTTCTATGACGAGGTCTCCAAGATGGGCGGCGGGCGCTGGGACACCTCCAGCCTGATCAAGCTATTGAAGTAGCGGCGGCCTGAAGTGACGTTCCCTTCGATGCCGTTCCGCTGGCCGGACGCCTACCGTCCGGCGGTGCTGGCCCCGCAGCCGCATCCCGAGGGCGCGGTCTGGTTCGTGTTCCGCGGCGCCGAGTTGCTGGTGCGCGACGTGATCGGCGCGCCGGACGAGGCGCTGCTGCCGATGGGCGGCACGCCCGACGACATGGTCACGGTGCTGCGCACGCAGTACCTGGGCGAGCTCGACGGCCTGCACGCCTTCGCCGCTGACACCGAAGCCGGCGCCGCCGCGCCCGGCGGATGGGCGTGGACCGGGCTGCGCGCGATGTTCGGCGTGCTGGATGACGCGCAGCTCGCGCTGGCCGGGCGCGCGCTGCAGCTGATTGACTGGGACCGCACCCACCAGTTCTGCGGCGCCTGCGGCGTGCCCACCGAACCCAGCACCAGCGAGCGCAGCCGGCGCTGCCCGGCCTGCTCGCTCAGCGTCTATCCGCGGCTGGCGCCGGCGGTGATGTGCTTATTGCGCCGTCGTGTGAGCGATGACCCGCGCGAGGACCAGCTGCTGCTGGCGCGCTCGCCGCGCTTTCCCCCGGGCATGTACAGCGCGCTGGCCGGTTTCGTCGAGCCGGGCGAGACGCTGGAGGACTGCGTGCGCCGCGAGGTGTTCGAGGAGGTCGGCCTGAAGGTGGGCAGGCTGCGCTATTTCGCCAGCCAGCCGTGGCCGTTCCCGCACTCGCTGATGATCGCTTTCTTCGGTGACTACGAATCCGGCGAAATCCGCATCGACGGGGTGGAAATCGAGGCGGCACAATGGTTTAGCGCTGGCAATCTACCCCCGCTTCCTGCTAAGATATCGATTGCTCGCAACCTAATCGACGCAGCAATGGGGGAGATGCAGGCGCTGCCATCCCGGTAAGCGCCTCCAGTCCATCTCCGGTCTCTGACAATCTGTGGGGATTTATGCAAATTGGACGGCATTCACGTAGTTGCCAATTTGTACCGTTGCCAATCGGGGGCACGGTACTCGACTGACGCGGCGTTGTTGCGTCAATTCTGCATTGACGCGGTCAAGCGTTCCGGTCTGACCATCGTTGGCGAGTTGTTCCACGGGTTCGACGGCGGCGGCGTCACCGGCTGCGTCGTGCTCGCCGAATCGCACCTGGCGATCCACACCTGGCCCGAGCTGCAGAGCGTCACGCTGGACGTGTACGTCTGCAACTACACGCAGGACAACAGCGACAAGGCGCGCCAGGTCGCGGATGACCTCACCGAGCTGTTCCGGCCGGAGGACGTCGTGCGCCACGAGGTGCCGCGCGACCGCCAGTACCTGTACGAGAAGCTGAACGAGGACTACGGCTACTTCCTGCGCTCGTCCAAGCTGATCGAGCAGTCGCGCACCGACTTCCAGGACCTGGAAATCCACCAGACGCCGCAGTTCGGCAAGCTGTTCCGGCTGGACGGCTGCTTCCAGACCTCGGAAAAGGACGAGTTCGTCTACCACGAGACCATCGTGCACCCGGCGCTCACCGCGCTGGCGGAGCCCAAGCGGGTGCTGATCATCGGCGGCGGCGACGGCGGCGCGGCCGAGGAAGCGCTCAAGCATCCTTCGGTCGAGAAACTCACCCTGGTCGAGCTGGACGGCCGCGTGGTCGAGATCGCGCGCGAGCACTTCGCCGAGATCCACCGTGGCGTGTTCGACGACCCGCGCCTGGAGCTGCGCATCGAGGACGGCCTGAAGTTCGTCGCCGGCACCGACCAGCGCTACGACCTCGTGGTGCTGGACCTGCCCGATCCCGTGGGCCCGGCCGAGCAGTTGTACGAGGAAGCGTTCTTCCGCGACTGCAAGCGCGTGCTCAGCAAGGGCGGCGTGCTGACCCTGCACATGGGTTCGCCCTGGTCGCGCCCGGACCGCGTCCGGAGCCTGTACACGCGCCTGGCCAAGCTGTTCACCTTCGCGCGTCCTTACACCATGTTCATCCCGCTGTACGGCGCGCAGTGGTCGATGTGCGCCTGCTCGGATGCCACGGACATCGCCGCCGTGACGCCGGCGGAAGTGGACAAGCGCATCGCCAAGCGCGCCCTGCCGCTGCTGCAGTACTACAACGGCGCGGTGCACCAGGCCCTGTTCGCGCTGCCGAACTTCGTGCGCGACCTCACCACCGGCGCGCTGCCCAAGCCGACGCTGGTCACGCCGCGGCCGCGGGCCGCGGCCGGCTCCAAGTAAGCCGGGTCGCCGCGGGACGTTTCCGCGGCGGGTTCCGGTGCCCCGGGCCGCCGGGCGGCCTCAGGGGACCGAGGCCGGCGCCGCGCCGGGATTCCGGTTGCGGTCCGTCCCGAGGAAGGGAAAATCCACCTCGGGGCGGCGGCCGCAGACCAGGTCGGCCAGCGCGCGCGATGAGCCGCAGGCCATGGTCCAGCCGAGCGTGCCGTGGCCGGTGTTCAGGTACAGGTTGGGCAGGCGGCTGCGCCCGACCAGCGGCTGGTTGGACGGCGTCGCCGGCCGCAGCCCGGCCCAGGTCTGCGCATCGGCGATTCCGGACAGGCCGGGAAACCATTCGGCTGCGCGCTGGCGCAATGCCTCGCAACGCACTTCGTTGATGTCCGTGTTGTAGCCGTCGAGTTCCGCGGTGCCGGCCACACGCAGGCGGTCCCCGAGGCGCGAGAACACGATGCGCCGCGCGTCGTCGGTGAGGCTGGCCGTGGGGGCCAGGGCCGCCTCGTCCGGGCGCAAGGCGATGGTGATCGAGTATCCCTTCACCGGATACACCGGGAGCGACAGGCCGGCGGTGCGCGCCACCGGCGCGCTGTAGCTGCCCAGGGCCAGCACGTACGCATCCGCCCGCACCGATTCCTCGATGCCGGCGCGGTCCACCGCCACCACGCGCTCGACGCGGCCGCGCGCGGCCTCGATGCGCAGCACGTTCACGCACTCGCGGAAGGCCACGCCGCGCGCGCGCGCCAGCGCCGCCAGGCGCGTGGTGAACAGGTGCGCGTCGCCCGATTCGTCGGATGCGGTGTAGGCACCGCCGAGCAGCGGCGTGCGGCTCCGGGCGAGCGCCGGCTCGATCGCCCGGCATTGCTCCGGCGTGCAGAACCCGGTGTCGAATCCCCGGCCGCGCAGCAGCGTGACGGCATCGCGCGCATGCGCCATGCCCTGTTCGTCCGTGAACAGGTAGAGGATGCCGCGCGTCGCCTCGTCGTAGGTGATGCCGGTCTCGCCGCGCAGCGCGCGCAGGCAGTCGCGGCTGTACATGGCCAGCGCGAAGGCGGCCTCGGTGTTGGCGCGGGTCCGCCCCGGCAGGCACTCGCGCAGGAAACGCAGCCCCCACAGCCACTGGGCCGGGTCGGCGCGCAGGCGGAACAGCAGCGGCGCGTCCTCGCGACCGAGCCACTGCAGCACGCGCAGCGGCGCGGTCGGGTTGGCCCAGGGCTCCGCATGGCTGACCGAGATCTGCCCGCCGTTGGCGAAGCTGGTCTCCAGCCCGGGCGCGGGCTGGCGGTCCAGCACGGTGACCTCATGCCCCGCCTGCGCCAGGTACCAGGCGCTGGTGGTGCCAAGCAGGCCTGCTCCCAGTACCGTGACCTTCATGCGGCGATCTTCATGGATGGCGTTGCGATACGCGGGTTGCGATGCAGCTTGGACAGCGAATCGTACACCCCGGTTCTGCTAGCATTCCCGGCATGGGTATGCGCCATCCTGATGGACACCCCGCACGCCGGCGCCGCAGCCTGCGCGTGGGACTGGTGCTGGCCGGCGCGGCCGCCGTGGCCGGCTGCGGGGACGACAAGCCGATACAGCGCGACCTCTACGCGAAGCTGGAGGACTGCGTCGCCGACTGGGGCAGCGCCTCCAAATGCGAGGCCGCGTCCCTGCAATCGCCCTCCGACTCGGGCGGTTTGGGCAACTACGATGGCCCGGTGCCCGGACAGGCGGCCGCAGCGGGCAACCCGGGCAACAGCGGCGGCATGTCGCGCATGTTCTACGGCCCGAACTACACCACCGACGCCAACCGGCTGGGCAAGCCCTGGGGCCGTGCCGTCGGGTCGCACGTGGTGCGCGGCGGCTTCGGCGGCACGGCCGGCCTGCACGGCGGCGGCGGCTGAATGCGGCGCGAGGCGTGTGCGCCGCGGGCCAACTGGCGCGAGCGTTGCGAGCAGGCGGGATTCGGCTACCACTCGGTCGGCGGCACCTACTGGGACGAGTCGGCCTGCTGGGTGTTCAGCGAAGCCGAGGTCGACCGGCTGGAGGCGGTCAGCGCGGAACTGCACGAGATGTGCCTCACCGCCTGCGACGAGGTGATCGCGGGCGGGCGGCTGGCGCAGTTCGCCATCCCGGAGGCCTTCCACGCGATGGTCGAGCAGTCGTGGCGCGAGCGCGCGCCCAGCCTGTACGGACGCTTCGACCTGGCCTGGGACGGCAAGGGCGAACCCCGCATGCTGGAGTACAACGCCGACACGCCAACCGCGCTGCTGGAAGCCAGCGTGATCCAGTGGCACTGGCTGGAGGACCTGCGCGGCCGCGGCACGGGCGTGCGCCGGCGCGACGGCGGCCCCGGGCAGGACGCCGACCAGTTCAACTCGCTGCACGAGAAGCTGATCGCGCGCTGGGAAGCGGCCTCGCAGGCGATGCAACCGCCGCTCGCGGGCGGCACCGTGCACTTCACCTGCCTGGCCGGCCACGAGGAAGACTTCGGCAACTGCGAGTACCTGCGCGACACCGCGGTGCAGGCGGGGCTGGACACCGCCTTCGTGCCGCTGGAGGCCATCGGCTGGGACGGGGCGGCGGGCCGGTTCGTCGACGCGGACGGGCAGCCGGTCGCCGCGCTGTTCAAGCTCTACCCCTGGGAATGGCTGGTGGCCGACGCCTTCGGCGCGAACCTGCTCCGGGCCGCGCCCGCGATGCTCGAGCCCCCCTGGAAGATGCTGCTGTCCAACAAGGCCATCCTCGCCGTGCTCTGGGAGCTGTTTCCCGGCCACCCCAACCTGCTGGCCGCAAGCCTGGACGCATCCGCGATGACGGGCGACTACGTGCGCAAGCCGCTGTTGTCGCGCGAGGGCGCGAACGTCAGCGTGCGCGCGGCAAGCGGCGCGCTCAGCACGCCGGGCAGCTACGGCGCCGAGGGCTGGGTGTACCAGGCGCTCACGCCGCTCGCGCGGGCCGGCGGGGGGGACGGCGGGCAGGTCCGCGACAACTACATGGTGATCGGCTCGTGGATCATCGGCGACGAGCCCGCGGGCATCGGCCTGCGCGAGGACGACTCGCCGGTGACGCGCGACACCAGCCGCTTCGTGCCGCATTATTTCGAATGAACCCGACCACACACGCCGTGACCAACGGCACGCCAGACAAGCGGAGACACCCATGCTCAACCTGAGGGCCTCGGCCGCCGGCATCGACGACTTCCTGATCTACTTCGCGCTCGGCATCGCGTTCCTCGCGCTGTTCCTCGCGGTCTACGTGCGCATCACGCCCTACCGCGAGATACGCCTGATACGCGAGGGCAACCTGGCCGCGGCGCTGTCGCTGTCGGGTTCGATGCTGGGATTCATCATCCCGCTGGCGGTGGCCATCGCCGAGAGCGTCTCGGTCCAGGACATGGCGCTGTGGGCGGGCATCGCGCTGCTGGTGCAGCTGGGCGCATTCGGCGTGGCGCGCCTGCTGCTGCCGGGCATCGCCTCGGACATCCCCGCCGGCAAGCTGGCCCCGGGCCTGTTCCTGGGCGTGCTGTCGCTGGGCGTGGGACTGCTCAACGCGGCGTCGATGACCTACTGAACGTACAAGCTACGCAGGCTGCGCGGATCCGGGCTCCGCGCAGCCTGCCTCGAACCTACTTCAGCGCTTCCAGCCCGGCGCGCGCGACCGTGGCGTCCTGGTCGGAGTTCACTCCCGACACGCCGATGCCCCCGGCCACCCGGCCAGCCACCATGATGGGCAGGCCGCCGTCGATCGGGGTCACGCCCGGCAGGCCGAGGATGGCCTGGCGCCCGCCGGCCACCGCGTCCTCGAAGGCCTTGCTGGGTCGGCGGAACATGGCGGCGGTCTTCGCCTTCTCGATGGCGATGGTGGCGCTGGAGGTCTGCGTGTCGTCCATCATCTCGTAGTAGATGAGCATGCCGTGGTTGTCGACGATGGCGATCGCCACCGGCCAGCCGTTGCGGCGCGCCTCCGCCGCGGCGGTAACCGCCATCTTCTTGGCTGCCTCCAGGTTGACCGTCGGCCCGTAGGACGGGCGCTGCTGGGCCGCCGCGGCGGTCGCGGACAGCGCGAACGCCAGGGCCAGGATGCTGCGGACTGCGATGCGCGTGGCTTGCATGACTCCCCCTGTTTTGTGTTGGATGTGCTGCGGTGGGAAGCTTAGCGCAGGCGAAAAAAAAACCCGGCAGCGCCGGGCTTTTTCCACGTGCCGGCTTCGGCCCTTGCTTACCCCTTCCAGGGAATGACCCGCTGGCGCTGCTCGCCCAGGCCCTTGATGTACAGGGTGCAGACGTCGCCGGGGCGCAGCCATTTCTGGTCCGGCTTCATGCCCAGCGCCACGCCCGCCGGCGTGCCGGTGGTGATGATGTCGCCCGGCATCAGCGAGAAGTAGTGGCTGCAGTAGGACACGATCCTGGCGCAGGAGAAGATCATGTACTTGGTGTTGGAAGCCTGGCGGCGCTCGCCGTTGACGTCCAGCCACATGTCCAGCACCTGCGGGTCGGGAATCTCGTCGGTGGTGACCAGCCACGGGCCGATCGGGCCGAAGGTGTCGCAGCCCTTGCCCTTGTCCCACTGGCTGGACTGCAGCTGCCAGGCGCGCTCGGACACGTCGTTGACGATCGTGTACCCGGCGACGTGGTCCAGCGCCTTGTCCTCCGACACGTAGCTCGCCTTGCTGCCGATGACGATGCCGATCTCGAGTTCGTAGTCCAGCTTGGTCGAGCCCTTGGGCTGCTGGATGTCGTCGTTCGGGCCGGTGATGCAGGTGGTGAACTTGTTGAAGATCACCGGTTCGGCCGGGATCGGCAGGTTCGCCTCGGCGGCGTGGTCGGAGTAGTTCAGGCCGATGGCGACGAACTTGGTGATGCCGGTGTACGGCACGCCGTAGCGCGGCGTGCCCTTGACCAGCGGCAGCGACTCCGGGCGGACCTTGCGCAGCTTGGCCAGGCCCTTGGGAGAAATCGTTTCCTGGTCGATGTTGGCGACCACACTGGAGAGGTCGCGCAACTGGCCCTGCGAATCGATGATGCCCGGCTTCTCGAATCCGTCCCTGCCCCAACGACAAAGCTTCATGCTGGCTTCCTTCCCTTTTGCTGCGATTCTTGTCCGGGTGCCGGCGGCTCGCGCCGCCCTCGGGACCACCTGCACGGTCTGCCCTGCGGCTTCCCGCCCCCTCCGCACCGCCTCCCCTGCCGGTTTGCTGCCTGTTTTGCCGGCTGGCGCCGAAATTATAGCAGCGGCATGAATGCCGCGCCCCGGAAACCTTGAAATCGTTATATATATCAGCCTGTTACGTTCGTTTTGCCGCGTTCTCGCGCCAGGCGGACGGCGGCGGCCGCGGGCGAACCGCGCGCCCGCATGCGGCTAGACTCGCGCTTCCACCACCGCAAAGGATTTCCCGTGATCATCGACCACCGCACCTACGACATCCTGCCCGGCCGCCTGAAGGACTATGTGGGCCTGTACGAGAAAAAGGGCTGGCCGATGCAGAAGAAGCACCTCGGCAACTGCATCGGCTGGTACACCAGCAACGACATCGGCGAGTTGAACCAGATCGTTCACATGTGGGCCTACGAGAGCCTGGATGACCGCGCGCGCCGGCGCGCCGCCATGCTTGGGGAGCCGCAGTGGCTGGAGTTCCTGGCCGAGAGCGCGCCGCTGATGATCCGGATGCGCAACAAGATCCTCACCGCCGCGCCGTTCTTCACGCCCAGGTAGGTCCGCCCGGGCAAGCCCACGGGGGCGGGCCGCCCCCGCCGGGTCAGGCGGACTTGCGGCGGCTGCGCTTGACCGTGCGCACCAGCACCGTGCCGCGGCAGGTGCGCGCCCCGCACCAGCACGGCCAGCAGGCCTTCAGCTGCGGGGTGATCGGCTCGCCGGCCTCGATCGCGTAGTCGTAGGTCAGTTCCTCGCCGGCGCGGATGTTGCGCGCGGCGCGGATGAACATGCGGTCATCCTTCTCGAAGGTGTCGCAGTTGGCGTCGCAGGCATGGTTGATGAAGCGCGAGGCGTTGCCCCCCACGCCGCCGTCGATGTTCACGTCGTGGCGGATGCCGAACACGAAGGTGTGGTTCATCTGCTCGCGGCTCTCCGGGTAGCGGCGGTCGATCTCCGCCTCGGTGATGCGCTCGCCGGTGTACTCGATGATGGTCGTGCCCTCGCGGATCGCCTCCAGCGCGAACACGCCGCGTCCGTGGATGGCCGAGCGCCGCGCCTGGATGCGCGGCGGGCGAACCGGCGACTTGGCCGGCTTGCGGGCCTTGGCGGGCTTGGCGGCAGCCTTGCCGGCGGGCTTCTCCGCGGACTTGGCGGACTTCGCCGCGGATTTCGCGGAACCCCTGCTGGACGTGCTCATGCCTGTGTCGCTCCCGGGCGCGGATGTCCGCGCGCAAAAAGCGCGAATTGTGGACTCGCGCACGGGCGGTTGGCAAGCTGCATTCGCATCGCTACAGTGGCGGCTGGCCCACGACGAGCGAACGCCCATGATGCCGAGCCTGTTTGCAGCCCGCCTTCACGCGATCGCCGCGCCGGTCGTCGCGCTTGCAACCGCGCTTGCCACCGCACTTGCCATCCTGGCGGCGGCGGCGCCGTCCGCCCACGCCGCCAAGAGCGTCACGCACAAGCCGGTGTACGGCGCGATCGCGCTGGACCGGGCCAGCGGCGACGCGGGTTATGCCGCGCTCAGGCGCAACACCAACGAGGCCAAGCTGGATGCGCTGCAGGCCTGCGGCAGCAACGGCTGCGAAGTGGTGCTGCAGTTCCGCGGGGAGTGCGGCGCGCTGGCCTGGTCGCCGACGGCGGGAGCAGCGAAGGCAGGCAAGGACCGATCGCCCGCGCCCAAGTACAGCACCTCGCGGGGCGTGACGCGCGCCGAGGCCGAGACCAAGGCGCGGCGCGCCTGCGGCGCGAAGGACTGCGACATCAAGCTCTGGGCCTGCAGCCGCTAGCCCCGCAGGGCGCGGGGCCCTGCCGTTCCGCTGCCGATCAGGAAGCGGTGACTTCCTGGCCGCGCGAGGCCTTGCGGCGGTCGGATTCCTTCAGGTGCTGCTTGCGGATGCGCAGCGCCTTGGGCGTGATCTCGACCAGCTCGTCGTCGTCGATGAATTCCACCGCCAGCTCCAGGCTCATGCGGATCGGCGGCACCAGCACGATGGCCTCGTCCTTGCCGGAGGCGCGCACGTTGGTCAGGTGCTTTTCCTTCACCGGGTTCACCACCAGGTCGTTGTCGCGGCTGTGGATGCCGATGACCATGCCCTCGTACAGCTTGTCGCCGGGGGAGACGAACATGCGCCCGCGTTCCTGCAGCTTCCACAGCGCGTAGGCCACGGCGTCGCCCGGCTCGGCGGAGATCAGCACGCCGTTGCGGCGCGAGGGCATGTCGGCCTTCATTGGGCCGTAGTCGTCGAACACGTGGCTCATCAGGCCGTTGCCGCGCGTCAGGTTCAGGAATTCGTTCTGGAAGCCGATCAGGCCGCGCGCCGGGATCCGGTAGTCCATGCGCACCCGGCCCATGCCGTCGGGCACCATGTCCAGCAGGTCGCCGCGGCGCGAACCGAGCGCCTCCATCACCACGCCCTGGTTGGCGTCCTCGACGTCCACGGTGAGCACTTCGTACGGCTCGCACTTCACGCCGTCGATGTCCTTGAACACCACGCGCGGGCGCGACACGGCCAGCTCGTAGCCCTCGCGGCGCATGTTCTCCAGCAGGATGGTCAGGTGCAGCTCGCCCCGGCCGGACACCATGAACACGTCGGTGTCCTCGGTATCCTCGACGCGCAGCGCGACGTTGGCCTGGAGTTCCCGCTGCAGGCGCTCGCGGATCTGGCGGCTGGTGACGAACTTGCCTTCCTGGCCGGCCAGCGGCGAGGAGTTCACCTGGAAGTTCATGGTCAGCGTGGGCTCGTCCACGGTCAGCAGCGGCAGGCCCTCGGGCTTTTCCGCGTCGGCGATGGTCACGCCGATGCCGACCTGCTCGATGCCGGTCACCAGCACGATGTCGCCGGCCTCGGCGCGCTCCAGCTGCACGCGCTCCAGGCCCTGGAAGCCCATCAGCTGGCCGATCTTGGCCTTGGCCAACTGCTTGTCGCCGGCCATCACGGCCACTTCCTGGCCCGGGGCGATGCGACCGCGCGCGATGCGGCCCACGCCGATGCGGCCCACGTAGCTCGAATAGTCCAGGTTGCTGATCTGCAGCTGCAAGCTGCCGTCCGGGTCGCCGGCCGGCGGCTTCACGCGGTCGACGATGGTCTGGAACAGCGCGCGCATGTCGGTGGCCGGCTTGGCCAGGTCCAGCGTCGCCCATCCCTGCAGCGCCGAGGCGTACACCACCGGGAAGTCCAGCTGGTGCTCGCTCGCGCCCAGCTTGTCGAACAGGTCGAAGGTCGCGTTCACGACCCAGTCCGGGCGCGCGCCCGGGCGGTCCACCTTGTTCACCACCACGATGGGCAGCAGGCCCAGCGCCAGCGCCTTGCGCGTGACGAAGCGCGTCTGCGGCATCGGGCCCTCGACCGCGTCCACCAGCAGCAGCACGCCGTCCACCATCGACATGGCGCGCTCCACCTCGCCGCCGAAGTCCGCGTGGCCGGGGGTGTCGAGGATGTTGATGTGCACGCCCTCGTATTCCACCGCGGTGTTCTTGGCCAGGATGGTGATGCCGCGTTCCTTTTCCAGGTCGTTGGAGTCCATCACCCGCTCGGCGATGTGCTGGTGCGCGGCGAAGGCGCCGGCCTGGTGCAGCAGCTTGTCCACCATGGTGGTCTTGCCGTGGTCGACGTGCGCGATGATGGCCACGTTGCGGACGGGGCGGACGCGGGGGGCAGTGTTGTCTGAGCTCATGGGGACCGGGGAAGTTGTCGCGCCGGACCGACGCCGGCAGGCGCTGCGCCACACAAGCGGCGCGGATGAACGCCTGAATGGCGCGGGATAACCCTAGATTCTACCATTATTGCAGTGCAATATGCCCGATTTCTCCGAGCGGGGCCGCCCGGACGCCGCCAAACGGCCCCGGGGCCAGCGGCTAGAATCCGCGCATGCGCCATGCCGCCGCCCGACCCGCCCCCCGCTTCCACGTCCCTTCCCGGCTGGCGCCAGGCGCGACCCTCGACCTGCCCGAGCGCCCCGCGCGCCACGTGCAGGTGCTGCGCCTGGGCGAGGGCGATGCCATCACCCTGTTCGACGGCAGCGGCGGCGAGTACGCCGCGGTGCTCGGGGCGGTGCGCAAGGACCGGGTGGTGGCGCGCCTGGGCGCATTCCGCGACATCGAGCGCGAGTCGCCGCTGGAGGTGACCCTGGCGCTGGGGGTCTCGGCCGGCGACCGCATGGACGTCGCGATCCAGAAGGCCACCGAACTCGGCGCCAGCGCCATCGTGCCGCTCACCACCGAGCGCAGCGTGGTGCGGCTCTCGGGCGAACGCGCGGAAAAGCGCATGGCGCACTGGGAAGGCGTGGCGATCGCCGCCTGCGAGCAGTGCGGGCGCAACCGCGTGC
The DNA here is from genome assembly GCA_903909415.1 of uncultured Pseudomonadota bacterium. Next base: position 4,551 of record CAIVVS010000289.1, on the reverse strand, counting down.
CGGCCATCAGCGCCCCGACCGGGTTCGCCGACTGGCTGGGCGCGACCCTGGACCGCGACCTGGGTGCGCGCGTCATGCTCGCCCCGGATGGCGAGCAGAGCCTGCGCGGCCTGTTGGGCGGACCTGGCCCGATCCGCAGCATCACCCTGCTGGTCGGCGCCGAGGGCGGGCTGTCGCCGCAGGAGGGTGCGCTGGCCGTGCGCGCCGGATTCATCGGCGTGCGCTTCGGCCCGCGCGTGATGCGCACCGAAACCGCCCCGCTGGCGGTGCTCGCGGCGCTGCAGGCGCTGGCCGGCGACTGCCAGTAACCCGCCCGGCTGGCCGGGAAACCGGCCTTAGTCGGCGGCGGACAGCAGCGCCAGCATCGCGGGATCGCGGGTCAGTTCGCGTGCCGACTGCAGCGCCCCGGGCTGCAGGCCGCGCCCCCGCAGGTAGAGGCCCGCGGCGATGCGGTCGTTGCGCCGCACGGCTTCGCCGAACTGCGCACCGTCGAAGTAGGACAGGCCCATGCCGGCCAGGTCCTTGCGGGCCTGGATGGCGGCATCCGCATGGGCGCCACCGGCCGGCTCCGGCGCGCGCCGCGCAAGCGCCTGCTGGCGTTGCGACAGCGCGATCGCGGTGCGTGCCACGCCCAGCAGTTGCGCCTGCACGCCTGAAGGCATGTCGTCGAACATCTCGCGCGCCATGGCATTGGCCTCGGCGTTTCGCCCCGACAGCAGGCCGTCCACGTGCGCCTGCATCTGCCGGCTCGCGCGGGCGGGGTCGTCCACCGGCGCCTGCACGGCGATGGACAGGAAGCCCTGCGCGAGCGACAGCACGCGGCTGAACATGGCCCACTCCGCGTCGTCGCTGCGTCCGGCGTCGGCGGCGCGCGCCGGGGCCGGTGACACCAGCGCAAGCGCGAGCAGGACGCTGGCGGCCAGCAGCAGGAAGCGCCGGCCCGCCGACGGCAGCAAGGGCGCGCGCAGCGATGCGGCGGTCGATCGCAGGGCGTGGCGTTGTCGCGGACGTGGATGCATGCAAACCTCCGGTGTGGACTACCTCAACGTCCCGCAGCCTCGCGGCGTTGACCGGCGAACGCGGGGCCGGGGGCGAAAAAGCGCTGCATCCCGCTGGTTTTGCTGGCTAAAATGACCTCATCACCAATGCTGAAGACCCGGCACGGCCACCCAATGAGCACACCAAGATGAACACGACCCCATGAACAAGGACGGGGATTTCGTCGCCTGGTTCCGCTCGGTCGCGCCCTACATGCATGCGTTCCGCGGCAAGACGCTGGTGATCGCCTTCGGCGGCGAGGTCGTGGCCGACGGCAAGTTCACCACGCTGGCCCAGGACCTGAACCTGCTGTTCGCCGCCGGCATGAGGCTGGTGCTGGTGCACGGCTCGCGCCCGCAGATCGAGGCCGGCCTGAAACGCCGCAAGGCGCGCGCGCGCTACAAGGACGGCGTGCGCATCACCGACCCGCGCGCGCTGGAGAGCGTGAAGGAAGCGGTGGGCGTGCTGCGCGTGGAGATCGACGCGCTCTTGTCGCAGGGGCTGCCCAACTCGCCCATGGCCGGCGGCGCGATCAACACCGTGTCGGGCAACTTCATCACCGCGCAGCCCTACGGCGTGCGCGACGGCGTGGACTTCCAGTACACAGGCGCGGTGCGCAAGGTGGACGTGGCGGCGATCAACGGCTGCCTGGACGCGAACAACATCGTCATCGTGTCCAACGTCGGCTACTCGCCCACCGGCGAGGTGTTCAACTGCTCGATGGAGGACGTGGCCGTCGCCACCGCGCGCGCGCTGGGCGCGGCCAAGCTGGTGTTCCTCACCGACGAGCCGGTGGCCGAGGCCGGCAAGCCGGTGACCGAGCTGTCCGCGGCGGATGCCGAGGCGCTGCTGTCGCGCGACGCGCCGCTGTCGTCGGACACGCGCCTGTACCTCGCGCACGCGGTCGAGGCGGTGCGCGCCGGCGTGCCGCGCGCGCACCTGGTGTCGCACAAGGAGGACGGCGCGCTGCTGCTGGAGGTGTTCACCCACGACGGCTCGGGCTGCATGGTCACCGCCGAGAGCGTGGAGCGGCTGCGCCCGGCGACCATCGACGACGTCGGCGGCATCCTGCAACTGATCGAGCCGCTGGAGGCGCAGGGCATCCTGGTCTACCGCGGCCGCGAGCTGCTGGAGCAGGAGATCCGGCAGTTCTTCGTGATGGAGCACGACCGCATGATCGTCGGCTGCGCGGCGCTCTATCCCTTCCCCAAGGGGCGCTCGGCCGAGCTGGCCGCGCTCGCGGTGCGCCCGGAGTTCCGCAACTACGGCTACGGCGAGCAGCTGCTGCAGTACGGCGAGGCCGCCGCGCGCAAGGCCGGCCACCGCAAGCTGATCGTGCTCACCACGCTGGCCGAGCACTGGTTCGTGGAACGCGGCTTCACCGAGACCGGCGTGTCCGCGCTGCCCGAACCCAAGCGCTCGCTGTACAACTGGCAGCGGCGCTCGGTGGTGCTCACCAAGACGCTGTAGCGGGCTGCCCGGCGCAAGGACGCGAGCGGGCCGCTGCTACAATCGGCGCATCGAGCAGCACCAACCCGCAAGGATTCCCCATGGCAAGAATGGTCAATTGCATCAAGCTGGGCCGCGAGGCCGAAGGCCTGGACGTGCCGCCCTATCCCGGCGAACTCGGCAAGCGCATTTTCGAGGGCGTGTCCAAGGAAGCCTGGCAGCAGTGGATCAAGCACCAGACCATGCTGATCAACGAGAACCGGCTGAGCCTGGCCGACGCGCGCGCGAGGAAGTACCTCGCCGAGCAGATGGAAAAGCATTTCTTCGGCGACGGCGCCGACATGGCGCAGGGCTACGTCCCGCCCGCGAAGTAGTCCGCCGGCCGGGCCGCAAGCGGCCCGCGCGCCCCTGCCCTAGCGGCTGAGCGTCCTGACGCCGCCCGGCGTGCCCAGCAGCAGCACGTCGGCCCCGCGCAGCGCGAACAGGCCGTTGGTCACCACGCCGGCGATGTTGTTCAGCTGCGCCTCCAGCGCCAACGGGTCGGTGATCACCAGCCCGGACACGTCCAGGATCTGGTTGCCGTTGTCGGTGGTGAAGCCCTCGCGCAGCTTCGGCTGGCCGCCCAGCGCCGCGAGCCGGCGCGCGACATGCGAGCGCGCCATCGGGATCACTTCCACCGGCAACGGGAACTTCCCCAGCACCGGCACCAGCTTGGATTCATCGGCGATGCAGACGAACTTGCGCGCCACCGCGGCGACGATCTTCTCGCGCGTCAGCGCCCCGCCGCCGCCCTTGACCATGGCCATGTGCGCGGTGATCTCGTCGGCGCCGTCCACGTAGACCGAGAGCGAATCGACCTCGTTCAGCTCGAACAGGCGGATGCCATGGCCCGCCAGGCGCTGCGCGGTGCGCTCCGAGCTCGCCACCGCGCCCGTGATGCGGTCGCGGATCCCCGCCAGCGCGTCGATGAAGAAGTTGGCGGTGGAGCCGGTACCCACGCCCAGGATCTCGCCCTCGGGCACGTGGGCGATGGCGGCGCGGGCGACTGCCTGCTTGAGTTCGTCCGCGTTCACGCGGGCCGTGCCTGGGATGGTTTCATCGCCGGGATGTTACCCCACGGCAAATGCGGCCCGCATCGCGGTGCTAGCGCTTTCTCACCGGCGGCAGGTCGGTGCACACGCCCTCGTACAGTTCCGCCGCCATGCCCACGGACTCGCCCAGCGTCGGGTGCGGGTGGATGGTGCGGCCGATGTCGGTCGCATCCGCGCCCATCTCGACCGCCAGCGCCACTTCGCTGATCAGGTCGCCCGCGCCGGTGCCGACGATGCCCCCGCCGATGAGCCGGTGGGTGTGCTCGTCGAAGATCAGCTTGGTGAAGCCCTCGTCGCGGCCGTTGGCGATCGCCCGGCCCGACGCGGCCCAGGGGAACTTGCCCACGCCGAACTTGAGGCCCTGCTTCTTCGCCTCGTCCTCGGTGGTGCCCACCCAGGCGATCTCCGGGTCGGTGTAGGCCACCGACGGGATCACCCGCGCATCGAAGAACGACTTCTGTCCCGCGGCGGCCTCGGCCGCCACATGGCCCTCGTGCACCGCCTTGTGCGCGAGCATCGGGTTGCCGGCGATGTCGCCGATGGCATAGATGTGCGGCACGTTGGTGCACATCTGGCCGTCCACCGTGATGAAGCCGCGATCGGTCACCGCGACACCCGCCGCCTCGGCACCGATCTTCCTGCCGTTGGGCGCGCGGCCCACCGATTGGAGCACCAGGTCGTAGCGCTGCGGCCCCTTGGGCGCATTGGCGCCCTCGAAGGTCGCGTGGATGCCGTCGGGCTTCGCCTCGACCGCGACGGTGCGCGTGCCCAGCATCAGCTTGTCGAAGCGGTGCGCGTTGAATTTCTGCCACACGCCGACCAGGTCACGGTCCGCCCCCGGCATCAGGCCGTCGAGCATTTCCACCACGTCCAGGCGCGCGCCCAGCGTGGAGTACACCGTGCCCATCTCCAGGCCGATGATGCCCCCGCCTATGACCAGCATGCGCTTGGGCACGGCGCGCAGTTCCAGCGC
>CAIVVS010000288.1 GCA_903909415.1 uncultured Pseudomonadota bacterium | reverse complement strand
ATCGGCCTGGACCCGGTCACCATGAGTCCGGAGCAGTTTTCGGGCTTCATCCGCGACGAGATCAGCAAATGGACTGCCGTCGTACGCAGTTCCGGCGCCCGCGCGGAATAGCCCCGAGTCCATGAAGAGTACGGAACCCGCAGTTCCGGTTGTCGTCGGGTACGCCGAAGCGCGTTGCACCCTCAAATCCGGACGGACCGTCCATGACCTGGCCGGCGAGGTCTTCGCCCGGCTGCTGGACAACTGCGGCATCACGAACCGCGAAGTCGACGGATTCGCGGTATGCCAGTCGCTTGCCGAGGCCGGCAACCCGTTCTGGTCCGCCACGGTGTCCGAGTACCTGGGCCTGGAACTCGACTGGTGCCAGGGGGTGGACCTCGGCGGTTCATCGTTCTGCGCCGCGGTGGCGCGGGCGTGCGATGCGATACGGACCGGGGCCTGCACCACGGTCGTCGTGCTGGCCGCGGATGCCCCGACCGGCGGCGACCGCTCGCAGGTGCGACTCTGGCGGCCGGAGTGGCAGGACCCCGTTGGCCTGATGGGGCCGCCCGGTGCATTCGGGCTGATTTCGTCCGCCTACCAGGCCCGCTACGGACTGGACCGGCGGGCGCTCGGCCGCCTCGCCGTGACCCTGCGCGGACACGCGTTGCTGAACGACAACGCCTGCGAGAAGCTCCGCAAGCCCCTGTCGCTGGAAGACTACATGGCGTCCCCGATGATCTCGGACCCGGTCTGCCTGCTCGATTGCGTGATGCGATGCGACGGCGCGAACGCCGTGCTCGTGACCACGGAACGGCGCGCCGCCGAACTCGGGCTGCACAGGCGCGTGCGGCCCGTGGGCTACGGCGAGCGCAGCCACTACCGGGCAACCGACACGGTGCCCGACATGACGACCACCGGGCATCGCGTCGCCGCGCAACGGGCCTTGGCGCAGGCGGGCATGGCGATCTCCGACATCGACATGCTGCAGGCCTACGACGACTTCCTGATCGCCGTGATGCTGCAGATGGAGCAGATCGGCTTCTGCCCGGAGGGAGGGGGTTGCGACTTCCTGCTGGACACCGACGTGTCCCACACGGGCACCCTGCCGGTCAACACGGGCGGCGGGCAGGTGTCGGCGGGCCAGCCCGGGCTGGCGGGCAGCGGACTGGGATTCGTGGAAGCCATCCGGCAGCTGTTCGGGGAAGGCGGGGGCCGGCAAGTGGCCGACGCGGGCAACGCGATGGTGTCGGGGCTGGGCTGGATACCCTACGGGCGCAACTGGTCGGTCAGCAACGTCATGATCCTGGAGCGCGACCAATGACGGCCCCGGCTACGCCCGACCAATGGATGCGCCCGGCGCCCGAGCAGAGCGCGCTGGCCCGGCCGTTCTGGGAGGCCGCCGCAAGCCAGCGCCTCGTGCTCCAGTACTGCACCCGGACCGGCCGCTTCCAGCACTACCCCCGCCCGGTGAGCATCTATTGCGGCGGACGGGAACTCGAATGGCGCGAGGTGTCAGGCAAGGGCGTCCTGTATGCCTTCACCATCACGCGGCGCCCTCCCCCCGCATTCGAGGGCCAGGCACCCTATGTCGTGGCCTTGGTCGACCTGGACGAGGGCGTCCGGTTCATGAGCAACCTGGTGAACTGCGACATCAGCCAGGTACGCGCCGGCATGCGGGTGCAGGTGGCCTGGCGCCAGGGCGGGACCCCATCGCTGTTTCCGCTGTTCGAGCCCTGCGCGACCGACTGAACACCTCCGCGGCTCAGCGCGGCGCCGCGAGCTTCATCACCAGCCGGTACAGGTACTCCTGTCCCTCGTACAGCGAACTGACCGGGAAGCGCTCGTTCAGGCCGTGCACCCCGCCACCGTCCACGTCACGGAACATGCCGGACACGCCGTAGGTCGGGATGCCGGCGTTGTTCAGGAAGCGGCTGTCGGTCGCGCCGGCGGACATGGTGGGGACCAGCGGGACGCCCGGGTACATCTCCGCCGTCACCGACTCGATCGCCTGCATCATCGCACCCTGCAGCGGTGCGGCCGGGGACGGCACGGCCTCGCCCATGGGGGTGACGGCGATGCGCCCGTTGGCCAGCACCCGCACCAGGGTGTCGCGCACCTGCGCCACCGGCTCGCCCGGCAGGATGCGGCAGTTCACCACCGCCCTCGCGCGCTGCGCCTGTGCGTTGGTCGCATGGCCGGCTTCCACCATGGTGGCGATGCAGGTGGTGCGCATCAGCGCGTTGAACTGCGGGCTGGACGCGGCCAGGCGCGCGGCGGCGGCCAGGTCGGGCGGCTCGGCCAGCATGGCGCGCATGTCGCCTGAGCGCTGCGGCTCCAGCGCGGCCATGCGCTCGAAGAACCGCCGCGGCGTCTCCAGCAGCTTGAACGGGAACTCGAAGCGCCCCAACCGCGCCAGGCCGTCGGCCAGGTGGGTGATCGGGTTGTCGGCCACCGGCAGCGCGCTGTGCCCGCCACGGCCGGTGACCTCCAGCTGCCAGCTCTGGAACACCTTCTCGCCCGCCTGCACCGTGACGCGCAGCCGCCGGCCGTCGGCGCTGCGCACCCCGCCGCCGCCCTCGTTGATCGCGAACTCGGCCTCCACCAGCGGGCGATGCTGGCGCAGCAGGAACTCCACGCCGTTGTGCGGTGAAGGAATGATCTCCTCGTCGCAGGTCAGCGCCAGCACCAGGTCGCGCGAAGGGCGCAGGCCCTCGCGCTTCCAGCGGACCAGGTTGGCGACGAACACCGACGCCATGGCCTTGTTGTCCGAGGCGCCGCGGGCGTAGAAGTAGCCGCCTTCCTCGATGAGCTTGAACGGGTCGCGCACCCAGTCCTCGCGCTTCGCCTCGACCACGTCGATGTGGGCCAGCATCAGCAGGGGTTTCGCCGAGCCCGTGCCGGCGAGGCGCGCGACCAGGTTGCCCTTCTTCGGCGCGCCGGGCGGCACCAGCACCTGCACCTCCGCCTGGGTGTAGCCGCCGGCGCGCAGCCGCGAGGCCATCGCCTCGGACGCGCGCGTGCAGTCGCCGGCGGAGTCGGTGGTGTTGATCTCGACCAGTTCCTGGTAGATCGCGCGCAGCTCGCGCTGCCCGGCGGTGAGCGGGGCTTGCGCGAAGGCGCAGGACGCCGAGAGCAGGCAGGCGCCCAGGACGACTCGATGGACGATGCCGGGGAGGTTGCGCAGGACCATGGGCTTTCCCTGTGGAGACGGGCCGGGAGACTGCGTCGATTCTACGGGGAGGCGTTCTACAATGGCCTTCGATCTTCAGCACGCATACGCCGGACCGATCAGGCGACGGAGCACGCATCCATGGCAACTTCGAAGGCACGCAGCAGGCCTGCGGCACCAGCCAGGCGACCGGCCAAGGGCGGTACAGCCCGACGCCCGCCCGCCGGCTTCGTGCTGCCGCCGCATCCCAGCCACTTCCGCGAGCTGATAGGCCCGGTGTACATGCGGCGCATGCCGGGCAAGCCGCTGACGGCGCTGCGCTTCGGGCTGTACGTCCAGCCCAAGCACGGCAACCGCTCGGGCAACCTGCACGGCGGCGCGGTCGCGACCCTGGCCGACATCGCCATGGGCTACGGCTGCGCCTACTCGGCCAGGCCCATGCTGCGGCTGGTGACCGTCAGCCTGTCGGTGGACTACATCGGCAGCGCGGACCTGGGGGACTGGATCGAGGCGCGCATCGACGTGATCCGCACCGGCCGGCGGGTGGCCTTCGCGCAGTGCGACGTCTGGAACGGCCGCAAGCGCATCGCGCGGGCCAGCGCTTCCTTCCTGGTGGTGGGCTAGCCGTGCTCGACGCGGTACAACGCGCGGAGCGCGAACGCAGCGCGCGCGGCATGGAGGCGCTCAGCGCCTGGGCCGCCGGCCTGCGCTGGGAGGACATCCCGCAGGCCGCGCGCCATGCAATGGCGCGCATCCTCGCCGACGACATGGCTTCCATGCTGGCCGCGCGCAACGAACCTGAACTTGCGGCGGCGCATGCCGCGTTGCTGCGCGACAGCCGCGCGCCCGAGGCTACGCTGCTGCGTCCGGGGGGCCCGCGCGTGGACCTGCGCCTGGCGATGACCGGCAACGGCCTGGCCGGGGCCTGGACCGAAACCGATTCCGGCTACAGCAAGGCGCCCTCGCATCCGGGGCTGTGCAGCCTGTCCGCGCTGCTGGCGGTCGCCGAGCACGACGGCCTGTCGGCACGCGAACTGCTGCGCGCCGCCATTGGCGCCTATGAAGTCGTTGCCCGCCTGGCCGGCTGCTGGGGCTCGGTCGTGCCGCCGGTGCATCCTCATGGACTGTTCAATGCGCCCGGGGCGGCCGCGGCCATCGCCATGGCGCGCGGTTACGACGCCGATCGTCTACAGCTCGCGCTCACCGCAGCGGTGACGATGATCTCGCCCGGTCCCTATTCGCATGCCGACGACGGCGCGCTGGTGCGCAATGCCTGGCCGGCGGCCGGCGCGCAGTCAGGCCTGCTGGCCTGCGAGCTGGCCAATTCCGGCATGGGCGGCATTGCCGAGGGCCCCTGGGATGTGTATGCCGGACTGCTGCATGCGAGCACGCGCGAGCACGCACTTACCGACGCGCTTGGCGTGCGCTGGGCGGTGACCGAGGGCTACCACAAGCGCCACGGCTGCTGCCAGGTGGCGCATGCCGCGCTGGATGCGATGGAATCGCTGCTGCAGGCCCATCCTGGCTTGCGCGGCGGCGGCGAGGTCGCCTCGATCAGGGTCGAGCTTCCCGCCGACGGCATGCACATGGCCGAGCGCCATCCGGCCAACGGGCTGGCGGCACGCTTCTCGGTGCCGCACGCGATTGCCGCGATGCTGGTGAACGGTGACGCGGGCGTGGCGGGCTTCGGTTCGTCGGCGCTCGCCGACGAACGCATCACGTGGCTGCGCGAACAGGTGGAACTGGCCGACTGGGGCGCGCTCAAGCCCTGGCCGCTGCACCGGCCCGGGCGCGTCACGATCCGCCTGCGCGACGGCACCATCCTGTCGGCCGAGCGCGAAAGCGCGCGCGGCGGCGCGGACCAGCCGCTGGGCGACGATGAATTGATGTCGAAGTGCGAGGACCTGGCGGGCGACGCCGCACCCGGCCTGCGGACCACGATGGAAGCGTTGATGCGCGCCATGGCTGACAACGACGCGGCGCTGGATGCGCCCTGGCGCGACTGGATGCGCCGTTTGTTCCTCGCTCCGGCGGGTCCCGCGCAGACCACCTAGACCGGCTGGTCCGGCGCGTCCCGCCTAGGCCGGCTCCGACTCCTGCGCGCGTATCACCGCGAGCAGGCGCTCCCCATAACGCTCGGCCTTGGCCGCGCCTATGCCAGAAATCATGAGCAGGCCTTCCTGGCTGGCCGGCCGCAGGCGCGCCAGCTCGCGCAGCGTCGCATCGTGCAGCACCACGAAGGCGGGCACGCCCTGCTCGTCGGCGATGCGCTTGCGCTCGGCGCGCAGCGCGTCGAACAGCGACATCGCGGCCGGGTCGGCGGCCATCGCCTCGTCGGCCGCGCTGCGCGCGCCCGCCTTGCCGGTGCGGCTGGAGGACGCCTTGCCGCGCTTGGTCTTCTCCTGCGCGCGACGCAACTGCAGCGTGGCCTCGCCGCGCAGCACCGGCCGCGCGATCTCGGTAAGGCGCAGCGCGCCGTAAGCCTCCGGGTCCGCGTGCAGGTAGCCCTGCGCCACCAGCTGCCGCGCCACCGCGCGCCAGCCGCGCTCGTCGATGTCCGCGCCCACGCCGAAGGTCGGCAGCGTGTCGTGGCCGAGCGACGCCATGCGTTCGGTCTGCTTGCCGCGCAGCACGTCGATCACGTGGCCGGCGCCGAAGCGCTGTCCGGTGCGCAGGATGGCCGAGAACAGCTTGCGCGCCGCGACGGTCGCGTCCCACATCTGCGGCGGGTCCAGGCACAGGTCGCAGTTGCCGCAGGGACCGATGGCCTCGCCGAAGTAGCCCAGCAGCACCTGGCGCCGGCAGCCGCTGGCCTCGCAGTAGCCGAGCATCGCCTCCAGCTTCATCTGCTCGACGCGCTTCTGTTCCGGCGGCGCCTCGGACTGGTCGATCCAGTTCTTCTGCAGCACCACGTCCGACAGGCCGTAGGCCATCCAGGCCTCGGCCGGTTCGCCGTCACGCCCGGCGCGGCCGGTCTCCTGGTAGTAGGACTCCAGCGACTTGGGCATGTCCAGGTGCGCGACGAAGCGCACGTCCGGCTTGTCGATGCCCATGCCGAAGGCGATGGTCGCCGCCATCACGATGCCGTCCTCGCGCCGGAAGCGGGTCTGCGCCTCGCGCCGCGACTCGGCGTCCATGCCGGCGTGGTAGGGCAGCGCCGAAATACCGTGGTTTTGGAGCCAAGTGGCTGTTTCATCTACCTTTTTCCGCGAGGAGCAATAGACGATGCCGGCTTCGCCCAGGTGCCCGGGCCGGCCGTCCTCGCCGCGCAGGAAGGCCAGCAGCTGCTCGCGCGCCTGGTCCTTCTCGACCACGCGGTAGTGGATGTTCGGCCGGTCGAAGGACGAGACGAACTCGCGCGCCTCCTCCAGCGCCAGGCGCCTGCGGATCTCGGTGCGGGTGATGGCATCGGCGGTCGCGGTGAGCGCGATGCGCGGCACGTCCGGAAAGCGCTCGTGCAGCACCGACAGCCGGATGTACTCGGGCCGGAAGTCGTGGCCCCATTGCGACACGCAGTGCGCCTCGTCGATCGCGAACAGCGAAATGCCGTGCGCTTCCTGGATGTGCTCCAGCTGCGAGAGGAACCCGTCTAGCACCAGGCGCTCCGGCGCAACGTAGAGCAGGTCCAGTTCGCCGCGCCGCGCCTGGCGGCCGACTTCGGCGGCCTCGTCGGCCTCCAGGCTGGAGTTGAGGAAGGCGGCGCGCACGCCCAGCAGCCGCAATGCGTCCACCTGGTCCTGCATCAGCGCGATCAGCGGCGAGACCACCACGCCCACGCCGCGGCGCACGATGGCCGGCAACTGGTAGCACAGCGACTTGCCGCCGCCGGTGGGCATCAGCACCAGCGCGTCGCCGCCGGCGGTGACGTGTCCGATGATGTCGGCCTGGGCGCCGCGGAACTCGGGAAAGCCGAAGACCTCGCGCAAAACCTTGAGCGGCTTGCCCTCCACGTCCCGGGTCATGCCGCCGCCATCGCGAAGCCGGTCATTCCACGCTGACCCCCGACACCTTGATCAGCTCGCCCCAGCGCTGGTACTCCTCGCGCAGGAAGGCGGCGAACTGCTCCGGCGGCGTGCCGATCACCTGGAACCACTGCCTGTTGACCGAGGCCTCGCGGAATGCCGGGTCGTTCAACACCTTGAGCACGTCCGCGTTCACCTTGGCGAGCAGGTCGCGCGCCATGCCGGGCGGCCCCATCAGCGCCATCCAGGTGCCGGCGACATAGCCCGGCACGCCGGACTCGTCCACCGTCGGCAGCGCGGGCAATTGCGGGATGCGCTTTGCCGTGGTGGCCGCGATCAGGCGCAGCTTGCCGGTGCGCGCATGCGGCTCCACCAGCAGGGGCGTGACCACCATCATGCTGATCTGCCCCGAGAGCAGGTCGGTCACCGCCGGCGCCGCGCCCTTGTAGGGCACGTGGATGATGTCCGCGCCGGCGATCTTCTTCAGGTAGTCCACGGTGATGTGCGCCGAGGACCCGTTGCCGAAGGAACCGTAGGACAGGGTGCCGGGCTTCGCCTTGGCCAGCGCGATCAGTTCCTGCATGCTGTTCACCGGCACCGAGGCATTCACCGCCACCACCCAGGGGAAGTTCACCAGCGCGGTGATCGGCGTGAAGCCGTTGATCGCGTCGTAGGGCAGCTTCTTGTACAGGTGCGGGTTCATCACGAAGGACGAGGCCTCCGACACCAGCAGGGTGTAGCCGTCCGGCGCGGACTTGGACACGAAGTCCGACCCGAGGATCTGGTTCGCCCCGCCGCGGTTCTCGATGATCACCGACTGGCCCCAGCCGTCGGACAGCCGCGCGCCCAGCGAGCGCGCGAAGGCGTCGGTCGCGCCACCCGCCGAGGTCGGCACCACCAGCTTCACGGTGCGCGACGGGAAGGCCTGCGACTGCGCCAGCGCGGGCAGCAGGGTCAGGCAGGAAACGGCGATGGCTGTGCATGTGCGTGCAAGGGCACCCGGCTTCATGGTTCGTCCTCCTCCTCAGGTAGGCCGCCAGGTGCGCCGTATCGGCATGCCCATGGCGAGCGCCGATTATCACCTACGGAAGCGGGCTTACCTCGACCGGTTCGCATAGCAGGCGCTGGAACTGCGCATGCGCCAGCTGCGGATCGGCCCCGCTCCATGCGCGCAGGCTGCCGCGCGCAGCGCCTGCCGGGTTCAGCAGGCCGCCCTCGGCCAGGCGCCTGCGCAATTCGCGCGCCACCGCGGGTGCCGGCTCGACCACCTGCACCGCCGCGCCGCCCAGCCCGTCGCACACCTCCCGGATCAGCGGCGCAAGGAAGGGGAAATGCGTGCAGCCCAGCACCAGCACGTCGGCGCCCTGCGCCAGCAGCGGCGCGATCACCGCCTCGACGCGCGCACGCGCGAACGGTCCGTCCAGTTCGCCCGATTCCACCTGCTCCACCCAGCCGCCGCAGGCCTGCTCCAGCACCCGCACGCCCGAGCCGTAGCGCGATACCAGGCCGGCATAGCGCTCGCCTGCCAGGGTCGCGGCCGTGGCCAGCACCGCGATCACGCCGCGTTGCGTGAGCGCCGCGGCCGGCTTGACCGCGGGTTCGATGGCCACCACCGGCACGCTGAACCGCGCGCGCAGCGCCGCCGCCGCCGCGCTGGTCGCGGTATTGCAGGCCACCACCAGTGCCTTGGCGCCCTGGCCGACCAGGAACTCCGCAATGGCGAGCGACCGCTGTTCGATGAAGGCCACCGGCTTGTCGCCGTAGGGCACGTGCGCGGAATCCGCGACGTAGAGCAGGTGCTCGGCCGGCAGCTCGCGGCGTATGCCGGCGAGCACCGACAGGCCACCTACGCCGGAATCGAACACGCCGACCGGCCCGTCGTTCATGCTGTGCTCACGGCGCGCTCAAGCTGCGCTCACCCCGGCCGTATCCCTTGCGGAATTCAGGCCGGGTTCAGCGCGCGCCACAGCTTCTCGCGCGTCACCGGCATGTCGATGTGGGTGGTGCCGTTGGCGCCATGCAGCGCATCGACGATGGCATTGACCACGGCGGGGGCAGCACCCACCGCGCCGGCCTCCCCCGCTCCCTTCACGCCCAGCGGATTGGTGGTGCAGGGCACGTTGAGGAAATCGCAGGCGAAGTCCGGCACGTCGTCGGCGCGCGGCATCGCATAGTCCATGAAGGAGCCGGTCACCAGCTGGCCGGACTCGTCGTCATAGACCGCGTGTTCCATCAGCGCCTGGCCGATGCCCTGCACCGTGCCGCCGTGGATCTGGCCCTTGACGAGCATCGGGTTGATGGCGCGGCCCAGGTCGTCGACGATGGTGTAGCGCGCGAAGCTGAGCACGCCGGTGTCGCGGTCGATCTCGACCTCGGCCACGTGGAAGCCGTTCGGGAAGGTCACCGCCTCGGGCGTGCGGGTGAAGGTGGCCTCGAGCGCGCCGCCCTTTTTCTTCGCCGCGCGCGCCGCGTCGAAGATCGACAGCTTGCGGTCGGTGCCCGCGATGCGGTACTCGCCGTCGGCGAACTCGATGTCCCCGGGCGCGGCTTCCAGTTCGTCGGCCGCGAGCTCGCGGCCCTTCTTGATCACCTCGTCGGACGCGCCCACCGCCGCCGCGCCGCCCACCGCGAGGAAGCGGCTGCCGCCGGTGAAACCGTTGGGCGTGAGGTCGGAGTCGCCCTGCACCACGCTGATGGTCTCGGCGTCGATGCCGAGCTTCTCGCTCACCAGCTGGGTCATGGTGGTGGCGTGGCCCTGGCCGTTGTCCTGCATGCCGGCCAGCAGGGTGACGCGGCCTTCCTCGCTGACCTTGAGCACCGCGGTCTCGGGCGCGCCGCCTCCGCATTTCTCGATGTAGCCGGCCACGCCGATGCCGCGCAGCTTGCCGCGCGATTCGGATTCCTTGCGCCGCGCGGCGAAGCCCTTCCAGTCGGCCTGTTCCATGGTCTTGGCCAGGATGGCCGGGAAGTCGCCCGAGTCGTACACCGTGTCCATGCAGGTCTTGAAGGGCATGTCCGACGGCTGGATGAAGTTGCGCCGGCGGATCTCGTCCGGGCCCATGCCCAGCTGGCGCGCGGCGGCGTCGATCACCCGCTCCACCGCGTAGATCGCCTCCGGGCGCCCGGCGCCGCGGTAGGCATCGACCGGCACGGTGTTGGTGACCATGCCCTTCACGTTGACCCAGATGGCGGGCGTCTTGTAGAGCGCCGCGAGCATGGGCGTGCCGGCCGAAGTCGGGATGAAGGGCCCGTAGTTCGACAGGTAAGCGCCGAGGTTGGCGTGCGTGGTGACGCGCAAGCCGAGGAAGATCGCATCCTTGTCCAGCGCCAGCTCCACCAGCGACAGGTTGTCGCGCCCCTGGACGTCCGACAGGAAGCCCTCGCTGCGCTCGGCCGTCCAGCGCACCGCGCGCTTGAGCTTGCGCGACACCCAGACCAACAGCGGCTGCTCGTGGTGCAGGAACAGCTTCATGCCGAAGGCGCCGCCGACGTTGCCGCTGACCACGCGCACCTTCTGCTTGTCCAGCTTCAGCGCGGTGGCGACCTGGCCGTGGATCAGGTGCACGCCCTGGGTCGGGGTGTACAGGGTCGAGCGGTCGGTGGCCGGGTCGTATTCGGCCAGCGCCGCACGCGGCTCCATGGAATTGACCACCACGCGGTTGTTGTTCAGGTCCACGCGCACCACGTGCGCCGCCTTCGCGAAGGCCTCCTCGGTGGCGGCCTTGTTGCCCATGCCCCAGTCGAAGCAGGTGTTGCCGGGAATCTCCGGCCAGAGCTGGGCGGCGCCCGGCCTGGCCGCCAGGCGGGCATCCACCACGGAGGCAAGCGGCTCGTAGTCCACCTCGATCAGCTCGGCGGCATCGCGCGCCTGGCCTAGGGTCTGCGCCACCACCAGCGCCACCGGCTCGCCGACATGGCGCACCGTGCCGTCGGCCAGCAGCGGGCGCGGCGTGTTGCCGCGCGGCTTGCCATCCAGGCTCTTCAACGGGATCAGGCAGGGAATCTCTCCCAGGCCGTCGGCCTTCGCGTCGGCCGAGGTCAGCACCGCGAGCACGCCCGGCGCGGCCTTGGCGGCGGCGGTGTCGATGGAACGGATGCGGGCATGCGCATGCGGCGAGCGCAGCAGCACGGCGCGCAGCGCCGCGCCGGCGGCGTCCTTGAGCAGCACGTCATCGGCGTAACGGCCCTGGCCTTTCACCAGGGTGGCATCTTCGACGCGGGTGACGGCCTGACCGGTGGCGAACTTCATGGGCACTCCTGGATTGGGGCTGGCGGGAAAGGTTGGACAGGCAAGGGGCCGGATGCGCCCCGGAGCCCGCAGGTGGTACCCGGGACCCCGGAGGGCGGCGCGCTTCTTGCATCGAATCCTAGCAGAGCAGGCGGCCGGTCCCGGCCGCCGCTGCCCGGTCAACCGCCCATGTGGTTGATGCGTTTGGATAATTGGTAGCTCCGCCGTGTTTCTGCAACAATCCCCGAACACCATGAACGGGCCAGCCATGAGCCGGTTTGCGCTTGCAGCGATCACCCCGCGCCAGGATCGGGCGCGCACCGGGCTGCCCCCGCGATGAGCCTCACCCGCGAAGACCTGGAGAACGACCGCTTCCGGGAGCACATCTGCAAGGCCAACCCGAACGCCGGGGCCCTCTCGGCCGAGCAGATCGAGGCCTCGCTGCAAGGCACGCTGGCACTGCGCCCGGAGGACGACAGCGGCGACATCTGGCTGTTCGCCTACGGCTCGCTGATCTGGAACCCGCTGATCCATGTCGAGGAACACGAAGTCACCCGGCTGTCGGGCTACCACCGGCGCTTTTGCCTCTGGTCCACCGCCGGACGCGGCACGCCGCGACAGCCCGGCCTGGTGCTGGGGCTGGACGCAGGCGGCTGCTGCCAGGGCGTGGCGCTGCGCGTGCGCGCCGACCATGCGGTGGATGAGCTGCGCCTGGTCTGGCGGCGCGAGATGGTGGTCGGCTCCTACTGCCCGCGCTGGGTGCGGGTGTCCAATGGCGGCCCGGCGCGCTGGGCCATCACCTTCGCGGTGAACCGCCGCCACCCCGGCTATGCCGGCCGCCTGCACCAGGACGAGGTGGTGGAAGCCATCGTGCGCACCCGCGGCCACCTCGGCAGCCCGGTCGAGTACCTGCTGAAGACCGTCGAGGGACTGGAGAGCCACGGCGTGCACGACCCGCACCTGGTGGCGTTGCGCGAGCGCGTGCTTGCGGTCCAGGCCGGCACGGCCGACTCGCCGTACATGACCGCCTAGCGACCGTTCCATGGCCGCGCGCGCGGCCTGCCCGCCTGGCCTGTAAGGACGCGTGTCGTCGCGCGACCAATCGCCGCGACCCCGGGTCGCCGGGCGGCATCCGCCGCCCTCCACCTTCGCCAGGAGACCTGTATGACACGCACCGCCACCACCCTCGCCGCATGCCTGCTCGCCCTCACGGCGACCGCGACCTTCGCCCAGTCGGACATGAAGAAGGACGCCATGGCCAAGGACGGCATGAAGAAGGACAGCATGGCCAAGGACGGGATGAAGAAAGACGGCATGGCCAAAGACGGCATGAAAATGGACGCGATGTCCAAGGACGGCATGAAAAAGGGCGAAATGAAGAAGTAAGCCCCGGCGCTCCGTGGCGTACCCGCCCCTCTCCGGCGTACGCCGCGGCCGGCGCCGTCCCTGACGGACACTCACGCAACGCAACATCGCCCCCGGGTTGATCCCGGTCAAGGTCCACCGCCACCACTGCGGTGCAATGCGGACATTCGCCGAACCGGAGGATGCCGCGATGACCGTCATGTCCCTGCACCACGTCGCCTACCGCTGCAAGGATGCGCAGCAGACCGTGGACTTCTACACCCGCGTGCTCGGCCTGGAGTTCACCATGGCCATGGCCGAGGACAAGGTGCCCAGCACCCGCGAGGAATCGCCGTACATGCACATCTTCTTCCGCATGGCCGACGGCAGCCATGTGGCCTTCTTCGAACTGCCCGACTCGCCGCCCATGGGCCGCGACCCGAACACGCCCGCCTGGGTGCAGCACCTCGCCTTGCGCGTCGAGGACGAAGCGCAGTTGCTGGACTACAAGGCGCGCGTCGAGGCCGCCGGCGGCGAGGTGATCGGCCCGGTGGACCACACCATCTTCCGCTCCATCTATTTCCACGATCCCAGCGGCAACCGGCTGGAACTGACCGCGAACATCCCCAACGCCAAGGCGATGAAGGCGCTGGACGACACCCGCGACGAGATGCTGCGGGAGTGGAACGTCACCAAGCGCCCGCCGCGCCAGGCGGCCTTCGTGCACGCCGCGCTCAAGTAGCGCTTCATTCCCGGGCGCTGCTGCCTGCCCCCGGCCTGCTAGGCTAGGGGCATGGACGCCTCACCCAACCCGGGCCTGCGCGGCGACTACGGCGTCGCCGATGCCGATGGCGTGATCGCGCAACGCTGGGAGGCCTACACGCCCGCCGAGCATGCGCTGTGGCGTACGCTGCACGCCCGGCAGGCAACGCTGGCACCCGACTACGCCTGCGCCGAGTTCAATGCCGCGCTGCGCGGCCTGGATGCCGGCGGCGCGATCCCGCGCTTCGATGCGGTGTCGGAACGGCTGGAGCGCGCCACGGGCTGGCGCATCGTCGCCGTGCCCGGCCTGCTGCCGGACGAAACCTTCTTCCGGCACCTCGCGTCGCGGCGCATGCCGGTCACGGTCTGGCTGCGGCGGCCGGAGGAGACCGACTACATCGTCGAGCCGGACGTGTTCCACGATTTCTTCGGACACGTCCCGCTCCTGTTCGACCGCGATTACGCCGACCACCTGCGGGAGTACGGCAAGGGCGGTCTGAAGGCGCTGCGCCTGGGCGCCCTGCCGCTGCTGGCGCGCCTGTACTGGTACACCATCGAATTCGGACTGGTGCGCGGCCCGGACGGCCTGCGCGCCTATGGCGCCGGCCTGCTGTCCTCGGGCGGCGAACTGCGCCACTGCATCGATTCGCCGGAGCCGGTGCGCGAACCCTTCGAACTGGAACGCATGATGCGCACCCCCTACGCCATCGACCGCTACCAGCCGCGCTACTTCGTGATCGACAGCTTCGCGCACCTGCTCTCGGCCACCGCGCCGGACTTCAGCCCGGTCTACGCCCGCCTCGCCGGACTGCCCGACCTGGACTGAACGGAGCGCCCCACCCGGAGCGCCCCGCGTCCGGCCATCGCTACTTCTTCACCGCCGCGTCGAGCTTCTTCGCCTCGGCGCGGAAATCGGCCAGCACCTTCGGGCCGTCCACGCCCTTGGACGCCGCCTCCTTGATCCAGTCGATCTCGAAGTTGCGCGTGCGGTCCTTGACCGATGCCACCAGCGCCTCGGGGGCGCGCTCGATCTGGATGCCGGCCTTTCTCATCACCTCGAAGCCGGCCTTGCCGTGCTTGTCCCAGGCCAGGCCCGCCTTGCGCGCCAGGTAGTCGCCGGAGAGCTTCATGATCGCGGCCTGGTCCTGCGCCGAGAGCTTGTTGAACGCCGCCTCGTTCATGATCACCGCGTGGGTGTCGGAGTACAGGCCGCCGGGGAACAGGGTCGCGTACTTGAGGGCCTTCTCCAGCTTGAAGGACACCACCGACTCGGCCGGGAAGAACACGCCGTCCACGATGCCGCTGTTGAGCAGTTCGAAGGACTCGGGTGCCGGCTTGGCCACCGGCACCGCGCCGATCGCATTGGCCACGTCCTGCGCCATGCCGCCGCCGACGCGGAACTTCAGGCCCGCGAAGTCCTCGATGCGCCTGATCGGGCGCTTGGCGTTGTAGGCGATGCCGGGGCCGTGGGCGTAGATGGTGAGCAGCTTCGCGCCGGCATGCTCGTTCACCTTCATCATGTACTTCTCGTAGGCGCGCCACAGCGCCACCGACTGGGATTCCGCGCTGTCCCCGCCGAAGGGCAGCACGCCGAAGCGGGTCAGCGGGAAGCGCGCAGGCGTGTAGCTGTGCGAGATGAAGGTCAGGTCGGCCAGGCCGTCCTTGATCGCGTCGAAGTGCCCGACCGGGTTGGCGACCATCTTGGGCAGCATGCGGAACTTCACGCGCCCGCCGGTGGCCTGCTCCACTTCCTTCGACCAGGGCACGAGGAAGTCGCTGTTCAGGAAGTGGGTCGCGGGAACCCACGTTGATATACTGAGTTCGGCTTGCGCGTGCGCTGGTTGGGCGACCAGCGGGCCGACCAGCGCAAAGGACACGAATGCGGCAACCCCTGCGCCACGCGCGATGTGTTTCAGGACTCCAGCCATGTCGGCTCCTCCGGTGCGTTCCCGACGGGAACAGGTGCCGCGTTATAGCAGAAGCCCCGGAAACCATGCTGGTTGATGCCCCGCCGTCGCGCGGATGTGAGGGACGCCGGTGAAGGTCGTCATCACCGGCGCCGGCGGCTTCATCGGCCGCCACCTTGCCGCGGAGATCGCCGGCGGCGCGCTGCTGCGCGACACCCGCCACGTGGAAATGCCCGCCTCGCGCCTGGTGCTCGCGGACCGCACGCCGGTGGAACCGCCGGCAGGCAGCGTGCCGGTGGATTGCGTACAACTGGACGTCACCGACCGCGATGCCGTGTCCGGCCTCATCGAGCAGGACACGGAACTGGTGGTGCACCTGGCCGGGCTGGTCAGCGGCGCGGCGGAAGCCGACTACGATGCCGGCCTGGCGGTGAACTTCGACGGCACCCGCAACGTACTGGATGCCTGCCGCCGCCTGCCGCGGCCACCCCGCGTGGTGTTCGCGAGCTCCATCGCGGTGTACGGCGTGCCGCTGCCGGATGCGATCAAGGACGACACGCCCATGCACCCGACCTTGTCCTACGGCGCGCAGAAGCGCATGGCCGAACTGCTGCTGGAGGATGCGACGCGGCGGGGCTACGTGGACGCCCGCATGCTGCGCCTGCCCGGCATCGTGGTGCGCCCGCCCGCGCCCAACGGCGCGCTGTCGGCCTTCAACAGCGACGTGATCCGCGAACCGCTGGCCGGGCGCGACTACCTCTGCCCGGTCGGACCCGACGGCGTGATCTGGATCATGTCCATCGCCTGCTGCGTGCAGAACCTCATCCACGCCGCCTGCCTGTCGCCCAGTTTCCTCGGCGCGCGCCGCGCCTTCACCCTGCCCTGCCTCGCGGTGAGCCTGGCCGAGGTGGTCGACGTGCTGCGGCGCCTGGGTGGCGACGCGATGGCGCGCCACGTGGACTTCGCGCACGACGAGGCCTTGCGCGAGCAGTTCGCGAACTGGCCGCGCAAGCTCGCCGCGAGCCGCGCCGAGGCGGTGGGCTTCGTGCGCGACCGCTCGCTCGCCGACCTGATCACGCATTACGCCCGCGGCCAGGGGCTGTCCCTGCCGGGAATGGAGAAAGCCTGATGGCCAAGACCAAGCCAGCCGCGCCAAGGAAGCCTGCGCCCAGGCGCGCCAAGGCCCCGCTGCGCTCCCCCATCACCACCCAGGGCCTGGACCGCACGCCGCACCGCGCCTTCTACCGCGCGATGGGGCTGGACGATGACGCGATCGCCCGGCCCATGGTCGGGGTAATGAGCACCTACAGCGAGAACACGCCGTGCTCGCTGCCGCTGCGCGGCCAGCAGGAGGCCGCGAAGATGGGCGTGGCGGCGGCGGGCGGCACGCCGCGCGAGTTCTACAGCGCCTCGGTGGCGGACTCGATGTCCATGAACCACAAGGGCATGCGCTTCTCGCTGGTATCGCGCGAGATCGTCGCCGACTCGATCGAGGCGGTGGTGCGCGGCCATGCCTATGACGCGCTGGTCGGCTTCGCCGGCTGCGACAAGACCCTGCCCGGCATCATGATGGGCATGGTGCGGCTGAACATCCCCTCGGTGTTCGTATATGGGGGCGCGATGCTGCCGGGACGCATGACCGGCGCGCAGCGCGGCAGGGAAGCCACCATCCTCACGGCCTACGAGGGCGTCGGATCGGTGCTGACCGGCACCATGGACGTGAAGGCCCTGGACGCGATGGAACGCAGTTGCGCGCCCACCGCCGGCGCCTGCCCCGGGCAGTTCACCGCCAACACCATGGCCATGGTGTCCGAAGCGCTGGGCCTCGCGCCCGCGGGCTCGGCCATGCTGCCCGCGGTCTATTCCGACCGGCTGGCCGTGGCGCGGCGCGCGGGCGAGACGGTGATGCGCATCCTGCGCGACGGCGGGCCGCTGCCGCGTGACCTGGTGACGCGCAAGAGCCTGGAGAACGCCTGCGCGTCCGTGGCCGCGACCGGCGGCTCGACCAACTCGGTGCTGCACATCCCCGCCATCGCGCATGAAGCCGGAATCCGCTTCACCATGGACGATTGCGCCAAGGTGTTCCGGCGCACGCCGCTGATCGCCGACCTGCAGCCGGGCGGGCGCTTCCTCGCGCGCGACCTGCACGAGGCCGGCGGCGCGTACTCGGTGCTGCGGTCCCTGCTGGACGGCGGCCACCTGCACGGCGACTGCCTGACCCTGGACGGCACGACGCTGGAGCGCGCGCTGCGGCGCCACGACGCGCCCGACGGCGAGGTGGTGCGCGACTGCGACCATGCCATCCAGCCCACCGGCGGCGTGGTGGTGCTCAAGGGCAGCCTGGCGCCGGACGGCGCCCTGGTGAAGGTCGCCGGGCTGAAGTCGCAGGTATTCGAGGGCCGCGCCCGGGTCTACGACTGCGAGGAAGACGCGGCCAACGCGGTCAAGGCGCGCCGGTACGACGCGGGCGACGTGCTGGTGATCCGCAACGAGGGGCCGCGCGGCGGACCCGGCATGCGCGAGATGCTGGGCGTGACCGCGCTGCTCTACGGCCAGGGCATGGGCGAGAAGGTGGCGCTGGTCACCGACGGCCGCTTCTCCGGCGCGACGCGCGGGATGATGGTCGGCTACCTCTGCCCGGAAGCCGCCGACGGCGGCCCGATCGCGCTGGTGCGCGAGGGCGACCGCATCCGCATCGACGCGCCGCTCGGCCGCATCGACCTGCTGGTATCGGCAACCGAACTGGCGAAGCGCCGCCGCGCGCTCGCCGCAGCGCCCGCGCGCAAGGGCGGCGAGCGCCTCGCCGGCGTGCTGGAGAAGTACGCGCGCCTGGTCGGTCCCGCCCACCTCGGCGCAGTCACGCATTCGGGCAAGGTGCAGTGGCCGGTCGAGAAGCGGCTGGAGCTGAAGAAGTGAGCGCGTCGCGCGTCGCCTTCCTCGGCATGGGCCTGATGGGCCTGCCCATGGCGCTGCGCCTGCTTGCAGCCGGCGTGCCCCTGACCGCCTGGAACCGCAGCAAGGACAAGTGCGCGCCGGTAGCAGCAGCGGGGGCGACGGTCGCCGCCACCCCGCGCGAGGCCGCGGCCGGCGCGGACCTGGTGCTGATGTGCCTGATGGACGCGGGCGCGGTCGAGCAGGTGGTGTTCGGCAAGGATGGCGTGGCGACGGCGGGCAAGCCCGTCGTGCTGGTGGACCACTCCAGCATCCGCCCCGATGCCACGCGCGACTTCGCGGCCCGGTTGCAGGCAGCCTGCGGCGGGCAATGGCTGGATGCGCCGGTGTCGGGCGGCGTGGTCGGCGCGAAGGCCGGGACGCTCGCCATCATGGCGGGAGGCGATGCAGCCGCCGTGGCACGCGCCGCGCCGGTGCTCGCGCATTACTCGGGGCAGGTCACCCACATGGGCCCGGTCGGCGCGGGCCAGACCACCAAGCTCGCCAACCAGGTGATCGTCGGTTCCACCATCGCGGTGATCGCCGAGGCCGTGCGCCTGGCCAAGGCCGGCGCCGTGGACCCGGCCCTGCTGACCCGCGCGCTGGCCGGCGGCTGGGCGGACTCCAAACCCTTCCAGGTGTTCGTGCCGCGCATGGTGACCGCGCCCACTGATGCCATCGGCGCGGCCGACACCATGCTCAAGGACCTGGACACCGCGCTGGACCTCGCGCGCCAGACCGGCACGCCGCTGGCCATGGCCGAGTTCGCCGCCAGCCTGATGCGCGCCTTGGTCGCCAGCCGGGGCGGGGACAGCGACCTGTCGCGCCTGGTCGAGGGCTGAGCCGGGACTATTCCTGCGGCGCGCCCACCCGCGCGCGGTTGAACGCCGGCACCATCACCGCCAGCAGCAGCAGGGCCGACACCGCGAGGAAGCCCGCGCTGATCGGCCGGGTGACGAACACGGACAACTCGCCACCGGACACCAGCATGGAGCGCCGGAAATTCTCCTCCAGCATCGGACCTAGGATGAAGCCGAGCAGCAGCGGCGCGGGTTCGCAGCGCAGCTTGCGCAGGAAGTAGCCGATCACGCCGAACACCGCCATGATCACCACGTCCGCCGCGTTGTTCTTCAGGCTGTAGCAGCCGATGCAGCAGAACACGATGATGGCCGGGAACAGGATGCGGTACGGGATGGACAGCAGCCGCACCCACACCCAGATCAGCGGCAGGTTCAGCACCACCAGCATGACGTTGCCTATCCACATGCTGGCCACCAACCCCCAGAACAGCGCAGGCTGCTTGTCGATGATCTGCGGCCCGGGCGCGATGCCGTGGATCATCATGGCGCCTATCATCATCGCCATGATGGCGTTCGGCGGGATGCCCAGCGACAGCATCGGGATGAAGCCGGCCTGCGCCGAGGCGTTGTTCGCCGCCTCGGGCGCGGCCACGCCGGCGACCGCGCCTTGTCCGAACTCCTCGGGGTGCTTGGAGAGCTTTTTCTCCAGGCTGTAGGCGGCGTAGGCCGGGATGTCCGTGGTGCTGCCGGGCAGGATGCCCAGGCCGATGCCCAGCGCCGTGCCGCGCATCGCCGCCGGCGTGGCCGCCTTGAAGTCCGCCCTGGTCGGCCACAGCCGGTCCATGGGCTTCATCACCCGGCCCTGCCCCTGCGTGGCCTCCAGGTTGAGCATGATCTCCGCCAGGCCGAACAAGCCCATCGCCACCGGCACGAAACCGATGCCGTCATACAGCGCGTTCACGCCCAGCGTATAGCGCTGCATGCCGGTGGTGACGTCGGTGCCGACCAGTCCGAGGAACACGCCCAGCGCGATCATCGCCAGCGCCTTGGGCAGGCTGCCCTGCGCCAGCACCACGGCCGACACCAGGCCCAGCACCATCACCGCGACGTAATCCGGCGACTGGAACAGCAGCGCGAGCTTGGCGATCGGCGGGCCGGCCGCGGCGATCACCAGCGCGGTCACGGTGCCGGCGAACAAGGACGCCAGCGCCGCCACCGCGAGCGCGGCGCCCGCGCGCCCCTTGCGCGCCATGGCATGGCCGTCCAGCGTGGTGACCACGGACGAGGATTCGCCCGGCAGGTTCACCAGGATGGCGGTGGTGGAACCGCCGTACTGCGAGCCGTAGAACACGCCGGCGAGCATGATCAGCGCGCCCACCGGCGGCAGCCAGAAGGTCACCGGCATCAGCATGGCCACGGTGGCCGAGGGCCCGATGCCGGGCAGCACGCCGATCAGCGTGCCCAGCAGGCAGCCCGCGAAGCACAGCGCAAGGTTGGTCGGCGAGAACGCGACGGAGAAGCCGAGCCCGATGTTGCCCAGCAGCGAGCTGAAGTCCACCAGACCGTCCACTCAGCCCCCGATGCGCGGCAGGATGGCCAGCGGCAGGCCGAGGCCCTTCACGAACACGCCGACCACGACCAGGCAAAGCACGATGATCACCGCCGCCAGCGCGCGCGGCCGCAGCGGCTGGCCGGCGAAGCTCGCGCACACAGTGCTCGCGGCGATGGCCGCGAGCACGCCCAGGGTCTGCAGCGATGCGATGAAGGCCAGCACCGAGGCGGTCACGAACAGCATCGGACGGAACCGCATGGCGTCCACCGGCTCGCTGCCGCGCCGCAACCCGAGCGCCGCGACCAGCAGGCCCAGCGCCACCAGCGCGATGGCCATGGCGCGCGGCACGTAGCCCTCGCCCATGTCATCGGCGGTGCCGAAGGTGAGGCCGCGCCCCAGCACCAGCGCGGCGACGCCGACCAGGGCCAGGGCCAGTCCCGCCCAGAGGTCCTGGCTAGCGAAGCGGCCGGGCGGCGCGCTCATGGCGCGCCCCGGCCGGACGTCTGGGACAACGCCGTTGCTTCTGGCTTGCCGGTCCGCTTACTTCTGCCGCGTCTTCACCAGGCCGGCCTCGAGGAACACCGGATACATGTCGGCGTCGTCCTGCGCCCAGCGCTTCTTGGTGTCCGCGCCGTTCATCGGCGTCACCAGAAAGCCGGCGGCGCGCGCCTTCTCCTGGAACTCCTTGTCGTTCAGCGTCTCGAGGAACTTGCCCTCGAGCACCTTCATGCGGTCGGCCGGGATGCCCTTGGGACCGGCGATGACGCGCCACAGGCCGGATATCACCGGGAAGCCCTGTTCGCGGAAGGTGGGGACGTCAGGCGCCTTGAAGTGGCGCGACGGGGCGGACACGCCCAGCACGCGCAGCTTGCCGGCGTTGTGCTGCTCGATGACGTCCGGCAGCGCGATCGAGGCCATCTCCACCTCGCCCGAGAGCAGCGCCTGCACCGTCGGCGCGAAGCCGGCGTAGGGCACCTTGGTCAGCCGGATGCCGAGGGACTTCTCGAACACCGCCGCGGCGACGTGCGAGGAACCGCCGGGCTGGTCGTTGCCGTTCTTGAGCTTGCCGGGGTTGGCCTTGGCGAAGGCGACCAGTTCGGCCAGGTTCTTGAAGCCGGTCTTGGGATTCACCGTGATCGCGGACGGATCGTCGCCGAAGAACACGATCGGCTCCATCTCGCTCAGCGCGTTGGCGTTCGGGTTGTTGTACTGGGCGAACACCGCGCCGGTGGCGATCATCGCCAGCGTGTAGCCGTCGGGCTTGGAGGACATCACTTCCTTGATGCCCACGGTGCCGCCGGCGCCGGGCTTGTTCACCACCACCACCGGCACGCCCATCTTCTTCGTCGCCGCATCGGCGGTCATGCGCATCGCCGTGTCGCTGCCGCCGCCCGGGGGCCAGGGCACGACCAGCTGGATCGGCTGCGAGGGGAAGGCCTGGGCCAGCGCTGCGACGGGTGACAGCGCGGCAACGACGGCTATGCACGACAGCAGCGTGCGTCCTTGGATCGGCTTCATGGTGGTTCTCCTGGCTAGGTCGGATTCCGGGTCGCGCGGGCGCACGCTTGCGATATGCAACCAATGCGGCAAGCAGTCCGCGCATCGGCGCCTAGTCTATCAGCGGCGGGGCACGACCGCGCCGCATGCACCCCGGTGGACACCCGCGCCGCCGCCTGCCCGGCACCGGTGCGCGCGGCGCGGCCCCCGGCTGGCGCGGGCCCGCGCGGGCCGGCCGCCAGCCCCGTTCCAGTACAATCGCGCCTTCCCGCAAGGCCCACCGGCCAGGGGCATTTCGCAAGGCAGACGCATGAAACTCGGCACCCTCAAGGACGGATCGCGCAACGGCACGCTGGTGGTGGTGTCGCGCGACCTTTCGCGCGCCCGCGTGGCGGCGGACGTCGCGCCCACGCTGCAGGCGGCACTGGACGACTGGGCCTACTGCTCCCCCCAGCTGCAGTCCCTGTACGAGGACCTGAACCGCGGCGGCCAGCCGCTGTCCTCGCCGGACACGCCCTCGCGCTGGTTCGCGCCCGACTTCTCGCAGTTCGCCGCGCCCCTGCCGCGCGCCTACCAGTGGCTGGACGGATCGGCCTACCTCGCCCATGTCGAACTGGTGCGCAAGGCGCGCGGCGCGACCATGCCCCCCGAGCTGAAGAAGGACCCGCTGATGTACCAGGGCGACTCGGACTTCTTCATCGGGCCGCGCGACGACATCACCTGCCTGTCCGAGGAATGGGGCATCGACCTGGAAGGCGAGATCGCCGTGGTCACCGAGGACGTGCCCATGGGCTGCCCTGCGGACCGGGCCTCGGAGCACATCCTGCTGCTCGCGCTGCTGAACGACGTGTCGCTGCGCAACCTGATCCCGTCGGAGCTGGGCAAGGGCTTCGGCTTCGTCAACGGCAAGGGCGCCACCGCCTTCGCGCCGGTGATGGTCACGCCCGACGAACTCGGGCCGGCCTGGGACGGCCGGCGCCTGCGCCTGCCGATGCGCATCCACGTGAACGGCGGGGAGTTCGGCACGCCGGACTGCGGCAGCGACATGCAGTTCCACTTCGCGCAGCTGATCGCGCACGCCGCGAAGACGCGGCCGCTGGGCGCGGGCTGCGTGCTCGGCTCAGGCACGATCTCGAACTTCGGCTACAAGGCGGGCCACGCCTGCATCGCGGAGAAGCGCGCGCTGGAGACGGTGGAGCACGGCGAGCCGAAGACGCCGTTCCTGAAGTTCGGCGACCGCGTGCGCCTCGAGATGATCGACCACGCCGGCCAGTCGGTGTTCGGCGCGATCGACCAGCAGGTGGTGGACGGCCGCCGTCCGGGACGCGCGCGCGATGCCGAGGCGGCGCCTGCCGCGCCGGCGGTCGCCGCGGACGACACCCCGCACGAGGCCGAGGCGCAGGCAAACGAAGCACAGGCCCCGGCCCCCGCCGAGCCCCCATCGAACTGAAGCGGGGCGCGACCTGATGGCGCGCCTGCCCCTCAAGCATCCCGTCATCAGCGGCATGATCGCCGCGGGCTTTGCCCTACTGGCGCTGGGCACGGACATGCTGATCCCGTCGCTGCCGGCGCTGGTGGCGGACTTCGGCGTCCCGGTGTCGGGCGGGCAGATGCTGCTGTCGGCCTTCGTGATCAGCTTCGCGGTCTCGCAGCTGTTCTACGGCCCGCTGTCGGACCGCTTCGGCCGCCGCCCGGTGCTGCTGGCAGGCGGCGCGATCTTCACCGTGGGATCCGCGGCCAGCGCCTTCGCCCCCACCATCGACCTCCTGATGGCCGGGCGCGTGATGCAGGGCATCGGCTGCTGCGCGGCGCCGGTGCTGGGGCGCGCCATCGTGCGCGACGTCTGGGGCGCCGAGGGCACGGCGCGCATGCTGGGCTACACCACGGCCGCGGCGGCGCTGGCGATCTTCTCCGGCCCGGTGGTTGCCGGCGTGATCCAGCAGCACTTCGGCTGGCGCGCGAACTTCGGCGCGCTCGCGCTGTACGGCGGCATCCTGCTGCTGATGTCGGCGGTGCTGCTGGACGAGTCCAACCTGCACCGCAACCCGCACGCCACCTCGTTGCGTACGCTGTGGGCCAACCTGCGCCTGCTGCTGGGCAACCGGCGTTTCGTGGGCTACACGCTGTGCGCCGGCTGCTCCTACGGCACCATCATGGCCTACCTGTCGGTCTCGCCCTTCATCCTGATCAACCTGCTGGGCGTGAGCGCGCAGGAGTTCGGCATGCTGTTCTCGGCGTCCATCCTCGGCTACATCGTCGCCACGCTGCTGACGGCGCGCCTGTCGCACCGCGCCAGCCCCTACCGGCTGATGGCCATGGGCACGGCGATCATGGTGCTGGGCGCGACCCTGATGGCGGGCATGGCGCTGGCCGGCGTGCGCTCGGTGGAAGCCATCGTCGCACCCTGGTTCATCTTCCTGTTCGGCACCGGATTGAACAACCCGCCGGTGATGGCCGGCGCGGTCGGCCCCTTCCCCACCATGGCGGGCACCGCCTCGGCGGTGCTGGGCTTCCTGCAGCTCTCGATGGGCGCGGTCGTCGGCCTGGCGATAGGCCGGTTGCACGACGGCACGCCGGTGCCCATGGCGCTGGCGATTGCCGGCCTCGCCTGGTGCGTGCTGCTGTCCTACCACCTGCTGGTGCGGCCCGGCCCGCGCCACTGAGCGCGGCACTGAGCGCGCAACAAGGTCGCATCGGGCGACCGGCGCAGTCGAAGTACACTGCCACCATGATGAAGTTGCTGAAGTCGCTGTTCGCCGGCGACGCCACCGACAAGCAGTTGGACGAAGCCCGCGCCGCGCTCGACGCAGGCCAGCCGGCGCGCGCGGTGCAGATGCTGGATACGCTGCTCGCCGCCAAGCCGGATGAGCCCGAGGCGCATTTCCTGCGCGGCACCGCGCTCACCGACCTGGGCCGCCAGCCGGATGCGATCGCGGCGTTGGAGCGCGCCATCGCCCTGCGCCCGGCCGAGCCGCGCTACCTGTTCAATGCCGCCGTGGCGCACTGGCGCGGCGGCGCGCTGTGGGGCGCGCAGAAGCTGGCCGAGCGGGCGCTGGCCGCCGATCCGTCGTTCGAGCCGGCGCGCGCGATGCTGGACGCGGTGGAGCTGCGCGGCGAGCCGTACACCGACCTGCTCGCGCGCCTGCACGCGCACCTGCGGCCGCGCACCTACATGGAGATCGGCACCGACCGCGGGACCTCGCTGGAACTCGCGGGCGACGCCACGGTGGCGATCGGCGTGGACCCGGAGCCCAAGCACACCCGCGTGCTGCGGCCCAACGAACGCATCTACGCGATGACCAGCGACGCCTTCTTCGGGGGACCCGCGGCGCGCGAGGCGCTGGGCGGGCAGCCGCTGGACCTGGGCTTCATCGATGGCATGCACCATTTCGAGTTCGCGCTGCGCGACTTCATCCACATGGAGCGCCTCGCGCACCCGGGGGCGACGCTGCTGGTGCACGACTGCTACCCGCTGAACGAGGCCGTGGCCACGCGCGATCGCAACACGGCGTTCTGGACCGGGGACGTGTGGCGCATGCTGCTCGCGCTGGCCAGGTACCGGCCGGACCTGCGCATCCACACCATCGCCGCGCCGCCCTCGGGCATCGCGCTGGTGCGCGGACTGGATCCGCAATCCACCGTCTTGGCCGACAACCTGGACGCGATCGTCGCCGAGTGCATGGCGATGCCGTATTCGGTGCTGGACGCGGACAAGCCGGGCACACTGCGCCTGCACCCGAACCGATGGGAAGACGTGCTGCCGCTGCTCGCCTGACCAGCGGGCCCGGCCGCGGGCTCAGGCGTGCTTGCGGATGAAGCCGGCGATGTGGGGCGCGATCACCTCGCGCCAGCGCTTGCCCGAGAAGATCCCGTAGTGGCCGACCTTGGGCACCGCGAAATGCTCGCGGTTGGCCTCGGGGATGCCGGTGCATAGCGTTTGCGCCGCCTGCGTCTGGCCGTTGCCGGAGATGTCGTCCAGTTCGCCCTCGATGGTCAGCAGCGCGGTCTCGGCGATCGCCTGCGGGCGCACCAGCTGCTCGCGGATGAACATCCTGCCCTTGGGCAGCGCGAACTCCTGGAACACAGCCTTGATGGTCTCCAGGTAGTACTCGGCGGGCATGTCCAGCACCGCGTTGTACTCGTCGTAGAAGCGCCGGTGCGCCGCGGCCGAATCGCCGTCGCCGGACACCAGGTGGCGGTAGAAGTCGCGGTGCGCGTCGGCGTGGCGCGACGGGTTCATCGCGACGAAACCCATGTGCTGCAGGAAGCCGGGGTAGACGCGCCGCAGGTAGCCGGGATACTTGTTCGGCACCGACTGGATCAGCGTGCGGTCGAACCAGGAATAGGGCTTCTCCAGCGCGAGGTTGTTCACCGCGGTGGGGCTCTTCCGTGCGTCGATCGGGCCGCCCATCATGATCATGGTGCGCGGCTTCACCGGCGCGTCGTTCTGCGCCATCAGGGACACCGCCGCCAGCACCGGCACGGTGGGCTGGCACACGGAAATGACGTTCACGCCCTCGCCGACGTGGGTGATGAACTCGCGCACGTAGTCGACATAGTCGGCCAGGTGGAAGGGGCCCTCGGACAGCGGCACCATCTTCGCGTCGATCCAGTCGGTGACCCAGACGTCGTGGTTGGGCAGCAGCGCGCGCACCGTGTCGCGCAGCAGCGTGGCGAAGTGCCCCGACAGCGGCGCGACCAGCAGCACCTTGGGGTCCTGGCGCTGCGTGTCGCGCACGAAGTGCAGCAGGTGGCAGAACGGCTTCCCGATCTCCACGCGCTCGGCCACCGCGACATCCACCCCGTCGATGGGCGTGGTGTCCAGGCGGAAGGTCGGCTTCTCGTAACGGTGGGTCAGCCGCAGGAACAGTTCCGCGCCCGCCGCCATCGACTTGGTGGCCGGGAGGTGCGCGAACGGATTGAACGGGTTGGTCAGCAGGTCCAGGTTGGCCTTGGCCAAGGTGGTCCAGGGCGCCAGCACCGAGTGCTGCATTTCATGCAGTGCGTAGAGCAAGTTCTCTCCGCTTTGGCTGATATAACAACAGGTTATCACAGGCGGTGCAGCGCAACATGCGGTACCGGCGCAGCCTGCCACGGGGGGAAGTCGGCGCTGCCGCCGGTTTCCGCCTCCGTCCCTGTGTTACGGCGCATACGCCCGCAAATTCAACGCCCTGTGGGTCAACGTCCGCCCACCGCGCCCGCCAGCCGGTGGCGCTGGGCCAGGTTGTTGACCACCAGCGCGCCCATCACCAGGCCCGCGCCGGCCAGCTCGCCGGTGGTGAACCGGTGGCCCTCGAAGGCCCGCCAGGCCAAGGTCACCAGCGGCGTGGCGGTCGCGCACAGCGAGGCATTCAACGGCCCCAGGCGCGGCACCGCCGCGTTCCAGGCCAGCAAGGCCACCACCGCGACGCCCAGCACCAGGTAGGCCGCCTCGGGCGCGACCGACAGCAGCGCGGCTGCGTCCGGCGCGGGCGCGAGGCCGCTCGCGGCCACGTACAGGAACACGCAGGCGAACAGCACCGGCCCCAGCAGCCCGGACATCGCGGTGTAGCGCAGCGCCGACCAGCCGGGATAGTCGTTCGCCCCCAGCGAGTACCCCACCCAGCACAGCGCGGCCAGCAGGAAGGCGCAGTCGCCCACCCAGGACGCGGAACCCGCGGCGACCGCGCCGCCCTGGGTCACCACCAGCGCGGCGCCGGCGAAGGCCGCGACCGTGCAGGCGAGCGTGACCGGCGCGGGCCGGATGCCGCGCGTGGCCCAGAGCAGTGCCGCGATCAGCGTGGGCTGCAGCGCGAGGATCACCGCCGCGCGCTCCGGCGTGGTGTAGATCAGGCCGATGAAGAAGAACAGGTTGAATCCCGACAGGCCCATGGCGCCGTGCCAGGCCAGCGACAGGAAGCGCCCCTCGAAACGCAGCGCGCGCCGGCCTTCCACCGCGAGCAGCAGCAGCGGCAACACCAGCCAGGTCGCGCCGACGCGGATCATGCCCATCCACATCGGGTCGACGCGCTCGTAGGTGTTGCGCGTCAGCGGCGTCTGCACGCCCCACAGCAGCACCGCCGTCGCCACCAGCAGCAGGCCCGAGGCCCAGCGGCTAGCCACGGGCGGCCCGCAGGGCGCGCAAAACCACCCCGGAAGCGGATGTTGACGACAGGCTGGCATTGAATTGCAACATAGGGTTACAGCCCGGTGAACAACGGACAAACGCGCGACGGAATGCACTATTCATCATGCTAGTATCGCCGCGTGATAAACCAATGTGAACGCCAAAAAGCAAAACGGCGCGCACGCAAAGAGCCTGCATGGCCCGCATCCTGATCATCGACGATGATCCCTCGATACGCGAATTGTTGAGGGTGCACCTGAACGCCGCCGGATACGAGGTCGACCTGGCCGAGGACGCGGTGGTCGGCGGGCACGCCGTGCTGTCCAACCCGCCCGACGTGGTGCTGTCGGACGTGAACATGCCCTACATGAACGGCTTCGAGCTCCTCGAGGCGGTGCGGGCCGACGCGGTCACGCACGCCATCCCCTTCGTGTTCCTCACCTCGCGCGGCGACGACGAGACCTTCGTCAAGGCGAAGCTCCTCGGGGCCTCGGGCTTCGTCACCAAGCCGGTGCGCCGCGACGAGCTGCTCTCGGTCATCGAATCCAGCCTGAAGAAGGCGCGCGCCTAGCCCCGCCCGGCCGCGGGGCCGTTGCCCGGCGGCTATTTCGGCGCGCCGTCGCGCAGGGCGCGGCGCAGGATCTTGCCGACGTTGGTCTTGGGCAGGTCGGCGCGGAACTCGATGTGCTTGGGGCGCTTGTAGCCCGTCAGGTTCTCGCGGCAGTGCTCGCGCAGCGCATCCTCGCCCAGCGCCGGGTCCTTCTTCACCACGAACAGCTTGACCGCCTCGCCCGAGGTCTCGTCGGGCACGCCCACCACCGCGCACTCCAGCACGCCCGGATGCAGCGCGACGACCCCCTCCACCTCGTTCGGGTACACGTTGAAGCCCGACACCAGGATCATGTCCTTCTTGCGGTCCACGATGCGCACGTAGCCCTGCTCGTCCATCACGCCCACGTCGCCGGTGGCGAAATAGCCGTCGGGCCCGATGGACTTGGCGGTTTCCTCGGGACGGTTCCAGTAGCCGCGCATCAGCTGCGGGCCGCGCACGCAGATCTCGCCCGGCTTGCCCACCGGCACCGGCGCGCCGTCGTCGCCGCGGATCTCCACCTCGGTGGACGGTATCGGCAGCCCGATCGCGCCGTTGTACTCCTTCAGGTCCAGCGGGTTGATGGTCACCCCGGGCGAGGTCTCCGAGAGCCCGTAGGCCTCCACCAGCGTGCAGCCGGTCGCCTGCTTCCAGCGGTCGGCGGCGGACTTCTGCACCGCCATGCCCCCGCCCAGCGTGCACTTGAGGGCCGAGAAGTCGAGCTTCGCGAAGTCCGGGTTGTTCAGCAGCGCGTTGAACAGCGTGTTCACGCCGGTGAACATGGTGAAGCGGTGCTTGGCCAGTTCCTTCACGAAGCCGGGGATGTCGCGCGGGTTGGTGATCAGCACGTTGCAGCCGCCCAGGCGCGTCATCAGCAGGCAGTTCGCCGTGAGCGAGAAGATGTGGTACAGCGGCAGCGCGGTGATGATCAGCTGCGGGCGGTCCGAGCCGCCGAGGAAGGGCTTCACCCAGGCGTTGGACTGCTCCAGCGCCGCCAGGATGTTCCGGTGCAGCAATGTGGCGCCCTTGGACACGCCGGTGGTGCCGCCGGTGTATTGCAGGAAGGCCACGTCCTCGTGCCCGACTTCGACCGGGGTCATGCCGACCGCCTCGCCCTGGGCGAGCATGTCGTTGAAGCGCACCGAGCCCGGCAGGCGCCAGCGCGGCACCATCTTCTTCACGTGGCGCAGCACGAAGTTCACCACCATCCCCTTCACGCCCAGCAGGTCGCCCAGCGCCGCGACCACCACATGCTTCACGCCGGTGGCGGCGATGACCTCGTCCAGCACGTGCGCGAAGTTCTCCAGGATCACGATCGCCTCGGCGCCCGAGTCCTTCAGCTGGTGCTCCAGCTCGCGCGCGGTGTAGAGCGGGTTCACGTTCACCACGATGTAGCCGGCGCGCAGCGCCCCGAAGATGCACGCCGGGTACTGCAGGCAGTTGGGCATCATCAGCGCCACGCGCGCGCCCGGCTTCAGGCCGCGCGACTGCAGCCAGCCGGCGAAGGACCGGGACATCGCGTCCACGTCGCCGAAGGTCAGCATGCGGCCCATGTTGACGTAGGCCGAGCGGTTGCGGAACTCCTCGGCGCTGCGCGCGAACAGGTCGCCCACCGAGCGGTTCGCCGAGATGTCGATCTCCGCCGGCACCCCGGGCGGATAGCTCTTGAGCCAGATCTTTTCCATGGTCCCCTCCGTGGCGGTGGCCGCCTGCGTGTTGTGCGCCGACCTTACCACCCGCCCCGCGCGCGGGCCATGCGCAGCGCAGCAGGCCGCATCACGAAGCGCAATGCCGGCGCGCGACGGCGTCCCGCAGGGTACGGCGGGTGCGCCGCCCGGTCCCGGCTCACGCCGCGGGGGCGGGCCCCGCGTTGTCGCCCTCCGAGCCCGGCCTGGGCATGGCGCGCAGGTAGGCCGGGCGGCTGCTGATGCGCGCCCACCAGTCGGCCACCGCCGGGCGCGCCTCGACCAGGTGGAACAGGTCGATGCGCACCAGGCGCTGGACGAAGGGCGCGATGTCGATGTCGGCCAGGCTGTGGTCGGGCCCGGCCAGCCAGGGCCCGTCGCGCAGCGCGTGGTCCATGCGCTCCACCATGCCGGCGAGCTGCGCGATGGAGGGCGCGAGGTCGGCCTGGCTGATGCCCTCGGTCGCGCCCTTGTGCCAGCGCGCGCGCACCGACGCCACCGGGATCCTCGCGATCAGCGCCAGCGCCTCCTCGCGCGGCATCGCCTGCAGCCCGGGCACGATGTTCTTCACGAACGAGGGCAGCTTCACCGCCTCGCTGGGCACCTGCTCGGCGTACTGCGTCCACAGGCGCATGCGCGCGCGCAGCCACGGGTCGGCCGGCGCCAGGCGCACCTGCGGGTACGCATCCTCCAGGTACTCGTTGATCACGCGCGACTCGGCCAGCACGCGGCCGCCCTCGCGCAGCACCGGGACCATGCCCGCCGGGTTGAGCGCGAGGAACGCCGGCTGCAACTGGTCGAAGCGGCGCAGGTTCATCAGGTGCCCGGTCCAGGGCAGGCCCTTTTCCTCCAGGCAGATGCGCACCTTCTGCGCGCAGGTGGAATGCACGGCATGGAACAGTTCGATCACGGGCGGCTCCGGTTGGCGTTCACTGCGCTCGGGGACATGCCGCGACGGCCGGCTGGCAGCTCATTGCGGCAGGCTGTACTTGCTGAAGAAGGTCCAGGCTTCCTCGTTGGCGTCCAGCACGCGCGTGCCCGGACCGAGCACGCGCACCAGCACCTCGGGCGCGCCCGGCCACACGTGGCCGGCGCCGGCCAGCTTCCACAGCACCACGGTGCCGCCCTGGTCGCAGGAGCGGAACTCCATGCGCGCGGCCGAATGCATCGGCGCCCCCGGCGCGGCGCGCCATTCGCGCTGCTCGTTGGTGCGCGCCGGCACGGCGCAGCCGTACACCGAGGCCAGGCGCTCCAGTGTGGGCATCACGGAGGGATGCAGCACCTGCGAACTGGTGAACGGGAACGCCGAACCCAGGCCGCCGTTGAACAGCGCCCGGGGATCGTCGACGCTGTGGATGTGCATCACCGGCACGGCGCGCACGCCCGGGCGGGCCGGATCGGGAAACACGCCGGCCGATCCCGCCACCGGCATGATCGCGGCGATGCGCTGCGGCAGCTCGGCGGCGAGGCGGTAGGACATCATCGCGCCATTGGACAGGCCGGTCGCGTACACGCGGCGCGCATCCAGCGCCATGCGCCGGCCCAGCAGCCCGAGCAGCGCGGCGATGAAGCCGGTGTCATCCACGTTCTCGCGCGCGGCATGGCCGCAGCAGGTGCCGGCGTTCCAGGTGAGCAGCTTGTCGTCCAGGCGCCCGCTGCCGTTCGGGTAGGCGACCGCGAAGCCCTCCTTCGCGCCCAGCCGGTGCAGGCCCGCGTAACGCTCGAACTGCGGCGCGTCGCTGCCCCCGCCGTGCAGCGCCAGCACCAGCGGCCAGCCGGCGGCCGGCGGCTGGCCCGGCGGCACGTGCACCAGCGCGCTGCGCTCGCGCCCGCCGTGCGCGAGCACCACCGCCT
>CAIVVS010000287.1 GCA_903909415.1 uncultured Pseudomonadota bacterium | reverse complement strand
CTCGTTCAGCTTCATCACGATGGGTCGCGGCGTTCCGGCCGGCGCCATGAAGCCGAACCAGCCGCCCGCTTCGAATCCCGGCAGCGTCTCGGCGACCGCAGGCACATCGGGCCAGTTCGGAAGCCTCGCCTTGCTGGTCACGGCCAGCAGGCGAAGTTTGCCGCTCCGAACGTTGGCCGCCTGGTTGGCCGTCGCGCCGATGCCAACAAGGACCTGCCCGCCGAGCACGTCGGCGAAGATGGCTCCCGCTCCCCGGTAGGGCACGTGCGTGAACGCGAAATTCGCCGACAGCCGCAATTGCTCGAAATTCAGGTGCGGAAATCCGCCCTCCCCGTTGCTGGCGACCGTGAGCTTTTCCGGATTGGCCCTGGCGAACGCGATCATTTCCGAGAACGTCTGGAACGGCGCGTTCGGACTGGAAACGATCCCCATATAACCTGCGGCGACCGCGGCGATGTACTCGAAGTCCTTCAGCGGGTTGTAGGAGACGTTCTTGTTGGTGTTGGGCAGCACCGTGAGCGTGCCACCCTGCCCGGCGCCCAGCGTATAGCCGTCGGGGGTCGCACGCGCCACGAACTCGACACCTATCGTCCCGGCGGCGCCCGGGCGATTCTCGACAATGACCGGCTGCCCAAGCCGATCGGTCAGCTTCGGTGCGATCAGCCTGCCAATGATGTCGGTTGAATCGCCCGGCGGAAAGGGAACGATGATCCGCACCGGCTTGGCCGGGTAGGATTGGGCAACAGCGGTGCCTTGCAGTCCGGTTGCCAGGACAAGAATCAGGGTCCGGAGTGCTACGGCAAGAACAGCGCATGCATTCAAGATTATTCCCCCTCGTTGTCGACGCAAGGCCGAATCACATCTGCTGGCTCAGCTTCCATTGGCGCCGCGTAGAACGCGGCGTTGCCAATTGCGTTTATGCCATTGTCCGACGCACCGTTCCCCTTCGCGGACGGGTTATATATAGGGCATTTCACCCGAAGGGTCAATCCACGCGGCCTTTGAACAGGACACCCGAGAACGGCTTTCGCATCGGGCGGCCGACGCGGGGATGCCGATCAAGGAGTTGTGCCGCAAGGGCGGGTTTGGCGAGGCCACCTTTTGCAAGTGGCGCTCGAAGTTCGGCGGCACGGACGTGTCCGACCTCAAGCGGCTGAACGAGTTCTAGGGCGAGCACGTCAAACTCAAGAATGGATCCAGTTCCTGGGTGCCGTTCCATGTTGGGTAACAGGCTGAGAGTGAAGAGGTTCCAAAATTCTGTCGGAGGGCATGCCAATAAAAATGGCGGACTCACGCGGGGGTGCCAGGGTGGTGCGTGCAAATCATGCGCGAGGGACGCCGCGGCCCCACCACTCGGACGCACAGGCAGGCTGCGCCACGCCGCCCACCAAGGACAAACCGGCCAGGGCTGTGGCCACGACAACTGCGGATCAGTTGCCACCGTGCCAACCGGGCGACCTCGGCGCCACGCCGGTCGAACCCGGCTGCCAATTGCCCGCCCAAAAATCGGCGCCTAAGCGTGGGCAGTCGGCGATTGGCTACTGAGTTCATTCATGGTGCGCCGTTGGGACATTCGCAAATGGCGGTTGCCAATGTGGTTGCCATCTACACGGCGAGAGGGAAGCCAGTCGGAATTTCCTCGTAACCCTTTGATTATTGGTGCCGGATATCCGACTCGAACGGATGACCTACCGCTTACAAGGCGGTTGCTCTACCAGCTGAGCTAATCCGGCACGGCGAGCGGGAGTTTACCCCCTGCGCGGGTGCCGCAGCCCAAGCTGGGTCACCCCTTGGTGCGGTGCGCCCCCGCCCCGTGGTGCAGGGCCTGGTCGAGGAAGCGGTTGGTGTAGAGCGATTCCACCGACTTGGTCAGGTCTCCCAGACCCGCCTTCGCCATCGCGTCGGCGCCGTCGCGCCAGAGCTTGGGCACGTTGCGCAGCAGGTTCTCGCGCCCCTGGGAGAAATACAGCGCCTTGGCGGCGTCCGCGTTCGCGGTGAGCGCCTCGAGGTTGCGGCGGCCCGGGATGTCGAAATCCTTAGAGGCGCGCGCGATCAGCGGCCCGATCGGACCGGCCACAAGCTGGTCCACCGAGGCCTTGAGGCCGCGCAGCGCCCGAACGATGACCTGCGGCCGCTCCTGCGCCAGCTGGCGCGTGACGAAATAGCACTGCGAGGGCATGGGTGCATAGCGGTCCGTGTTCCAGACCACAACCTTCTCCTTCGCCACCTGCAGCGCCGCCACCACGCTGCTGGAGGTGATGAACCCGTGGATGCGGCCCTGGCGAACCAGCCCAAGCGCGCCGGGGCTGTTGCCGACCACCTCGCGGCGCACCTCGCCCTTGGGGATGCCGGCGCGGGCGCACATCAGGTCGATGAACACGTCGGTCGCGCCACCGACCGAGACGATGCCGATGGTCTTGCCGCGAAGGTCCTCGATCCCGCGCAGCGGCGCCTCCTCCGGACTGACCATGGAGAAGGTGGACCCCTGGTAGATGGTCGCGACCGCCAGCAGCGGGAGGTTCTGCGCCGACACCGCGCGCATCATCTCGATCGCGGCGGTCCGGATCATGTGCGCCTGCCCGGATGCGAGCAGCTGGATGGACTGGGCCGCGCCCTGGGCGCCGATCACCTTGCCGTCGAGCCCGGCCTCGCGCCAGTGGCCGCCGGCCTGGGCGTTCATCACCTCGAGGAAATCGACGATGAAGCCGAAGCCGGTGCAGAACACGAAGGGCTCCCCGGACTGCGCGCGCGCGGCGCCCGGCAGCATGGACGCCGCCGACAGCGCGGCCGAGGAAGCAAGGAAACGGCGTCGGTCGGTCACGTATGTCCCCATCGGTATGTCCCCATTGTCAATGGCCCTCCTCGATGAACTGCAGGATCGCGCGGCCGAGGTCGTCATCGGCTGTGTTCATGTGCGCGATTGATGAATTGTGGTTGTGGCCTGCCAGCCAGACGGTGCGCGGCGCGCGGCCCTTGGCCTCGGCGAGCAGGTGCGCCAGCTCCAGGCCGTAGATGTCGAGCAGCGGGTTCTCCCAATGGGCAATGGCGACCAGGGTCGGGACCGAGTCTGCGGACACGTGGTTCACGACCGAGCCGCGCTCCATCGCCGCCGGGTCGGTGCCGAAGTAGGCTCGCACGTTGTTGGCGTTGGGATTGTCCGGTCGCACGTCGATGCGCACCCGCGAGGACACCAGCACCAGCCCGCTTATGCCCGGTCCCCCGGGCGGGTGGAAGCTGCGGTCGTAGGCGTAGCAGCCGACGTGCGCGCCGCCGGCCGAATGCCCCATCAGGTAGATGCGCGACGGGTCGCCGCCGTGGGCGCGCGCGTTGGCCTTCGCCCATTGCACCGCGAGCGCCACGTCCTCCACGCCGGACGGGTATTTGTTCGCCGGCGCGAGCCGGTACTCCATGTTGATGCCGACCACGCCATTGCGCGCCAGGTACCAGCAGACGTTGGCGTAGATCTCCGGCGTGCGGTCCTTGTCGCCGACCACGAAGGCCCCGCCGTGCATGAACAGCACCACAGGCGCGCCCCTTCCGTCGGAGGGCGGCGACGGCGGGCTGAACACGTCCAGCACCTGGCGCGGGTCGGGGCCGTAGGGCAGGTCGCGAACCATGCGGCCCTGCTTGGGCGCGCGCGCAAGCAGCTCGCTGAACGCAGCCGACTGCCGGTTGGTGAACTCGCGTATGTTGCTGCCCCAGCGCGGGCCGAGCTCGGACATCATCGCGCGCAGCGACGGGGGAATGGCCGGTGCGGAAGCATCCATTGGGGCTCAGCCGATCAGGAAGGCGGTTTCGGGATCAAGCGCGTCCAGGTCCACGCGCGCGCCGGGTCGGTCCGCGTACAGCTGCAGCAGGAAGCCGTCCGGGTCCTCGATGTACAGCGCGTAACGGCCCGGAGCCTCGACCTCGCGCGCGACCCGCCACGGCGTGGTGGCGTGCAGGCGCGCGGCGGACTCGCGCAGGCCCGCCTCGCCGTCGGCTTCCATGCTCACGTGATGGTAGCCGACGGGGCGCGACGCACCGGTGCGCCAGGCCATCAGGCACACCTCGCCGGTGGTGCCGGCGAATGCGGTGAACTCCCGGTCGGCGCCGCCTGCGACCGGTGTCAGGCCGACGATGTCACGGTAGAACGCAAGGCCCTGTTCGTAGCGCCCGAGCACGATCGTCGCTCGCGTCGAGCGCCTGGGACGGAACACGCCATGGGGCGGAAACGTGATGGCCGGCTGCGCGTGGTACTGCGGCTCGCGCGAGGGCGTACCGCCCTGCGGCTTCCATTCGGACTGGATGGTGGGCATGTAGCCGGTCTTGAGCTTCCACCATTCCTTCAGCGTGTCGGTGTAGACCTCGACCTGGTTGCCGTCCGGGTCGATCAGGTAGACCGAATGGGTGTTGCCGTGGTCACCGAGGAAGAAGAAGTTCGCGTTCCGCGCCACGGCGTTGGCGTACCACTCGTGCAGGTGCCAGTCGCTCTCCATCTCGAAGGCGAAGTGGTAAAAGCCGATGAACTTCTTCGCGCGCTTGCCGCCGAGTCGCTCGGAATACTCCATCACGCCCAGGTCATGGTGGGTGTTGCCGTTGGTGAGGAAGCCGCCGCGCGACTTGACGCGCCGGTAGGACTCCCCCAGGCCGACCACGTCCTTGTAGAAATCCATGGAACGCTCCATGTTCTCGACGAACAGGTTCGCGTGGGTCAGGCGGCGCGGCGAGATGTCCTCACCGCCCGGATTCAGCAGGGCCATGCAGCCTCCTTCGGGCCGGACGCGGGGGAGGTCATGTGCCGCCCCCGGCGGGCGACGCGGTGCCGGCGGGCGCGGCGCCGCGCGCCGGGCCGAACATCCGGTCCGCGTAGTAGTTGAGTTCGTGGTGGATGCTGGCCTCGAGCGGCGCCATGCGCCCGGGGCGGTTCTGCACCGACTCCATCGCGTTCTGCAGCGAGACCAGCACCGCGCGGTCCTCCTCCAGTACCTCGGTGTAGTAACGCCGGTAATCGGCGACCGCCTCGTCGAAGCCCGGCATGCCGAAGAACGACTTGTGGAACAGGTTGTAGTAGACCAGTCGCGTCTTCTTCTCCGACAGCGGCCAGTGCACGCAGGGCCGCATGTTCTCGGCGCGTGCGAAGAAATGCATGTTGGGCGCCATGAAGCCGGAGGCGGCGAAACTCTCGGGATGGTCGCGCAGCGCGGGCATGCGCCCGAGCAGCGGCTTGCCGGAATAGGTGTGCGGCGCGGCCTCGTACAGGTTGACCGAGCCGCCGCGGGGCGTGAGCCTGCGCCCCGCGTTCAGGCCCTGGCGCTGGATCTTCAGGTGGCCACCGAAGGTGCGGCCGTGCACGACCGACGCGTGGTAGGTGTCCAGCAGGTTCTCGACCACCAGCTTCCAGTTGCAGTCGACGTCGAACACCAGCTTGTCGGCGACCAGGCAGTCCTCCTGCCCAAGGAAGCCGAACGCCTGCTCGAACTCGGTGACGAATGCCTGCAGCGGCTCGGTGCGCTCGCTGAAGCAGATGAAGATCCAGCCGGCCCAGGTGTCCAGCCGCAGCGGTGGCAGGCGCACCGACTTGCCGTCGAAGCCGGTGACATCGCGCATGAAGGGCGTGCCGACCGCGCGTCCCTCGAGGTCGTACAGCCAGCCGTGGTAGGGGCACTGGAAACTGCTGTTCAGGGCGTTGCCGCTTCCGAAGGCGACCTCGACGCCGCGGTGCGCGCACACGTTGCCGAATGCGTGCAGCGCGCCGGCCGCGTCGCGCGTGATCAGCACCGACTCGCCGAGGATGCTGAGCGTGGTGTAGTCCCCGGGCGCGGGCAGTTCCTCGACGCGCCCGACGCACAGCCAGTCCTCGAGGAAGATGGCCTGCTTCTCGGCGCGCAGCACGTCCGGATGGTGGTAGATCGGCCCGGGGATGTGGCTCGCCCTGTCCAGCGGCAGGCGCAATCCCGCCAGTTCCTCCGGGGCCACGAAACGGCAGGTGTCCGCGGCGAGCGGGGCAGCGAGGGGTGCAGCGGGAGGCGCGATGCGGGGTGCAGCCAAGCCTGTCCTCCGTCTAGGACTGCGTCCGCCACGACGGGCGCGAGGCGTCCGATGCTGGCGAACCAACTAAACGTCGGATGAGCACTCCGACCGGCCGGATGAGGCTACCCGATTCCGGCACCCCCCGCAAGGCGGCACGGCGAGCCGCGCTCAGTCTTCCCTCTCAGCTCTCGCGCTCGCCAGTGATCGCGATACAGTCGATCTCGACGTCGAAGGGCCAGGGCCAAGAGCCGACTGTAATGAAGGTGCGCGCCGGCGGGTCGGTGGGGAAGTAGCGCGCGTACACCTCGTTGATGATCTCGAAATAGGCGGCATTGGTGACAAACACGTTGCACTTGACCACCTGCGCGAGCGATGAGCCCGACGCCTCCAGCCTGTGCTTCAGGCCCTCGAGCACAAGCTCGGTCTGCCTGCGCACGTCCCCGAAAGCGATCTTCGAGCTGCCCGGCTCGCGCGGGGGCACGCCGGACAGGAACACGAAGCCACCCGCCTTGACCGCAGCCGACAGCGGCGTGGCTGACAGGCCGCGGTCCACGTTGACGATTTCCTTTTTCATCGCTTTCCTCGTTCTTGCGCCGCGCGGATCGCCGGCGCCCGGGTCAATCCACGGTGACCCGCACCTCGCGCACCAGCTTCGCGTAGCGTGACTGGTCGGAGCGTACACGCGCGGTGAACTCATCGGGGGTGCCAGCGACCACCGCCGCGCCCAGCGCGGGCATGCGCGACTCGACATCGGGCGCCCGCAGCGCGCGCACCAGCTCGTCGTTGAGCCGCGCGATGCTGGCCGCCGGCGTGGCCGAGGGCGCGAAGAAGCCGATGTTCGCGACCGCCTCGACCCCAGGGTAACCGGCCTCGGCCATGGTCGGCACGTCGGGCAGCTGCGGCCAGCGCTGCGTGCCGGAAACCGCCAGGATCACCACCTTGCCGGTCTTCACGTGCGCGTCTATGCCCGCGGAGGTCGGTGAGACGAACATGAAGCCGGTGTCGCCCGCCAGCAGGGACGGGACTGCCTGCGCCACGCCCTTGTAGGGGATGTGCTCGAAGCGCACGCCGGCGGCCAGCGCCAGTTGCTCCACGCCCAGCTGGTGGACGCTGGCGTTGCCAGAGGAACCGTAGGGCAAGCCGGGCTTCGCCTTCGCGAGCGCGACCAGCTCACGCACCGACTTCACGCCCAGCGAGGCGTTGGCCATGAGGAACAGCGGGCCGCGCACCGCCTGGGTGACCGGGGTGAAGTCGCGCAGCATGTCGTAGGACAGGTTGGGGCGCAGCGCCGGGTTGAGCGCGTACTGCGCGACGTCGCCGACCAGCAGCGTGTGGCCGTCCGCCTCGGACTTCGCGACGAACTCGACCGCGATGATTCCGCTGGCTCCGGCGCGGTTCTCCACCGTCACCGGCTGCCCGACCGACTCGGCCACCTTCTGCGCGACCAGGCGCGCCATCAC
Source organism: uncultured Pseudomonadota bacterium (assembly GCA_903909415.1). The sequence goes on along the minus strand of CAIVVS010000287.1, from coordinate 5,181 downwards.
GTCCGGCAGGCCGCCCGGCGCATAGGGAACCACGAAGCGCACCGGTTTGGAGGGAAAGCCCTGCGCCAGCGCGCCCGCCGGTGAAAGCAGCGCGACCAAGGGCACGATGAACGATGCCAGTACCGTGTTGCGGCCGAAACTTGCCATGCGCGCCCTCCCCCGTTGAATGCAGCCTCTCAGCGATCCGCCTCCGCGACGACCGGATTGCGCAGCACGCCGATGCCCGAGATCTCCACCTCGACGACATCGCCGGCCCGCATCCACAGCGGAGGCTTGCGTGCGAAGCCTACGCCTTCCGGCGTACCCGTCGCAATCACGTCTCCGCATGACAGCGACGTCCAGGTGGACACGTAGGCCACCAGCGAGGCCACGTCGAAGATCATGTCGTCGGTTCCCTTGTGCTGGACCTGCTCCCCGTTCAGGCGGGTAGTGAGGGTCAGCGCCGAGGGATCGGGCAGCTCGTCGGCGGTCGTGATGCAGGGACCGAAACCGCCGGTGGCCGGGAAATTCTTGCCCGCAGTGAGGGAATGCGTGAACTGGAAGTCGCGCACCGAACCATCGTTGAAGCACGAGTAGCCGAACACGTGCTTCAGGGCGTGCTCGCGCGTGATGGCGCGCCCGGGAGCTCCGATGATGACTGCCAGCTCGCCCTCGAAATCGAAGTTGCCGGAGGCGCGCGGCAGCAGCATCGCGCCGCCGTGGCCGACCAGGGTACTGGTCATGCGCACGAACGAGGACGGATGCACCGGAAGCTTGAATCCTCCCTCCTCGGCGTGCGCCTTGTAGTTCAGGCCGATGCAGATGATGCGCTCGGGATCCGGAACGGGCGGCAGCAGCACGAGATCAGCGAGGTCCAGTTCGGGACCATGCCGGGCCGCGAGCGCGCGAAGGCCCGTCAAGCCGTGCGACGCGATCGCCAGTCGCAGCGTGGGGCAAGCCGGGGCGAGACGCGCGCCGAGGTCGACCACGCGGTCGCCAGCCAGGGTTCCGTAGGAAGACCGCCCGCCGTGCAGGAACGAAACGAGCTTCAACGCTGCCTGTCCAGCCCCGCGCCAGGCATCGCGCAGGCGCCGTTAGCGCGTGGTGGCCGCAGAAAACGAGGCGCTGTCCTGTCGGCGCTGGATGCCCAGCGCCGTCTCCACAGGCGAGCGCACGCCGGCGCGCGCGAGGATGCGGCGCTCGTAGTCGGCGGCCATCTCGGTGTTGGCGCGCGCCACGATGCTGGTCACCTGGGTGGCCTCGCGCACCGGGAAGAACTGCGTGTTCTGCTTGTGCGCGAAGCGCATCGCGATCACGTCGCCCGGGCGCACCGAGAGCTCGGTCTTGATGATCTGGGCGCGCGCGGCATCCATGCCGTTGGCCAGCGGGTCGGGGAACTGCACGTCGGCGAACAACTGGGCGGTGGTGCGCAGGTGCTGGGGCGCCCGGTCGTAGTCGAGCAGCACGTTCTCCGCGGCGCGCACGTACAGGCGCTCGACCCGGCCGACGGCGGTGACCCCGCCCATGTAGACCGCGGGATTCGTCGCGGCCGGCGCGGGGGGCACGCTCCAGTCGCCACCGGCTGCGGACGGCGGCAGCGCGTCGATGGCGGCGATCGGCGAGGCCGGGCCACCGGCGGAGCCGCGGTTCATGCCCGGCATCCAGACGATGGTGACGACGACGATGCCCAGCGCGAGCGCCAGGCTGCTCAGTGAGATCTTGCGGTCTTCCATGACGTGCTCCCGAGGGCCGTGCCGTTCCGGAGGCTGTCCCCGGACTCGCTTCGAGTATTTCACCAAGGATGCCAGGGAGCAAGCTTGATAGGGTCAAAACTCTTTATATAAATCAGCAGCTTATGCTGAAAATCGCGCTTCCTTGCGCCAGATCAAGCGGGCAGTCCGGCCGCCAGCGCCCGTACCGCCTTCACATAGCAGTCCAGCGGCGTGCGCACGATGCCGGCGCCGACCTGGCCCACGCCGGCCTGCTTGTGGGCGATCCCGGTGGTCAGCACCGGGCGGATGCCGGTGTCCACCACCTTGCGCACGTCGATCCCGGCGGGCGCGGCGGCGAACTCCAGGTTGGGCAACGACAGGCTGGGATTGCGGCCCCAGGCCACGTGCATCATCTCGCGCGAGTAACCGATGGCCTGCGCCACCGTGCCGCCGACCAGCTGCACCAGCGCGGGCGAGGCGGCGAGCGACTGGCCGCCGTAGCCCGCGGTCTCGCAGATCGCCGAGTCGCCCAGGTCGGGGTTGGCGTCGGACTGGGTGAAGCCGGGAAAGAACAGGCCCACCGGCGTGTCCGAGGGGGACTGGAACCAGGTAGTTCCCAGGCCGGAGACGCGGATCGCGGTGGTCACGCCGTTGCGCGCGATCGCGGTGACGATGCTCGAGTGCGGCACGCCGTGCGCGGCGTCCATGATGGCCTTGGAGGCGACCATGGACAGGTTGAGGAAGAACTGCGAGGTCGCGGCAATGAAGTCCAGCACCTCGCGTGCCTGCGCGCGCGGCACCTCGCTGCCGGCGAGCGCGCCGCCGATGGCCATGTGGAACAGCGCGGTGGCGGCGGCGTTGCGGCTGTGCACCTCGTCGCCCATCAGCAATGCTTGCGCCTGGATGCTCTTGAGGTCGATGCCGCCGGGCACCTGCGCGACCGCGGCCTTGAGCGCGGGGGCGAGCGTGCCGGCGATCCAGCGCAGGCGCGCGAGCACCTCCTCGCTGTAGGCGCCGAAGCGCAGCACCTTGCCGATGCCCTCGCTGAAGTTGCTGTAGGCGGTGTTGCCGCCGCCGGCGCCGGTGGCGGCGTTCTTCACCACGAACACCGGCTGCGAGGGCGAGATGGTGCCGGACATCGGCCCGACGGCCGACAGGTCGTGGTTCTGCACGAAGGCGACCTTGCCGGCGGACAGTTGCGCCACCGCGTCATCGGGCGAAGCAGCCCAGCCTTCGTAGAGCATCGCGCCGACCAGCGTGCCCTTCATGGGATCGCACATCGCCTCCCAGGCCACCGGCGCGCCGGCGTGGGTGAGCACGCGCTTGCCGCCTGCCCAGAGGTCCGGCCACACCTGGTCGGCGCGCAGCGCGACGTCGACCAGCATCGGCTGGGCCGACACCATGCGGCGCAGCGCCTCGTCGTTGGCGCGGTCGGTGCGCTCGTCGGCCATCAGCCGCGCGAGGTCCCAGGCGAGCTGCGGATCGCCGTCGCCGGCGGGCTTCCACTCCACCTGCACCGCGCTGCCGCCGTGCTGCGTGACACTGTCGGTGAACGCGGCGAGGCCGACGTTCACCACCGAGACCGGTTTGTGCAGCAGGTTCATCGCGCTGTCCGTCGCTGGGGTCCGTGCCGGGCGGCTCAGATCGTACCGGCGGCGCCCGCGATGAAACCGGCGAGCATGTCCCAGCCCGAGGACTGGCCCACGCCCACCAGGCGCGTGGCGGCGTCGCGCGCGCGGTCCGCGGACTCGTGCACCACGAAGGCCGCGACCATCTCGTGCAGCGGCGCGAAGCTCTGGCCCTGGATCAGGTCGCGGAACAGCGCGGCGCTGATCACGTGCGAGCGCGCGGTGACCTCGGTGGCGAGTTTCTGCGCCACGTCCACCCATTCGCGCGAGTCATCGACCAGCTGGCGCCCGAACAGCGCCGCGCCGACGAAATCGTCGCCCGACGGGGTGAGGCCCGGGCCGAAGCCCAGCAGCGGCATGGCCGCGTCCAGCACCATCTGCGGGTCGCCCTTCTCCAGCGCCTTCACCAGCGCGCGCACGCGCGGCACGCCCTGGTCCAGCGGGAACTCGGGCATGCGGCCCTCGAGCAGCACGGCCAGGCCGCGCGCCGGGCCGATGTCGGCGATGCGCTTCTTGAGCACCAGTGCGCCCTCGGCGAGCGCGCGGCTGCCGCGGTCCCCGAGGCGCATGGGGGACGGCCTCCAGGGCAGGGAGCCCTCGATGTCGAAGCGCTTGGGCGTCTCGCCGCGCTTGGCGCCGGTGCGCGCGCGCGGGTTGAGAACGACCGCGCGCGGGTGCATCGCGGACTTGCTCTCGCCTACCCATATGACCTCGTTGGCCGCCAGCAGGTACGGCGCGCCGTCGAAGGAAGGCACCGGCTCGGCCATGCCGCCGGAGCGCATCAGTGCCTCATGTGCCTTGTAACCGATTGCTGCGATGGGCTTCATTGCGCTGCTCACTTTGCGATGACTTGTTAAGCTGAAATTCGCGTGCCGGCCAGCCCCGCGACCGCGTCGTGCGCGCGGTCCAGCGAGGTGATGACCACTTCTCCCTTGCCGCGCGCCAGGAACTCGAGCGCGGCGCGGATTTTCGGCCCCATGCTGCCGGGGGGGAACTGCCCTTCGTCCAGCCACTGCCGCGCCTCGGCGGCGCTCATGCGGTCCAGCGCGCGCTGCGTCGGCTTGCCGAAGTCGATGGCCACTCGGTCCACGCCGGTGAGCATCAGCAGCACGTCGGCGCCGAGCTCGGCCGCGAGCATCGCGCTGGTCAGGTCCTTGTCGATCACCGCCGGCACGCCGTGCACCCGGCCCTGGGCGTCGCCCACCACCGGCACGCCGCCGCCGCCGCAGGCGATCGGCACGATGCCCGCGTCCAGCAGCGCGCGCACCGCGGCCACGTCCAGGATGCGCACCGGCGCGGGCGAGGCGACCACGCGGCGCCAGCCGCGCCCGGAATCCTCGACGAACTCCCAGCCCGTGCCCTCGGCCATGCGCGCGGCCTCGTCCCGCGGGAAGAACCTGCCCACCGGCTTGGTCGGGTGCGTGAACGCGGGATCCGCGGCATCGACCTCGACCTGCGTGACGATGCACGCGGTCTGGACCGCCAGTCCGTTCTCGCGCAACACGTTACCCAGGCTCTGCTGAAGCATGTACCCCATCCCGCCCTGCGAGTGCGCCACGCACACGTCCATCGGCATCGGCGGCAACTCGTCCGCGGCGCGCGCCATCCTGAACAGGATGTTGCCCACCACCGGCCCGTTGCCGTGCGTCACCACCAACCGCCACCCGGCGCCGATCAGGCGCACCAGGTGCCGGCATGCCTCGGTCATCAGCTCAAGCTGCTCCTCGGCCAGTCCCTTGATCGTCGGTGGGTAGGCCGCGTTCCCGCCCAGCGCCACGACGATGCACTTCTGTCCTGCCTGGCCCGCGCCCGCCACGCCGGCGCGCCCCGCCTAGCCGCGCACGGCCGCGCCGGCGCGTGCG
>CAIVVS010000286.1 GCA_903909415.1 uncultured Pseudomonadota bacterium | reverse complement strand
TGCAGGCCGTCGGGCTGGAAGGCATCGCGCTCGCCGGCGAAACCCTCGAACAGGAAGGGCACCAGCGCGGCCTTGTGCTCGCGCGCCAGCGCGCCGAACGTCTCCTGGAACTCGCGGGTGTATTGCGGACCGTAATTCGGCGGCATGCGCATCCCGACCACCAGCACCCGCGCGCCCGCGCCGCGCGCGGCCTTGATGATGGCCGTGAGGTTGGCCCGCATCTGTGCGATGGGCAACCCACGCAGGCCGTCGTTGGCGCCCAGTTCCAGCACCACCACCCGCGGCTTGTGCTCGGCGAGCACCGAGGCGATGCGCGAGGCGCCGCCGGCCGTGGTCTCTCCGCTGATACTGGCATTCACGACGCTATACTCGGATTTGCGTTCGCGCAGTCGTGCCTCCAGCAGCGCCACCCAGCCTTCCTTCTGGCCGATGCCATAGGCCGCGGACAGGCTGTCGCCGAACACCAGGATCTTTCCGGGCGCGGCATGGGTCCAAGCCGGGAGGATCGCCTGCGCGACGAGCAGCAGCAGGGCGAACATCCACCGGCGCAAGCTGGTCCACGCAGGCCTAGATACCGGATTCAATCTGAAGACTCCCATGGATGCCGCCGTCGTTCCCGATTCCGCCCGCCCCGTCGCAGCACCGGAAGGAGCCCGCGCCGCGATACGCGCGCGCTCCCTCGGCAAGGTGGTGCCGCTGTCCGGCGACGCCGGTGCGGGAACGCTCGCCATTTTGCAGGAGATCGACCTCGAGGTGATGCCGGGCGAGGCGCTCGCCGTGGTCGGCGCCTCCGGTTCGGGCAAGTCCACGCTGCTGGGCTTGCTCGCGGGACTGGACGAGCCAACCAGCGGCAGCGTGGAAATCGACGGCCACGACCTGTTCGCGCTGGACGAGGACGGCCGCGCCGCGCTGCGCGCCCGCCTGCTGGGCTTCGTGTTCCAGTCGTTCCAGCTGCTGCCGGCGCTGACCGCGCTGGAGAACGTGATGCTGCCCCTCGAACTGGCCGGCGACGCGAAGGCGCGCGATGCCGCGCGCGAGATGCTGGGCCGGGTCGGCCTGTCCGGGCGCGTCGGCCACTATCCGAAGACCCTCTCCGGCGGCGAGCAGCAGCGCGTCGCGCTGGCGCGCGCCTTCGTGATGCGCCCCAAGCTGCTGCTGGCCGACGAGCCCACCGGCAACCTGGACGCGGCCACCGGCGCGGAAGTCATCGACCTGCTGTTCCGGCTGAATGCCGAATCGGGAACCACGCTCGTGCTGGTCACGCACGACGAGTCGCTGGCCGCGCGCTGCGGCCGGCGCATCCGCCTGTCGGCCGGCAAGGTGGTGGCATGAGGGCGCAACCGTCCGGGAAACGCGCATGAACACCTGGCGCCTCGCGCTGTCGATGCTGCGCCGTGACTGGCGCGCGGGTGAACTGCGCGTGCTCGGCCTCGCGCTGCTCGTTGCGGTGGCCAGCGTCAGCAGCGTCGGCTTCTTCGCCGACCGGGTGAAGCAGGCGCTGGAGCGCGATGCCACGCAGCTGCTGGGCGCGGACGTGCTGATCAGCTCGGACAATCCGTGGCCGGCCGAGATCCGCGACGAGGTGCCGCGCCGCGGCCTGCGGCTGGCGGAGAACACCAGCTTCGTCAGCATGGCGCGCCATGCGGGACAGGCGCAACTGGCCAGCGTCAAGGCGGTCTCGGACAACTACCCGCTGCGGGGGAGCCTGCGCACCGCGCCGGCGCTGAACGCGCCCGACGTGAAGGCGCTGGCGGGTCCCGCCCGCGGCGAAGTCTGGGTGGACGAGCGCCTCGCCACCGCGTTGGGCGCGGACACGGGCGCGAGCCTGGAGCTGGGCGATGCCACGCTGAAGGTCGGCGCGATCGTCACGCTGGAGCCAGACCGCGGCGTGTCGTTCTTCAACATCGCGCCGCGCCTGATGATGAACCTGGCCGACGTGCCGGCCACCGGCCTGGTGCAGACCGGCAGCCGCGTCTACTACCACCTGCTCGCCGCCGGCGAACCGGACGCGGTGAAGGGCTTCGAGCAATGGGTCGCGCCGCGCATCGCGCGCGGCCAGCAGCTGCAGAGCCTGGCCAACGCGCGGCCCGAGGTGCGCGGCGGCATGGAACGTGCGCAGAAGTTCATCGGCCTCACCGCCATGCTGGCGGTGATCCTGGCGGCGGTGGCGGTGTCCCTGTCCACGCGCCGCTACGGCGAGCGCCACATGGACGGCTATGCGGTGATGCGCTGCCTGGGCGCGACCCAGGGCCGGCTGCTCGCGCTGGCGGGCATCGAGTTCACCGTGCTGGGCGTGGTGGCGAGCCTCGCCGGCTGCCTGCTCGGCTTCGGGGTGCAACTGGTGATCGCGCAGCTGCTCGCCGGCGTGCTGGGCGTGGCGCTGCCCGCGCCCTCGTTGCTGCCGGCCGCGCAGGGCATCCTCACCGGGCTTGCCTTGCTGCTCGGCTTCGCGCTGCCGCCGCTGCTGCAGCTGCGCAACGTGCCGGCGCTGCGCGTGATCCGGCGCGACGTGGGCATGCCGCAGCAGCGCGCGATCGCCGCCTGGGGCCTGGGCGTGGCCGCCATCGGCGCGCTGCTGGTCTGGCAGTCGGGCGACGTGAAGCTGGGGCTGGTGGCGCTGGGCGGCTTCGGCGCGGCGCTGGTCGGGTTCGCGTTCGCGGCCTGGGGGCTGCTCAACCTGCTGGGCCGCGTCGCGGGCGGCTCGGGCCTCGGATGGCGCTACGGCCTGGCGAGCCTGCGGCGGCGTTCGCGCTCCAACGCCATCCAGATCGTCGCGCTGGCGCTGGGGCTGACGGCGATCCTGCTGCTCACCTTCACCCGCGAGGACCTGCTCGCGACCTGGCGCTCCAAGATCCCGGCCGATGCGCCCAACCGCTTCCTGCTGAACATCCAGCCCGAGCAGCGCGACCCGGTGCTCGCGCAGTTCCGCGACGCGAAGCTGGGCGCGCCGCAGGTCTACCCGATGGTGCGCGGGCGCTTCATGGCGTTGAACGGCGTGCCGGTGAACGCGGCGGACTTCGAGGACCGCGCGCGCCGGCTGGTGGAGCGCGAGTTCAACCTGTCCTACATGCTCGAGCTGCCCGGGCATAACCAGGTGGTGGGCGGCCGCTGGTTCGCGCCGTCAGGTACCGAGGGTGAGCTTTCGGTGGAGGAGGGCATCGCGAAGACCCTGGGCTGGAAGCTGGGCGATGCGCTCACCTTCCAGGCGGGCGGGCGCGAGTTCAGCGCGCGCATCACCAGCCTGCGCAAGCTCGACTGGGACTCGATGCGGGTGAACTTCTTCGTGATCGGCACGCCGGCGCTGATGGAACAGGCGCCGACCTCCTTCATCACCAGCTTCCACCTGCCCGAGGGCAACGCCGCCTTCGTCAACGGCCTGTCCAAGCGCTTCCCCAACCTGACTGTGGTGGACATGAGCGCGATCCTGCGCCAGGCCACCATCGTGATGGAGCAGGTGATCGCGGCGGTGCAGTTCGTGTTCATGTTCGCGCTCGGCGCCGGCGTGCTGGTGCTGTATTCGGCGCTGCTGGCCACGCAGGACGAGCGCCTGCGCGAGTCGGCGCTGATGCGCGCCCTGGGCGCGAGCCGCGCGCGCATCGCAGGTGCCCAGCGCGCCGAGTTCCTCGCGCTGGGCGGCATCGCCGGCCTGCTGGCGTCAATAGGCGCGAGCGCCATCGGCTGGGCGATCGCCGAGCGCGTGTTCCAGTTCCCGCACCACATCAACCCGTGGATCTGGGTGGCCGGTCCGGCGCTGGGCCTCTTGTGCGTGTCCTTCAATGCCTGGATGGGCGCGCGTGCCGCGCTGTCCTCGCCGCCGCTGCTGGTGCTCAGGGAAGCGTGACAGGGGGAAGCGTGACAGGGGGAAGCGTGACAGGCGGAGGCATGACCGAATCGTGATGGGCGAACCGTGGCAACCATAGACGAACCGGGCCAGACGGCCTACGACCTGCTGGGGGGGGACGCCGCGCTGCGCGCGCTGGTGGACCGCTTCTACCAGCTGATGGACGCGGAGCCCGGCTACGCCCTCATCCGCAAGCTGCATCCGGCTTCGCTGGACGGATCCAACGACAAGCTCTACCGCTTCCTGTCCGGCTGGATGGGCGGGCCCAGCCTGTACGTGAAGAAGTACGGCGCGCCCATGCTGCGCGCCCGCCACCTGCCGTACCCCATCGGCTCGCCCGAGCGCGACCAGTGGCTGTCCTGCATGGACCGCGCGATGGCCGAGTGCGCGCTGCCGCCGGAACTGGCGGAGGCGCTGCGCGACGCGTTCTTCCGCACCGCCGACTGGATGCGCAACAAGCCGGGCGACCTGCCCGACATGCCGCGCTGAGGTGCCGCCTCAGGTGGCGTCGCGGACCATCGCCCGCTCGCCGCCCTCTCCGCGGGTCTTCCACAGCGACCAGGCGATGCCGCCCGCCAACAGGCCGAAGGTCACCGACAGGCTCACCACGGCCGGAATCTTGCCGATGATGTTCACCAGGAAGATCTTGGAGCCGATGAACACCAGCACCAGCGCCAGCGCGTACTTGAGGTAGCGGAAGCGCACGATCACCGCCGCCAGCGCGAAGTACAGCGCGCGCAGCCCGAGGATGGCGAAGATGTTGCTGGTGTAGACGATGAACGGGTCCTGCGTGATGGCGAAGATCGCCGGCACGCTGTCCACCGCGAACACCAGGTCGATGAACTCGATCATCACCAGCGCGAGCAGCAGCGGCGTGGCCCACAGCACGCTGCGCCCGCTGCCGTCGGCGGCGGGCAGGCGCACCAGGAAGCGCGAGCCGTGCAGGTTCTCGGTCACGCGCAGGCGGCGCCGCAGGAGCAACAGCAGCGGGTTGTTCGACAGGTCCATGGGCTTGTCCGCGAGCACCAGCATCTTCACGCCGGTGGCGACCAGGAAGGCGCCGAACAGGTAGAGCACCCAGCTGAACTCGGTGATCAGCGCAGCGCCCAGGCCGATCATGATCGCGCGCAGCACGATCACGCCGAGGATGCCCCAGAACAGCACCCGGTGCTGGTACATGCGAGGCACCGCGAAGTAGGTGAACACCAGCGAGATCACGAACACGTTGTCCATGGACAGGCTCTTCTCCACCAGGAAGCCGGTGAAGTACTCCATGCCGCTCTGCGCGCCCAGCAGCCACCACAGCCAGGCGCCGAAGGCGCAGGCCGCGGCGATGTAGCCCGCCGACAGCCACAGGCTCTCGACCACGCCGATCTCGTGCTGGTCGCGGTGCAGCACGCCGAGGTCGAAGGCCAGCAGCGCGATGACCACGCCGACGAAGCTCAGCCACACCCAGGCGGGCGTGCCCATGAACGGAGTGGTGACAAGGGGGTGCGAGGCGAGTGCGTACAGCGCGTCCATGCGGGCTCCTCAAGCGGCGTCATTCGGTTCCGACATCGCGGCGGCGCCGCCAGAGGGGCCCGGAACCACACCCTTAAAGACCGTGCCGGGCCGCAACGGTTCCGCGCCACGCATTGCGAAGTCGGATGGACGCATCGCATCCGAAATCGTGAACCTCCGGGCGTGAATTGCCGCGCGGCACGCCTGTCCAACCCTGCGTCCGATCCGGACACGACCAGGAGGTGCACATGATGAGGACGTACGCACGCAACAGCCCCGAGGCATCCGCGCGGGTGCTGGTGATGCTGATGATGGTGGACGCGCGCATCGAGGACGGCGAGCTCGAGGTGCTGGACCGGGTGCGCGCCTTCGAGCTGCTCGGCCTGTCGCGGCGCGATTTCGCCGCGGTGCTGCAGGCTTACTGCGCCGACCTCCCGGCCACGGGTGGCGGCACGGTCCCGGGCGGGCGCGTGCGGCTGGTCAGCCGGGAGGTGGTCGACGCGGTCTGCGAGCCGGTGCAGGAACCCAGGCTGCGCCTGCTTACCAGCGCGCTCGCGCTGAACGTGCTCGACGGCGACGGCGACCTCGCCGAAGCCGAGCTCGCGGTGTTCCAGCGCGTGCTGTGGCGCTGGGGCTACACCCTGGATGCACTCGAGCAGCGGCTCACGAACCAGCCCGGGGCCCGGTCGCAGATGCAGTCGCAGATGGCGCCGGAGCCGCAGCCGGAGCCGGTGGACGGCCCGGCCATCGTGCTGCGGGCAGCCTGATGCAGTGCCCGGTCTGCAAGGACGCGGTGCTCGCCATGTCCGAGCGCCAGGGCATCGAGATCGACACCTGCCCGCGCTGCCGCGGCATCTGGCTGGATCGCGGCGAACTCGACAAGCTGGTCGAACGCTCGGCGGAGTGGAGTCCACCGCCGTCCCAGGGGTCGCGTCCGAGGGAATGGCGCGAGCCTAAACCGAACCGGCGAGGGTCGTTCCTGGACGAGCTGTTCGACTGAAATCGCTGCGCACCGCCTGGCGCCGGGCGATGCCGGCGTGGCGCACGGACGGGCGGATACAATGCCCGCATGCCCATCCAACCTGAACTGCGCAGCGCATGACCGACATCCTGCTCGGCGTGCTGCTGCTTGCCACGGTCGTATTGATCGCGCTGGCGGTGTTGCAGCTGCGCGCCAATCGAGGCGACCCGGAGTCCGTGCGCCGGGAAGCGGAGCAGTTCGAGGCACTGCGCGCGCTGGTCGAGCGCACCGCCGCCGCTGCGCAGGAACGCCAGGCCGGCGCCGAGGAACGCCAGGCCGCGGCCATCGAGCGCCTTGAGCGCGAACTGCGCACCGAGATCGCCAACAGCCGCAAGGAAGCGCAGGACGGCGCGCGCGAGGGCAGGGCGGAGCTCGCCACCAACCTGAACCAGTTCGCGCAGACCCTGCAGGCGCAGATGAGCGGCATCGCGCAGGTGCAGAACAACCAGATCGATTCCTTCGCCGCGCAGCTGGCGAAGCTGGTCGAGTCCAACGAGGCGCGCCTGACCGAGGTGCGCAACGTGCTGGAGAACAAGCTGCGCGAGCTGCAGTCGGACAACGCCAACCGGCTGGACGAGATGAGGAAGACGGTGGACGAGCGCCTGCAGGGCACGCTCGAGAAGCGCCTGGGCGAGTCCTTCAAGCTGGTGTCCGAGCGGCTGGAACAGGTGCAGCGCGGCCTGGGCGAGATGCAGACCCTGGCCGCGGGCGTGGGCGACCTCAAGCGCGTGTTGACCAACGTGAAGTCGCGCGGCACCTGGGGCGAGGTGCAGCTCGCCGCGCTGCTGGAGCAGACCCTGGTCGCGGGGCAGTACGAGGCGAATGTCGCGACGATCCCCGGCTCGCGCGACCGTGTCGAGTTCGCCATCCGCCTGCCGGGCCGCGGCGACGGCGAGGTGGTGTGGCTGCCGGTGGACTCCAAGTTTCCGGTCGAGGACTACGAGCGGCTGATGGGTGCGCAGGAACGCGCGGACCTGCCGGCCATGGAGGAGGCGCTGCGTTCGCTCGAGGCGCTGATCAAACAGGAAGCGAAGACCATCCGCGAGAAGTACGTGTCGCCGCCGCATACCACCGACTTCGCCATCCTGTTCCTGCCCACCGAGGGCCTGTATGCCGAGGTGCTGCGCCGGCCGGGACTGGCCGATGCCCTGCAGCGCGACTACCGCGTGTCGGTCGCCGGGCCGACCACCTTCTCCGCGCTGTTGAACAGCCTGCAGATGGGCTTCAGGACGCTGGCCATCGAGCAGCGCTCGGCCGAGGTCTGGCAGGTGCTGGGCGCGGTGAAGACCGAGTTCGGCAACTTCGGCGAGGTGCTGGCCGCGACCAAGCGGCAGCTGGCGGCGGTGAGCAATTCCATCGACAAGGCCGAGACGCGCACCCGCCAGATGGCGAAGAAGCTCAAGTCGGTGGAGGCGCTGCCTGGCTCGGAAGCGTCGCGGCTGCTCGGGCCGGCAGACGCGGGTGATGCCGACGGGGACGGCGAGGGCAGCTGAACCCGTCGCGGGCAGAAAAAATAGCCAGAAAAGTATTTAAGTGGCTGATTTAATTAAATAAAAAAGCCATCCCTCTGCGCCTTACTTGAACAGCCCCTTGATCGTGTCGCCCATGCCCCTGATCGGCTGGGTCATCGCGTGCATTACCTGCGCCTTGATTGCGCCCATCACCTCGGAAGTCAGTTGCGCCGGCGTCGCGCCGCCGCGCGCCTTGCCGAGGTTGCGCAGGTCGATGTTGGGCAGGGGCACGGTGATCGACTTGCCCTGCAGCAGCGCCGGCGCGTAGCTCACCTTGGCGTCGTGGATGGACAGGTGCTCGATGATCAGCTTCTTGCCCGGTCCCTCGGGCTTGTCCTTGTCCGGCGTACCCGATTTGCCCAAGGTGCGCTTCGCGCAGCCGTCCACGTTGCGCTGGATCACGCCGAAGTTGCTGCCGGCGCCGCCGGTCTCGTAGTTGATGTCGGCGGCGATGACCGCGACCTTGCGCCCCAGCACCACGTCGCGGGTGACGCTCGCCGGGTCGATCGCCAGTTCGATCACGCCGGCCGACAGCGCGTGCGGCGTCCTGAATCCCTTGGGATTGCCCAGCACCAGCCCGTGCAGCTTGCCCACGCCGTCGGTGGGCGCCAGCTTCACGCTGCCGACCTTGACCGGGGTCTGGGTGATGTCCGGCACGTAGTCCTCGATGGCCGCCTTCACCAGCGAGTCGATCGACGAGTAGAGGAACACGCCGGCCGCGACGGCGACCACCACCACTGCCGCGAGTGCGCCGAGGAGGAGTCTTTTCATTGCAGCTTCCTTGATTCGGGTTGCTACTGGCGCGTCCAGGCCTACGCGCTCAGACCAGTCCGTCGAACAGCATCACGTCCACCGGTTCGCCCGCGGCCACGTTGCCCTGCGCATGGTCCAGCACCACGAAGCAGTTGGCCATGGACATGGAGCGCAGGATGCCCGAGCCCTGCGCGCCGGTGAGCTTCACCGTCCACTCGCCGTCCACCAGTTCCAGGATGCCGCGCTGGTACTCGGTGCGCCCCGGGCGCTTGCGCATCGCGACCTGCGACTTCACGCGCATCAGCGGCAGCTGCGTGTCGCTGCGCCCGGACAGGGTGAGCAGGGCGGCGCGCACGAAGTGGTAGAAGGTCACCATCACCGCCACCGGGTTGCCGGGCAGGCCGAACAGGAAGGCCTGCTTGTCGCCGTTCGGCTGGTCTGACCTGAGTTGCCCGAATGCCATCGGCCGGCCGGGACGCATGGCGATGGTCCAGAACACCACCTCTCCCAGCTTGGCCATCATCTGCTTGGTGAAGTCGGCCTCGCCCACCGACACGCCGCCGGAGGTGATCACCGCGTCGGCGCGCGAGGCGGCCTCGCGGAACGCCGCTTCCAGCGCCACCGGATCGTCGCGCACCACG
>CAIVVS010000285.1 GCA_903909415.1 uncultured Pseudomonadota bacterium | reverse complement strand
ATGAACGCGGTTCCGCCCACCGGCGTGACGGCACCCAGCCAGCGCGCGCCGGAAAGCGCCAGCAGGTAGAGGCTGCCCGAGAACAGGAGCATGCCGGCAAGCATGGCCCAGCCGGCCCACTTCAGCAGCGCGTTGCCCGGCAGCCGGAGCAACAGCAGGCCGACCGCCAGCAGGCCGAGCGCATGGTAGAAATGGTACTCGACGCCGGTCCGCCACACCGGCATGAGTTCGGCGGCGACGCGCTCCTTGAGCGCGTGCGCACCGAAGGCACCCATCAGCACGGCCAGCAGCGCGGCGATGGCGCCTGCGGCAAGGAACAACCTGGCGTGTCCGTTCATGCCGCCAGTTTAGCCCGCCGCAGCGTCCCCTCTTCCCGGGGCTAGAATCGCATCCATGAGGAAGCCCCAATGAATGCTATGCGGGATGCCCCGCGCGTGCTCGGCCGGGCGGAACTGGCCGACCTGGTCGGCGGCGAGGCGCTGGTCTCGCCCTGGGTCGAGGTGACCCAGGAGCGCATCGACAGCTTCGCGCATGCGTCCGGCGACCACCAGTGGATACATGTCGATCGCGAGCGCGCCGGCCAGGGACCGTTCGGGGGCCCGATCGCCCACGGCTTCCTCACGCTCTCGCTCCTGTCGGCCTTGCTCGAGCAGACCGTGCAGCTCGCGGGCGGTCGCATGGGCGTCAACTACGGCGTCAACCGCGTGCGCTTCACCGACCCCGTGCCCGCCGGGAGCAGGGTGCGGGCGCATTTCCGCCTCGCCGCGCTGGAGGGCGTCCAGGGCGGCGTGCAGCTGACCTGGGACGCGACCCTGGAGCGCGAAGGGGCGGGCAAGCCCGCGCTGGTGGCGCAATGGCTGACCCGGCGCCACGACTGACCATGTCCGCCCCTTGTTTCCCGCCGCCTACGTCCCGATCTACCGTCGATGTGGTTTGAATTCCTCCTGCTTGCGGTGATCGGCGCAACCGGCTGGTTCTGGCTGGACTCGCTGCGCGCGCGCGAGCGCGCCGTGGCAGCGGCGCGCCGCGCCTGCGAGCGGGACGGCCTGCTGTTGCTGGATGACACCGTGTCCTGCACGCGGCTTCGGCCCGGGCGCGACGATGAGGGGCATTTCGCCTTCCAGCGCGATTTCCGCTTCGAGTTCTCGGACACCGGCGACAACCGGCGCGCCGGATCGGTGATCGTGCTCGGCGCCAGCGTCGAGGGGCTGCAACTCGAGCCCTTCCTCGTCCAATGAGCCCGTCCGGATGAGTGCCGTGCCGCCCACCGCCCCGCCCGCCGCCCCGCGCGGCGAGGCCTATGCCGTCGCCACGGTGCTGGGCCAGCAGCGCTGGACGGACACGCTGCTGTCGCTGCGCGTGAAGGCCGCCATTGAGCCCTTCGAACCAGGCCAGTTCGCCAAGCTCGCCCTGGCCGTGGACGGCGAGCGGGTCGCGCGCGCCTATTCCTTCGTCAACGCGCCGGGCGGGGACGAGCACGAGTTCTACTACTCCATCGTGGCCGGCGGTCCCCTGTCGCCGCGGCTGGCGCGGCTGGTCCCGGGCGACCAGGTGGAGGTCACGACGCGCGGCAACGGCTACCTGGTCCTCTCCGAGGTGCCGGACGCGGGCACGCTCTGGATGCTGGCCACCGGCACCGGCATCGGTCCGTTCCTGTCCATGCTCGCGGCGCCGGAGGTGTGGCGCCGCTTCCCGCGGGTCGTGCTGGTGCACGCGGTCAGGCACGGACAGGATTTGTCCTACGCCTCGCGCATCGCGTCGGTGGCCACCGCGCGCGGCGAGGCCTTCCGCTTCGTTCCGGTACTGAGCCGCGATGACGGGCCGCCCGCGGGCGCGCTCCGGGGGCGCATCCCGGCGGCGATCCTGGACGGGCGGCTGGCCGCAGCCGCCGGCACGCCGCTGGATGCGGCCTCGTCGCACGTGTTGCTGTGCGGGAACCCGTCGATGGTCACGGATGCCACCGAGGCCCTGAAATCCATGGGCATGCGCCGCCACCGGCGTCGCGCGCCCGGGCACATCACCGCAGAGAACTATTGGTAGGACCTGCTGTCCCACACACCGAGATGCGCATGGCTTTCCCCAACTTCCGACGCTGGTCCGCCGTGCTGCTGCTGGGTTGCGCCGCGGTGTTCTCGGCCGGTTGCAGCCTGGTCAACGTGGGCTACAACTACGCCGACACCGTGGCGCTGTACATGGCGCGCGATTACCTGAGCCTGGATGCCGCGCAGTACACGGAGGCCAAGGCGCGCATCGCGGCGCTGCACGACTGGCACCGCCGCGAGGAGATGCCGGCGTACGCCGCGCTGCTGCGCGGCGCATCGGCGCGCCTCGCCAAGGGCCTCACCATCGAAGACACCCGCTGGGCGGTGGCCCAGGCGCGCGCCCATTACCGCGCGGCTTCCGCGCGCGCGGCGCGGGAAGCCGCGCCCGTGCTGGCCACGCTGGAGCTTCCCCAGATCGCCCACCTGGAGCACAAGCTCGCGGAGAACAACGAGAAGTACGCCAAGGAGTACCTGCCCGCGGACCTGGCCAAGCGCCAGCGCGCGCAGGTCAAGCGCCTGCGCGAGGGCCTCGAGGAGTGGTTCGGCGCGCTGAGCCGCGACCAGGCATCCCGCCTGGAGCGCTTCGTCGCGGAGAACGGTCGCTTCAGCCAGGCTCGTTTCGATGACCGGCGCAGGTGGCAGATCGAGTCGATCGCCCTGATCAAGCGCCACCGGCGCGCTGATGAGCTCGCACCCCGGCTCGCGCTGATGTTCAGCCAGCCGGAGACCGCCAGGACCGATGAGTTCAACCGGGAGTCGCGCCTGTGGGACGAGGCGATGGCGCAAATGCTGTTCGACCTGGACCGCACGCTTTCCCCGCAGCAGCGGTCGCGTGCCCTGGAGCGGCTGGCCAAGTACGCGAAGGAGTTCGGCGATCTCGCCGACCGCGCGCCGCGCGCCGCGCCGGCTTCAACCTGAGGGCTGCCGCACCAGCGCCGGCAACAAAAAAGCCAGGCATCTGCCTGGCTTTTTTGATCCTGAACGCGCTTACTTCAGGTGCTTGCTGACGTACTTCGTCAGTTCGAACATCGACACCTGCTTCTTGCCGGCGAACAGCTCTTTCAGCTTGTCGTCTGCATTGATGTTGCGCTTGTTCTTGGTGTCCTGCAGCTTGTGCTTCTTGATGTAGGTCCAGATCTTCTTGGTGACCTCGGTGCGCGGTGCAGCGCCTGCGCCGATGATGGCGGCAAGCGTCGCGCTCGGCGTGAGCGGCTTCATGAAAGCAGCGTTCGGCTTGCGCTTCGCGGCGGCTTTCTTGGCGGGTTTCTTCGCAGCGACTTTCTTCTTCGTGGCCATAGGCAGACTCCCAAATTGAGGACAATCACACGACTGCACGTCGTATCTATTGCTCAGTTGTTCACTGGCGAGCGGAGGATGCGCCTTGATAGTGGGTTTGTCAACGCCTCGCAAGTCATTTTTCATAGGGAAATTCACGTTCCGCGGCGGATTCTGCGGCGCACCGGGGCCCGGTGCCGGCACGCATCCGCGGAGTCGTTTCCCCTATGGCGGGACAACCGGGGCCCTTGCGCGCGACTATAATCGGCAGCGAAGGCGGCCTGGGGCGATGCGCCTCGCACCCCCGGCCAACGCCTGACATGCCACTTACAGAAAGCGACGCAAGCATGGATAACACCAAGAAAAATGTCGCCCTGCTGGCTGGCTGCCAGGCCCTGCTTTTCGCCAACAACTCCACGGTGATCGCGGTCAACGGACTGGCCGGGTACGCACTGGCCGCCGACAAGTCCCTGGCCACTTTGCCGGTGACCGGATGGGTGTTCGGCGCCGCGATGGCGACGCTGCCTGCCTCCCTGCTGATGAAGCGGTTCGGCCGGCGGGCGGGCTTCTACATGGGAACGATCCTGGGCGTGATCGGGGCCTGCATCTGCGCCGCCGCGGTCACCATGGGCGATTTCTGGCTCCTGTGCCTCGGGACCATCGTGTTCGGTACCTACAACGGGGTGGCGCAGTACTACCGCTTCGCTGCCGCGGACGCCTCGCCGCCCGACTACAAGAGCACGGCGATTTCCATGGTGCTGGCCGGAGGGCTCGTGGGCGGCCTGATCGGGCCGCAGGTCAGCACCTACACCATAGACTTCCTGCCGGTGCGCTTCGCCGGCGCCTACCTGTCGCTGCTGGTGTACCTGGCGATGGTGATGGGCGTCCTGTCCTTCCTGCGCATCCCGCCGCCCTCTGACGAGGAGCGCAGCGGCTCCGGCAGGCCATTGTCGGAGATCGCGGCGCAGCCGGCGTTCATCGTGGCGGTGATCGGCGCGGCCGCGGGGTTCGGCGTGATGAACTTCCTCATGGTGGCCACGCCGCTGGCGATGAGCTTCTGCCAGCATCCCTACGCCGCGGCGGCCACGGTGATCAGCTGGCACATCGTCGGCATGTTCGCGCCCTCGTTCTTCACCGGGTCGCTGATCAAGCGCTTCGGCGTGCTCCAGGTCATGTTCGTCGGCGTGCTGCTGCTCTACCTGTGCGTGGTGATCGCACTGTCAGGCATCACGGTCGCCCATTTCTGGACTTCGCTGTTCTTCCTGGGCGTGGGCTGGAACTTCCTCTATATCGGCGGGACGACGCTGCTGACCGAGACCTACAGGCCGCAGGAGCGCGCCAAGACCCAGGGCGTGAACGACACGGCGATCTTCCTCACGCAGGCGGTGACCTCGATCATCTCGGGATGGATGGTGAGCGCCAAGGGCTGGGACCTGCTGAACTACTTTGCGGTGCCCTTCATCACCCTGATCGGCGTGGCCATCGTGTGGCTCGCATGGCATCGCCGGCGAGAGGCGCTGCCGGCTTGACCGAGGCGGATTCCCTGCCAGCGGTGCCGCTGGATCCCCAGGCGAGGGATTTCCTCGCGGGCTGGGCGGCCGAGGCCGAAGGCGCGGCGCCCGTTGCCTCGGTGGAGGAGGCCCGCCGGCGCTACCGGGAGTCGCGCCTGTCGCGACAGCAGCATCCCCCGGACGTCGCGCAACGTCTCGACCTCACGCTGCGGGGCGCGGCGGGACCGCTGGCCGCGCGCCTGTACCGGGGCGCGGGGACACCGCCGGAGGCGTCCTTGCCCGTGGTGGTTTTCTTCCATGGCGGCGGCTGGGTCGTGGGGGACCTGGACACCCACGAGGTGCCCTGCAGGGCGCTGGCCAGCCATGCGCGCTGCGCCGTCGTGGCGGTCGACTACCGGCTGGCACCCGAACACCGGTTTCCCGCCGCGTTCGATGACGCGGTCGCCGTGGTGCGGGACATCGCGCGGCGGGCCGGGGAGCTGCGGCTGGACGCGGAGTGCCTGGTGGTCGCGGGGGACAGCGCCGGAGGCAACCTGGCGGCGGCGGCGGCGCTCGCGCTGCGCGGCGATGCGGCCGCGCGGGTCGCGATGCAGGTGCTCATCTATCCCGCCACCGACCTGCGCGCGCAGTCGGGCTCGCACCATGCCTTCGCCAGGGGCTTCCTGCTGGAGCGCACGGACGTGCTTCACAGCATCGGGCAGTACCTGCGGACACCGGAGGACGCGCTCGACTGGCGTGCCTCGCCCCTGCTGGCGCCCGACGTCGCCGGCGCGCCGCCGGCCTATGTGCTGACCGCCGGCCATGACCCGCTGCGCGACGAGGGCGACGCCTATGCATTGCGGCTGGAACAGGCCGGCATTGCAGTCACGAGGGAATGCTTCGAGGGCATGGTCCACGGTTTCATCGCGCTGGGCGGCGTGATGGCGGCGGGCGGCCATGCGATGTACCGCGCGGCGCAGGCGATGCGCCAGCGCTTTCCCGCGCGCTTCGGCGTCAAGCGGCCGGACCGGCGCGTCTAGCGGGCGACGCCGCGAGCGTGCGTGCGCTGTTCGCCTTCTTGGGGCGCCATGCCGCCGCCTGCATGGCGGGCAGCGCGGTGATCGGGCTGGCGCTGCCTGAGCTTGCGCGGCTCGCGCGCCCGCTGCTGGGCCCGACGCTGGTCGTCACCATCACCGTGGCGCTGGTGCGCATCGACTGGACGCTGATGGCGGGACACGCCCGCCGCCCGTTGATGGTCGCCGCCGTGCTGGCCTGGCTGATGCTGGCCTGTCCGCTGGTCGCCTGGGCGGCGCTCGCGCCGCTGGGCCTTCCGGTCCCGCTCTACCAGGCGATGGTGCTGGCGGCGGCCTCCTCGCCGGTGCTGTCCAACGCGACCTTCGCGCTCATCCTGGGCCTGGACGCCGCGCTCGCGGTCGTGGTCATCGTCGCGGCGACCGCGCTGGTGCCGCTTACGCTGCCGCCCATTGCCTTCGGGTTGCTGGGGATGACCCTGTCCATCGACGCAACCACCTTCATGCTGCGGCTGGCCGCCCTGGTGGCCGGCGCATTCGCCATGGCCTGGGTGATCCGCCGGCTCGCCGGTCCCGGGCGGCTGGCACGCAACGCGACCGAGATCGACGGCATCGCCGTGTTCAACCTCGTCCTGTTCATGGTTGCTGTGATGGATGGCATGTCGGCACTGGCCCTGGCGCGCCCCGGATTCGTCGCGCTGGCGGTCGCCGCCGCGTTCGGCTTCAACCTGGTCCTGCAGGCACTGGGCGCCGCGGTCGCGTGGCGGGCCGGCGCACGGCGGGCGCTGACGATCGCGATCCTCACCGGCAACTGCAACATGGGACTGCTGATCGTGGCCCTGGGGGACGCGGCCGACCCGGCGCTGGTGGCCTACTTTGCGCTCGCGCAGATTCCCATGTACACGCTCCCGGCGCTGCTCCAGCCCGCCTACCGGGCGCTGTTGTCCGGGCGCGGGGCAGCGTGACCCCGTCGGGCGGCACGGAAATCGCTTCGGCGGGCCGGCAGTTGCAAGGCTCCGGCTTGTGTAATCTGTCGCCGTTGGCGCGGCAGCGTCGGGCGGATTCTTGACGGGAACCTTGAGGGAGACACATCGGATGGCGCAGGCAACCACGGTATTGGCGGGCGGGCACGTGATCGACCCGGCCCAGGGAATCGACGGCATCAGCGACGTGCTCGTGCAGGACGGGCGCATCACGGCGGTCGCGCCCAACGTCATCGCGCCGGTGGGCGCGCAGCGCATCGATTGCCGCGGCAAGCTGGTGCTGCCCGGCCTGATCGACACCCACGCGCACGTGTACCGCTATGTCACGGGCCGCTTCGGCCTGGATGCGGACCTGTGCGGCGTGCGCTCCGGCGTGACGACGCTGATCGACCAGGGCGGGCCCAGCTGCATCACCTTCGGCGGATTCCGCCATTTCGTCGCCGAGAAGGCCGAGTCGCGCGTGGTGGCGTTCATCTCCGCCTACCTGGTCGGCGGCATGGAAGGCCACGCGTATGCCCAGTTGTACCGTCCCGACTGCGTACACGTCGAGGCGACGCTGCGCGCGATCCGCGAGAACGCCGACATGGTCAGGGGCATCAAGGCGCATGCCGAGGTGGGCAGCTTCGCCCGCTGGGGACTGGACCTGATCAAGCTGTCGGCGCGCATGGGCCACGAGTCCGGCCTGCCGGTGTACGTGCACTTCGGCCAGTTGTGGGGCCGGCCCGAAGGCGGCGGCATGCCGGTCGATCCCGACACCATCCT
>CAIVVS010000284.1 GCA_903909415.1 uncultured Pseudomonadota bacterium | reverse complement strand
GGTGACCGGGGCGGTGTCGGGCACCGGCGTGACGCTGGCTGCCACGGGTGGCACGAGCGACCTCACCCTGGCGGGGACCATCGACGGCGGTTCGGGCACGGTGACGCTCAACGCCGGCCAGCTGATCAGCCAGACGGCGGCGGGCACGATCAACGGCGCGACGTTGACCGGCAGCGCCGGGACGACGGTGACGCTGGACCAGTCGAACACGGTGACTAACCTGGGCGCGTTCAGTGCGAACGGTTTCACGCTGAATGACGGCGGTGGCCTGACGGTAACCGGCGCGGTGGCCGGTGGCACGAGCCTGGCGTCCATCACCACCAGTGGGACGCTGGCGGTGAGCGGCACGGGCAGCGTGTCGGGTACTGGCGTGACGCTGGCGGCCAAGGGCGGCACGAGCGACTTCACGCTGGCGGGCGCGGTCAACGGCAACGCCGGCACGGTGACACTCAATGCCGGGCAACTGATCAGCCAGACGGCGGCGGGCACGATCAACGCGGGCACGCTGACCGGTAGCGCCGGCACGACGGCGACGCTGGACCAGTCGAACACGGTGACCAACCTGGGCGCGATCAGCGCCAATGGCTTCACGCTGAATGACGGCGGTGGCCTGACGGTCACCGGCGCGGTGGCCGGAGGGACGGGCCTGGCCTCCATCACCACCAGCGGGACGCTGGCGGTGAGTGGCACGGGCAGCGTGTCGGGTACTGGTGTCACGCTGGCGGCCACGGGTGGCACAAGCGATATCACGCTGGCGGGCGCAGTCAATGGTAACGCCGGCTCGGTGACGCTCAACGCCGGACAGCTGATCAGCCAGACCGCGGCAGGCACGATCAACGCGGGCACGCTGACCGGCAGCGCCGGGACGACGGCGACGCTGGACCAGTCGAACACGTTGACCAACCTGGGTGCGTTCAGCGCGAACGGCTTCACGCTGAATGACGGCGGTGGCCTGACGGTGACCGGCGCGGTGGCCGGCGGCACGGGGCTGTCGTCCATCACCACCAGCGGGACGCTGGCGGTGAACGGCACGGGCAGCATTGCCGGCACGGGCGTCACGCTGTCTGCTACCGGGGGCGGCAGCGATATCACCATCACTGGCGGCGCCGGACCGGTCATCCAGGGCAGCGGCGCGACCGCGATCAGCCTCACGGCCGGTCGCGACATCGTGTACTCCACCACGGGCGCGGCCATAGGCGTGCAGGCCAACGCTTCTGGAACCAACATCAGCCTGTCGGCCGGCCGGGACATTGTCGGCAGCGCCGGCACCGGCGCCGACGCCAAGGTGTCGGGTACCGGCCAGGTCAGCGCGACGGCCTCCGGCGAGATCGGCAAGACCAATGCCTTCCAGACCGACTCCGGCACGGGCAACCTGAACCTCACCACCAATGCCACCGGTGCGGCGGCGAACATCACCGTTTCCGAGGCCAACGTCCTCGGCCTGAACCGCGTGGTGGTGGGCGGAACCGGCAACGACACGGGCCGCACAGTCTCCCTGACCTCGACCTCGTCCACCGCGAACGCAATCAGCGTCAGCGCCAGCCCGGCCATCGGTGCTTCCGACAACCTCAGCCTGACCGCCACCA
The DNA here is from genome assembly GCA_903909415.1 of uncultured Pseudomonadota bacterium. The sequence continues at coordinate 222 of CAIVVS010000284.1, read as the reverse complement.
ACAGTGACATCTCCGGCGGCAGCACGCTCGGCGGCGCCGTGCTGACCCTGAGTGCCAAGAACGGCATCGGCACCACCGGCACGCCCATAGTGTCGGCAGCGGGCACGACCACCGCAACCAACACCACGGCAGGGGACGTCGCGCTGAGCCTGACCGCGGGGACTGCCACCGTGTCCGGCAGCAACACCGGTGGCGGCGTGTTCAATGCGACCAATACCGGTG